>NZ_CP019630.1:2828750-3185000 GCF_001999245.1 Roseibium algicola | reverse complement strand
AGAAGTTTCTTATCCGCAAGCCGCTCAATGGCGGCAAGTTCCGCTCCGGTTTCGGCATGCGCCGCCACCCGATCCATGGCTACACCAAGATGCACCGCGGTGTGGACTGGTCTGCTTCGCGCGGAACGCCGATCATGGCGGCCGGGAACGGCACAATCGTCAAAGCCGGCTGGAGCTCCGGCTATGGCCGCCGTATCGAGCTGCAGCACACGAACGGCTACACCACGACCTATAACCACATGAGTGGTTTTGGCAGCGGCATCCGTGAAGGATCCAAGGTCACCCAGGGCCAGATCATCGGATATGTCGGCTCCACCGGCCTGTCGACAGGCCCGCACCTGCACTATGAAGTGCTCGTCAACGGCCGTTACATGGATCCGATGCGTATCAAGCTGCCGAAGGGCCGTACGCTGGATGGTGAAATGCGCACAGCGTTCGAAACCGAGCGCTACCGCGTCGACACCTTGCTGGACCGTGTCCGCAAGCCGTCGCGGATCGCTGCCATCAACTGACACTCCTGAAAAACAAAGTTCGGCCGGGGCCTTCGTGCCCCGGCCGAACTTGTTGATGTCTGCACTCCGGACAGGCTTCGATCATTCGATCCCCGCCTGAGGGACCGGCACCAGCTTGACGCCGGCGACAATCAACCTGCCGCTCATCCAGCTTCCGAAACTTCCTTCTGTCGTGCCTGGTCGCGGCGCAGAGCCATGTAGATCGCCGGGATTACCAGAACCGTCAGGATCGTCGACGATGCCAGACCGAAGAGCAGCGAGATCGCCAGCCCCTGAAATATCGGGTCGGTCAGGATAACTGCAGCGCCGATCATGGCGGCAAGCGCTGTCAACAGGATCGGCTTGAAGCGGATTGCCCCGGCTTCCAGCAAAACGTCCAGAAGCGGTTTGTCGGGCGTGCGCGAATGCTGGATGAAATCGACCAGCAATATGGAGTTGCGCACGATGATGCCGGCAAGCGCAATGAAGCCGATCATCGATGTCGCCGTGAATGGCGCAGCAAACAGCCAGTGCCCCAGCATGATGCCGATCAGCGTCAGCGGAATTGGCGTCAGGATCACGAGCGGCAGTTTGAAGGAACCGAACTGGGCCACCACCAGGAAGTAGATGCCCAGGATCGCCACCATGAAGGCACCTCCCATGTCCCGAAAAGTGACCCAGGTGACTTCCCACTCGCCATCCCAGAGCAGGGTTGGCCGCGTTTCGTCTTCGGGCTGACCATGGAACGAGATCACCGGTTCCCCGTCAGGTCCCCAATCCATGTCCTGGATCTTTTGTCCAACAGCCAGCATCCCGTAAACCGGCGCTTCGAACGCGCCTGCCAGTTCGCCGGTTACCATTTCAACCGCACGCCCGTTGTGACGGAACACCGGAAAGGATGTCTTTTCCCTGCGAACCGTCACCACGTCGCCAAGCTCGATCACGCCCCGGCCTCCGGGCAATGCATTGGCCGGCACCGGCGTTGCAAGCACCGCTTCACCGATCACCATGTCGCCCTTTGCTAGATGGATCCGGATCGGAATTGGATAACGCGTCCGGCCTCGATGCGAATAACCGACCTCCGTTCCACCATAGAGGCGCCGAACGGTGTCGAAGACATCGCCCTGCTCGACCCGGTGATATTCAAGCCGGTCCTGATCGATGGCGATGCGCACCCGGTCGGCCTGGGTTCCAAAGGAATCGTCGACATCCACGATGAACGGCACGTCCTCGAAGGCCTGGCGAACCTTGCTTGCAACCGCGCGCCTGGTTTCGGCATCGGGCCCATAGATTTCCGCAAGCAGTGTCGCCAGAACCGGCGGCCCCGGGGGCGGCTCCACCACCTTCAACACAGTACCGGCGGGAAGGTCGAGACCTGTCAGCATCTCGCGGATATCCAGCGCGATGTCATGACTTGTCCGGTCCCGCTCCCCCTTCTCGGTGAGATTGATCTGCACGTCACCCTGTTCAGGCAGTGCCCGCAGATAGTAGTGGCGAACCAGTCCGTTGAAATTGAAAGGCGATGCAGTGCCGGCATAGGTCTGGAACGACAGGATTTCAGGCACCTCTCCCAAACGGGCGACAATTTCCTGAAGAACCCTGTCCGTGTCCTCGACCGAAGACCCTTCCGGCAGATCGGCAAGCACCTGCAGCTCCGCCTTGTTGTCGAATGGAAGCAGTTTCACCGTAACGTCGGTGGTATAGAACAGCGCAAGCGAACCGATTGTGCAGACGCCGACGATCAGCAGAAAGCCCCAGGCGCGCAGGCGCGAACCGATCAACGGTCTGGCGACCTTCGCGTAAATACGACCCAGAGCCCCGCCATGGGCCGCAGGCGCATGGGAATGGCCTCCGCCGCGGCCAGCGAATTTCATCATCAGCCAGGGTGTCAGCATCACGGCAACAAAGAACGAAAACAGCATCGCTGCCGAAGCATTGGCAGGAATCGGTGCCATATAGGGGCCCATCAAGCCTGAAACGAACAGCATCGGCAAAAGGGCGACGATGACCGTCAGCGTTGCGATGATGGTCGGATTGCCGACTTCCGCCACCGCTTCCACCGCGGCTTGCGTCCGGCTGCGATCATCCGACATGCCCCAGTGCCGGGCGATGTTCTCGATCACCACGATGGCGTCGTCCACCAGGATGCCGATGGAAAAGATCAGGGCAAACAGGCTGACACGGTTGATGGTGTAGCCCATCAGATAGGCTGCAAAGAGCGTGAGCAGGATCGTCGTCGGGATCACCACCAGCGTCACCAGCGCTTCGCGCCACCCGATCGCCAGTGCGATCAGGACGACAATGGAAACTGTCGCAAGCCCAAGATGGAACAGCAGTTCATTGGCTTTTTCATTGGCGGTCTCACCGTAGTTCCGGGTGATCTCCATATCCACGCCTTCGGGAAAGAGATCTCCGCGAATTGCTTCAAGCCGTGAAACGATTTCATCGGAAATCACCACCGCATTGGTGCCCGGTCGTTTGCCAATGGCCAGCGACACCGCCGGGGCCAAGGTCAATGCTCCATCTTGCTTGCGAATATGGGCGACCCTGTGCTCTGCCGGTTGAGTGGCAAGGTCGATGCGGGCGACATCACGCACATAAACGGGCCGGGCGTCACGAGCGGTCAGGAAGAGATTTCCGATCTCTTCGGCCGATTGCAACGTCTCCCCTGCGACCAGAACGCGCTGCTCTCCGGCTTCGCGAACATAGCCTGCGCGGAAGGACTTGTTGGCGCCCTCGATCTTGGCAGCCAGCTGCTGCAGCGTGATTCCGTAAAGCGACAGTTTTTCCGGGTCAGGTTCAACGCGAATGGCTTCCGGCTGCTCCCCGACGATGAACGTGAGACCGATGTCCGAGAGCTTGGCGATTTCGGTCTGAAGTTCGCGCGCGATCCGGGTCAACCCGTTTGCCGTCCACCGTTCGGCGGCCCCCCGTGTCGGTGTCAGCGTAACGACGACAATGGCGACATCATCAATACCCCGGCCAACAATCAATGGCTCCGGAATGCCGACGGGGATCCGATCCATGTTGGCGCGGATCTTTTCGTGCACGCGCAAGATGGCAGCGTCCGCGTCGGTCCCGACAAGAAACCGTGCCGTTACCAGCACACGGTCGTCCTGGGTCTGGGAATAGATATGCTCGACACCATCGATTGCCTTGACGATCGTCTCGAGCGGTTCCGTCACCAGTTTGACCGCATCATCCGCATTGAGGCCGTTGGCTTCCACATGAATATCGACCATCGGCACGGAGATTTGCGGTTCTTCTTCACGTGGCAGGGCGACAAGAGCAATCAGCCCGAGGGCAAGGGAAGCCATCAGGAACAGCGGGGTGAGCGGTGACCCGATGAAGGATCGGGTCAGCCATCCGGCAAGACCGAGCCTCATGGCACCAACACCCGATCACCGGCACGCAGTCCTGTCAGGATTTCGACCAGAACCGTCCCGTCGTGAAGAACATTTGCGCCTGGAACCACGGCGACATCCTGGGTGCCAGCCTCAACGGCGACCTGCACATAATCGACACCATGTCGGATCGAAAGAGCAGCTTCCGGCACCGCAATGACCTGACGCTCGCCGACGGGCACATGAACAAGTGTGCGTTCGTTGACGAAATAGTCTCCCAGACCATCGACATCGACATCCGCCGTCACCCGGCCTTCGGTAACTTCAGGATAGACCTTCACGATCGTTCCGAAGGTTTGCCGGGTTGCGATGCTCCCGGTCTCCGCAGCCTCTGGCTTGGGCTCAAGACCACGTCCACCCAGCAGAACTTTCGCCCCTGAGGTTATTTGGGCGGCATGTCGCTCCGGGATGGAGAGACGCAGGAAGTATCGGCCGCTGGCAATCCGGGCGACTTCCTCTCCCGGCAGAATGACCGAGCCTTCCGTGACCGGCACTGTCAGAACGCGTCCGGCATTGGGGGCCAGGATCTCGCCTTCGCTGGCGCGCTGTCGTACGACCGCCATCTCCGATTCCGCCGCAACGGTCTGGTTGGTGACAACATCGAATTGTGTGCGCACCTGGTCCAGCCGGCTTTGTGCCGCGCTGCCACGGGCAACCAGTTGCTCCACACGCTCCAACTCGGTGCGGGCATTGTGAAGCTGGGAGCGCAGAACCTCGATCCGGGCCTCCGCAGCCCCCAGCTCGAGTGCAATTTTCTCGTCAACGACCAAGGCAATGACCTGGTCAGCTGACACGACATCGCCCTCGCGCACGGAAATTGTCTTTATGGTTCCGCCAATGCGGGCACGGGCAGGAACGACCGTCCGGCTTTTGACCTCGGCAAATACCGCCTTGGTTTCCGGTACGGTGATCGGCTCGGCCAGAAATTCGCCGGCACGAGCCACCGGCGCGGCACCCGACGCTGCAGCCAGCGTCAACAGGAAGAAAATGAAGATACCGCGTCTCATCTTGTCCTCCACCTTACGAGAAGGCCACTCCCGGTTTCATGCCGAGCTTCTTGAAAATGATTGCTGCCGGACAAAAGCCGGTGACGGATGCCTGCATCAGGTTCAAGCCGACAAAGGCGTTGAGCAGATACCAGTAGGACGAAACGTAAAACCCCAGCGCCAGGGACAAGAGCACCATGGCACCTGCAAACATCATGACTGCACGATCGACTGTCATCTGAGTCTCCTTGATCGGATCAGCCGCCCTGGGGATTCACCGAAGCGCGGCTCTTGTTTCACATTTATGAATATATGAATACCACAGCTTTTCGCTGGCCCGTTTGACAAAACGCAAACGCCCGGGCCAATCGAGGCACAAAACGAAAAACCCGCGGAAGTGTCCTTCCGCGGGTTTCCTTTTCATTTCTTTCAGCTTGCCTCAGATCAGGCGGCTGCGCTTTCCGAGCCTTCCACCTGGAACATCAGGCGGTCTGAACCAGCCGTGACATCGACCGTCTGGCCGTCGAGGATTTCGCCGGCAAGCAGCTTTTCGGCGAGAGGATCCTGAACGTCCTTCTGGATCACCCGTTTCAGCGGCCTCGCTCCATAGGCTGGGTCGTAGCCCTTCTGAGCCAGCCAACCGAGAGCGCCGTCGTCCAGTTTCAGCGTAATCTTGCGATCGCTGAGGAGAGCCCGCAGACGCTCCAGCTGGATCTTGACGATATCGGCCATCTGCGCCCGCTGCAGGCGATGGAACAACACGATCTCATCGAGACGGTTCAGAAACTCCGGACGGAAATGACCCCGCACGGCGCTCATCACCTCGTCGCGAACCGCATCCGTATCCTGACCTTCCGGCTGGTTGACCAGATACTCGGCCCCCAGGTTCGAGGTCATGATGATCAGCGTGTTGCGGAAGTCGACCGTCCGGCCCTGACCATCGGTCAGCCGACCGTCGTCCAGAACCTGCAACAGCACGTTGAACACGTCGCTATGCGCCTTTTCGATTTCGTCGAAAAGCACGACCTGATACGGGCGCCGCCGAACGGCTTCCGTCAACGCACCACCTTCCTCGTATCCGACATAGCCGGGAGGCGCGCCGATCAGACGGGAAACGGAGTGCTTCTCCATGTATTCCGACATGTCGATCCGCACCATTGCGCTGTCGTCATCGAAGAGGAACGACGCAAGTGCCTTGGTCAGCTCGGTCTTGCCGACACCGGTCGGTCCGAGGAACATGAACGAGCCAATCGGCCTGTTCGGATCCTGCAGACCGGCACGCGCCCGGCGCACCGCAGTGGAAACCGCATGAATGGCTTCTGCCTGGCCAATGACCCGGTTCGCCAGCATGTCTTCCATCTGAAGCAGCTTTTCGCGCTCGCCTTCCAGCATCTTGTCGACCGGAATTCCGGTCCACTTCGAAACGACCTGGGCAATGTGAGCCGGCGTCACGGCCTCATCGACCATGGCATCGGCATCCTCTGAAGCTTCCGCTTCGGCAAGTTTGCGCTCCAGCTCCGGAACCACGCCGTAGGCAAGCTCACCAGCCTTGGCCAGATCACCGCGACGCTGCGCGATTTCCAGGTCGATGCGGGCCTGTTCCAGCTGTTCCTTGATCTTCTGTTCAAGGTTCAGCTTTTCCTTCTCGCCCTGCCAGCGGTTGCTGAGTGCCTGCGACTTTTCTTCCAGATCCGTCAGCTCCTTCTCGAGCCTGGACAGACGATCCTTTGAAGCTTCGTCGCTTTCTGCCTTCAGCGCCTCGCGCTCGATCTTGAGCTGGATGATCCGGCGATCCAGTTCGTCCAGTTCCTCCGGCTTGCTGTCGACCTGCATCCGCAGCCGGCTGGCGGCTTCGTCCACAAGATCGATCGCCTTGTCCGGCAGGAACCGGTCGGTGATGTAGCGGTTGGAAAGAGACGCTGCCGAGACGATGGCACTGTCGGTGATACGGACCCCGTGATGGAGTTCGTACTTCTCCTTGATCCCGCGAAGGATCGAAACCGTGTCCTCGACCGTCGGCTCGCTCACGAACACCGGCTGGAACCGGCGCGCCAGAGCGGCATCCTTTTCAACGTGCTTGCGGTATTCGTCCAGCGTCGTCGCACCGACACAGTGCAGCTCGCCGCGCGCCAAAGCAGGCTTCAAGAGGTTGGAGGCATCCATGGCCCCATCCGCCTTGCCGGCGCCAACCAGCGTGTGCATCTCGTCGATGAACAGGATTACCTTGCCCGCGGCCGCCTGGACTTCGGACAGAACACCCTTCAGGCGCTCCTCGAACTCACCCCGGTATTTCGCACCGGCAATCAGCGAGCCCATGTCGAGCGCAAGAAGCTGCTTGTCCTTGAGCGATTCCGGTACATCGCCATTGACGATGCGCAGCGCAAGGCCCTCTGCAATCGCGGTCTTGCCGACCCCTGGTTCACCAATCAGAACCGGGTTGTTCTTGGTACGGCGCGACAGGACCTGGATGGTCCGGCGGATTTCCTCGTCACGGCCGATCACCGGGTCGAGTTTGCCTTCCCGGGCAACCTGGGTCAGATCCCGAGCGAATTTCTTCAGCGCGTCATACTGGTTTTCGGCAGTCGCGGTATCGGCCGTCCGGCCCTGGCGAAGCTGGTTGATTGCCTCGTTCAGTCCGTTTGGCGTAATGCCATGCCGCTTCATCAGCTTGCCGGTTTCGCTGTCGCTGTCCATGGCAAGGGCGAGCAGAAGCCGCTCCACGGTGACGAAACTGTCTCCGGCCTTGTCAGCGATCTTCTCGGCCTGCTCGAACAGACGTGCGGTTGCCTGGCCCATGTAAAGCTGACCGGACCCACCGGAAACTTTCGGCATCTTGTCCAGAAGGCCCTCAAGATCGCCCTTCAATGCCTTGGCGTTGCCGCCGGCACGGTCGATCAGGCCACTGGCCATGCCTTCGGGATCATCCAGAAGAACCTTCAGGATGTGTTCAGGTGCGAATTGCTGATGGCCCCGCCCCAAGGCAAAGGTCTGAGCGGACTGAACAAAACCGCGCGCACGCTCAGTGTATTTTTCAAAGTTCATAAGTTACCTCCTACCCGTCCGCACCACCCGAAGCGTGGGGAACGATCTGGAATACGGACCCCTGATACGGGCATCCGCACAGCCTTTTGCAGTGCTGCTCCTCTAATATAGTGTTGCATATTCACCACAAAAGCCCCTGCGGCATCTTATTCTGTGCCGTCCGGAACGGATGTCTGCAAGCCAAACAAAAAACGGCGCCCATCATGGACGCCGTTTTATCTGTTTCAGCTTTATCGAGGCTGACTATCTACCGGATCATTCTCCGGCAGGTGCCTCGGCCGGAGCCTCTTCAGCTGCCTTGGCACGACGCGGGCGCGCGACCCGGCGTCGCGGTTTCGGCTGATCCTCTTCGTCGGAACCGCCAGAAGCTTCAGCACCGTCCGCGGCTTCCGCCGTGGCCTGGCCTGCGTCAGCCTGATCACCGGAGGCCCGGCGCGGCGTGCGCGCACGAGGTGTCCGGGGGCGGCGGCGCGGCTTTTCGTCCGCTTCGTCGTCGCCGGCTTCGGCTTTCTCTGCCTTCTGGGAAGCGCCGTTGACCTTACCTTCCTGATCGATGACAGGCATGTCGTCGATGAAAGGCTGCGGGCTGTCGGCATCCATCAGGTCGTTGTCCGAGGAGGACACGTCCTGGGAAGACCGTTCTGCGCCATTGGAGTGGCCTGAGCCATTCGTTGCCGCGGCTTCGAAACCGTCTTCGGCTTCGCTGCGGGAAGAAGCATGCGCCATCGGCTGCTGTTGCGGCTGCGCGGCAGCCACAATGCGCAGATAGTGCTCCGCATGCTGGTTATAGTTCTCGGACATAACCCGGTCGCCGGATGCCTGGGCATCCCGTGCAAGCTGCTGGTACTTCTCTGCAACGTGCATCGCAGTACCGCGGATTTTCACATCAGGACCGTTTGATTCGTAAGTCCGGGTTAACGGATTTGGGCCCTTGCGGCCCCGTCCGCGCATACGCTTATTGCTTTGATTACCTGGTCTCATCCTGCCGTTTTCTCTTAAGGAACGGCGGTCAGCTTGACGCTGACCCAACATCGGAATTGCCTAAAACCGACACGAAATACCTGCCGAAACCACCAATGCTGGTTAGCGGCTGTCATTGAAAACATACGCAGCGCGCTAAAGGCCGATGGCCAACGCGATTGTCTTTTTCTTCGACAGTCCGAAACACCGGATAGTCCGATTTGCAACGGTTTCCAAAACGCTGAAGTTGCGCCGGTTCCCAGCTGCCGGATGCGCATGCCCCGCTAAACGCTGATAACATTTCCGGTCTCGGCAAGAGGAACGTACCCGTTTCCGTTGCGATTTCCAAGTGCTTTTTCGCCTTCGGATCAAATCCGCAAAATTAGAGCCTGCGCCCCACCACAACACGGTCGTTTCCGGAAAGATCTTTAATGATTTCAATCTCTACAAAGCCATGATGACGCAGCTGTTTTTTCAGATCCTCTCCTTGATCGAAGCCGATTTCGAGAGCGATCCAACCGCCCGGGCGCAGCAGCTTCACAGCATCCGCGACGATACGAACATAGGCTGTCAGGCCGTCCTCACCGCCATCAAGAGCAAGCTTCGGGTCATGCTGAATCACTTCGCGCGACAGTTCGGCGAGGACAGCGCTGCGGATATAGGGCGGGTTGCTGACAACCCAGTCGAAGCCGCTTTCCGGTCGCAGCGCGGAGGTATAGTCCGCCCGCACGGGAAGAAACCGGTCTTCCACGCCGTGCAGAGACGCGTTGCCAGCAGCACATTCAAGCGCCTGTTCCGACAGGTCCACCGCGATCATCCGGCTTCGGGGCAACTCGGCCAGCAACGTGACGGCGATCGCTCCCGTACCCGTGCCGATATCGCAGATAAGCGGTGCTTCTTCAGGAGCACATCTTTCAAGCACAGCATCGATCAGGGTTTCAGTGTCCGGCCGGGGCTCCAGCGTTGCCTCGTTCAAATGAAATCGCCGGCCGTAGAAATCCCGTTCCCCGAGTATCCGGCCGACGGGCATGCCATGAAGGCGTTTCCGCGCATGGGCCTCTGCAAGTTCGGCCGCACCAGGTGCTGGCTCTTCCTGTTCACGAAAGACAAGTTCCGACAGGGGCAGCTCG
The DNA here is from genome assembly GCF_001999245.1 of Roseibium algicola. Taxonomy (NCBI): domain Bacteria; kingdom Pseudomonadati; phylum Pseudomonadota; class Alphaproteobacteria; order Hyphomicrobiales; family Stappiaceae; genus Roseibium; species Roseibium algicola. The sequence goes on along the minus strand of NZ_CP019630.1, from coordinate 3,174,987 downwards.
AGCGCCGCGCTGACAAGAAGCCTTGCATCCAGTTCCGGTGTCGGCAAACCGGCCACCCGAAACCGGTCGCGCACGGACCGGTAAAGCTGGCCGATGGTCACCTCAGGCCTCTTCGGTTGCCAGAAGATTGGCCTGGTGGTCCAGGATCAACGGCTCGATGACTTCTCCAAGCGCTTCCCCCGAAAGGATCTGCTCCAGCTTGTAGAGCGTCAAGCCGATACGATGATCTGTTACGCGACCCTGCGGGTAGTTGTAGGTGCGGATCCGCTCGGACCGATCGCCGGACCCGACCTGCAACCGCCGGGCTTCGGTTCGCTCGCTCGCAGCCCGCTCGCGCTCCTCGTCATAGATGCGCGCCCGCAGAAGCTGCATGGCTCGCGCCTTGTTCTTGTGCTGGGAGCGTTCGTCCTGAACGGCAACGACGATACCCGTCGGCAAGTGCGTGATGCGCACAGCAGAATCGGTCGTGTTGACGTGCTGCCCACCTGCGCCGGATGCGCGATAGGTGTCGATCCTCAAGTCGCTCTCCTGAACGTCGATATCGACGTCCTCCGCCTGAGGCAGCACGGCAACGGTTGCCGCCGACGTATGAATACGTCCGCCCGACTCGGTTGCGGGCACCCGTTGCACCCGGTGAACACCGGACTCGAATTTCATCTTGGCAAAAACGTTGTCGCCGGAAACGGATGCGATCACTTCCTTGTAGCCGCCGACTTCACCTTCGCTGGCAGACAGGATTTCCACCTTCCAGCCCTGAAGTTCGGCATAACGCTGGTACATGCGGAAGAGATCACCGGCAAAGAGAGCCGCCTCGTCGCCGCCGGTCCCCGCCCGCACTTCCAGGATGGCATCGTTGGAGTCCGCCTCGTCCTTCGGCAACAGCCCGATGCGTACATCCTGGGCCAGTTCTTCGACGCGCTCTTCCAGTTCGTCGCGTTCCATTTCGGCAAGCTCGCGCATTTCCGCGTCGGAGGACGGATCCTGCACCAGTGACTTTGCACCGGCCAGATCCTGTTCCGCCTTGATCAACGCACGGATTTTGCCGACCAACGGCTCCAGTCCGGCATATTCCCGCGACAGCTTCACATAAGCGCCCGGATCCGGATTGGCGGACATCATGTGTTCGAGTTCAGCGAACCGGTCCAGCAGGGTATCAAGTTTGTGACGCGCCAGCATACGCGCTGATTCTCCAGAAATTATCGCTTCGACGGTGAGTTACGCCCGTTAGCGCTAAAGGGCAACATCGGTTTCGGCGGCAAAGCGCTTCAACACTTCCCGTATGTTGCTGTCATCGTGTCCCGGCTCCAGTCGCGGCAGCAACCTGGCGGACAGGCGACCGGCATCAAGGGTCCGAAGCATGGCTTTCACCGGCCCAAGAGACGCGGGCGACATGGAAAGGTCCCTGAAGCCCAGGCCGATCAACGCCATGCCTTCAAGTGGACGGCCAGCAAGCTCTCCGCAAAGGGTCACGGGCACATGAGCCTTATTTGCGGCATCCACGATGGATTTCAAGGCCCGGAGGAAGCCGACACCCAATGTGTCGAACCTGTCGGCAACACGCGTGTTGCCCCGGTCGACGGCGCAGAAGAACTGGAACAGATCGTTGGAACCGACAGACACGAAGTCGACATGGCTCATCAGCTCTTCCAGTTGGAACAGCAGCGAAGGCACTTCCACCATCACACCCAGACGGATGTTTTCGGGCGTTGCGTGACCGTGGCGGCGCAGGTGTTTGACTTCCTTGTCCACCAGCGATTTGGCCTGCAGGAATTCATCGACCACGGCAACCATCGGGAACATCAGTTTCAGGTCCCGGCCGGCGGCCGCATGCAGCAAGGCCCGGATCTGGGTTCTGAGCAGGCCCGGCCGATCAAGGCCGAGGCGCAGTGCGCGCCAGCCCATCGCCGGGTTTTCCTCCTGGATCGAGCGCAGGTACGGCAGCACCTTGTCACCACCGATATCGAGCGACCGGAACGTTACCGGCCGGCCCGCCGCCGCATCGAGAACCTGGCTGTACTGGGACTGCTGCTCCCGCATGCGCGGGAACGAAGACGCCACCATGAACTGCAGTTCGGTGCGGAAAAGGCCTACCCCGGCCGCGCCAGCCTCATCCAGGTGCGGCAGGTCGACGAGAAGACCCGCATTCATCTGAAGCAAGATGTCGACACCGTCCCGCGTGACGGACGGCTTGTTGCGCAGGCGCCGGTACTGGGCCTGTCGCCGCGCACGGAAGCGGACTTTTTCCGCATAGGCGTTTTCCAGATCGGCGGCCGGGCGCAAGTGCACTTCGCCGGTGTCGCCATCCACGATGATCGCGTCGCCGCCATCGGCCAGGCTGACGATATCCTCCACGAGTCCGACCGTCGGGATGCCGAGCGCCCTTGCAACGATGGTCACGTGGCTTGTCGGGCCGCCTTCTTCCAGCACAAGGCCGCGAATGCGGTCGCGGCCGTAGTCCAGCAGTTCCGCCGCACCCATGTTGCGGCCAACGACGATCGCATCCTGGGGCAGTTCATCCAGACCCGGGCCGTGTTCGCGGCCCATGAGTTCGCGGATAAGCCTGTGGGCAAGGTCGTCGAGGTCGTGCAGGCGCTCACGCAGATACGGATCGGTCTGGCGCAGCATCCGGGCGCGCGTGTCGCTCTGGACCTTTTCGACGGCAGCCTCGGCGGTCAGGCCGTTGCGGATCGCTTCCTCGATCTTCCGGATCCAGCCGCGGTCGTAAGCGAACATGCGGTAGGCTTCCAGCACCTCGCGGTGCTCGCCGATTGCCGCGATTTCTCCGCTGGCCAGCAGATCGTCGATCGAAAGACGCAGCCGGTTGATGGCAGCTTCCAGACGCCCCTTTTCCCGGTCCGTATCTTCCGCGATCAGGTTCGTGACGACGACACGCGGTTCATGCAGAACCACATGACCGAGGCCGACACCTTCGGCAAGGCCAACACCGTTGGAGGTGATCGGCCGGGAAAGATCCAGACCGGTAGCTTTCTGGGAAATGGCTTCCAGTTCGCCGGCGGCGACCATTTCGGCAATCACCATGGCCGTCGTCTGCAGCGCTTCGACTTCGTCTTCCAGATAGGTCCGGTGAGACTTGTTCTGGACGACAAGCACGCCAAGCGTACGGCCGGCTCTCAGGATCGGCACACCGAGGAAGGAATTATAGGCCTCTTCACCCGTTTCCGGCAGATAGGCAAAGCCCGGGTGGGCACTGGCGTTGGGCAGGTTCAGCGGCCGGGCTTCGGCCGCGATCAGGCCGACAAGACCCTGGCCGACGCGCAGCGAGGCATTGTGGACCGCTTCACTCTTCAGACCTTCGGTCGCATAGAGTTCGAGAACACCATCGGCGCGCAGGATATAAACGGAACAGACTTCCGCGACGACGTTCGAGGCGATCAACACCACGATCTTGTCGAGTCGCTCCTGCGCCGTGATCGGCTCCGCCATGACTTCGCGAAGCCGGCGGAGCAGAAGGCGCGGTCCGGCTAGGTTGCTGCGCATAGCGCCCCCGTTGATCCCGCTTCAAACAGGCCCCTTTTCTACAGGGGCCTGCCTTCCGGATGAACTATCCGTCCAACCCGTATAGCGAATGCAGAGTCCGCACCGCAAGTTCTGCATATGCTGAATCAATAAGCACAGAGATCTTGATCTCGGATGTGGTGATGGCTCGGATGTTGATACCCTTGGACGCGAGGCCGCGGAAACACTGGGCCGCGATGCCTGCATGCGAGCGCATGCCGATGCCGATGACGGAGACTTTCACCACGTCACGGGCACCTTCAAGGTTCTGGAAACCGATGACGCCGCGATTGTCTTCCAGCACCTTGTTGGCGCGTTCGAAATCGCCTTCGGGAACCGTGAAGGTAATGTCGGTGGTCTTGCCATCCGGCGAAATGTTCTGGACGATCATGTCGACGTTGATGTTGGCATCCGCCAGCGGACCGAACACGGATTCGGCGACACCCGGCTTGTCGGCAACGTCACGAAGAGAGATCTGGGCTTCGTCCTTGGCATAGGCAATGCCGGTGACAACCTGCTGTTCCACGAGTTCATCCTCGTCGCAAATAAGAGTTCCAATCGGAAGGCCGTTCTCGCCGACCTGGGGCGCATCCGGATCGTCAAAGCTGGAGCGCACGAATGTTCTGACGCCATGGACCATGGCCATTTCCACGGAGCGCACCTGGAGCACCTTGGCGCCGAGCGAGGCCATTTCGAGCATTTCCTCGAAAGACACCCGGTCAAGACGCTGCGCCTTGGGCACGATGCGCGGATCGGTGGTGTAGACGCCGTCGACATCGGTATAGATATCACAGCGGTCGGCCTTGATGGCAGCGGCGATGGCAACGGCGCTGGTGTCGGACCCGCCGCGACCCAGGGTCGCGATCCGGTTGTCCGGCGCCACACCCTGGAAGCCCGCGAGCACGGCCACCTGGCCCTGCTCGAGACGCTCGCTCAGGAAGCCGCCCTCGATGTCGCGGATGCGGGCCGCACCGTGGTTCTCGTCGGTCTTGATCGGCACCTGCCAGCCTTGCCACGACCGGGCGTTGACGCCCATGTCCTGCAGCACGATGGCCAGGAGACCGGACGTTACCTGCTCGCCGGAAGCGACCACGGCATCATATTCGCGGGCATCGTGGAGCGGTGATGCCTCACGGCAAAACTCCACCAGCTTGTTGGTCTGTCCGGCCATGGCCGAAACTACCACCGCGACCTGATGGCCGGCGTCCACTTCCCGTTTGACATGGCGGGCGACGTTACGGATGCGATCGAGATCGGCAACCGAAGTCCCGCCAAATTTTAAAACCAGTCGGGCCATACCACTCGTATTCTTTATAGTCGTGTCTGGAAGCGCTGTTGCGCCTCTGGGATCGGCGCACATGCATACAGGCTGCGTTCCTTTGCTGCAACTGGGTGTCTTGACAAATAGTCTCAGACCTTGGAACGACTTCGAACCGTTGAATGACCAGGCGAAGCGCCAAGCCGCTTCACGCTCTTGAAAGGACCGTCCGATGACTGGCAGGGCTCAGGAAACCAGAAGCACGATCGACAGCGAGGAAGTCGCGCGCTTTTCCGCCATGGCAGAAGAGTGGTGGGACCCGACGGGCAAGTTCAAGCCCTTGCACAAGTTCAGCCCGGTGCGGCTGGGTTACATCAAGGAACATGTCTGCCGGCATTTCGGCCGCGACCCGAAGACCACGGACGCGTTCAAGGGGCTGCGCTGCCTCGATATCGGCTGTGGCGGCGGCCTGTTGAGCGAACCGATGGCACGTCTCGGTGCCGATGTGGTCGGCGCGGACCCGTCGGAAACCAACATCGAGATCGCCCGCCTTCACATGAAGACCTCTGGCCTCGAAATCGACTACAGGGCAGAAACCGCGGAAGCGTTGGCAGCGGCGGGGGAGACCTTCGACGTTGTGTTCAACATGGAAGTGGTCGAGCACGTCGCCGACGTACCTCTGTTCCTGGAGGCCACCGCGCAAATGGTCCGTCCGGGCGGGCTGATGTTCGTCGCGACCATCAATCGCACGCTGAAAGCCTATGCACTTGCCATCGTCGGCGCCGAATATGTCCTGCGCTGGTTGCCGAAGGGCACCCATTCCTACGAAAAGCTGGTCCGCCCTTCCGAGATCGAAGGCCCGCTTCAGACCGCCGGGCTCACCATGATCGACCGTTGCGGCGTCACCTACAATCCGCTGACAGACACCTGGGCCAGATCGCGCGACATGGACGTGAACTACATGCTGCTGGCGGAACGGGCGAAAGACAGCTGATGAGCGATCCGATCCTGTTCGTACCGGGCCTTTTGTGTACCGAAGCGCTCTACGCCCCGCAGATAGTTGCCTTTGCCGACCGACCGATCATGGTGGCAAACCACCGCGAACACGACAGCATCAAGGCGATCGCCGCCAGCATCCTGGAAAAAGCACCGGAGCGGTTTTCCCTTATCGCTCTGTCCATGGGCGGCTATGTCGCCATGGAAATCATGCGCGAAGCGCCGGAGCGGGTCGGCAAACTTGCCCTTCTGGACACCAACTCCCGGCCGGATACGCCCGATCAGTCGGAGCGCCGGCAGTTCCTCATCGACCTGACCCGCAAGAAGGGCTTTTCCAAGGTTCCCCACCTCCTTTACCCCGGGTTCGTTCATGAAAAGCGCGAGGAAGACGAAGAGCTGAAGGCAATCGTCGTCGAGATGGCGCAGGAAACCGGGCCCGAGGCCTTCATCCGCCAGCAGACCGCGCTTATCAACCGCATCGATTCCCGCCCCCGTCTCAGCGAGATCACCTGCCAGACGCTTGTGCTGGTCGGTGATGGCGACCGGCTCACACCGGTTGAAATCTCGCAGGAAATCCACGACCACATTCCCCAAAGCGAATTGGCGGTGATCCAAGGCAGCGGCCACCTGTCGCCTCTTGAAGCCCCTGAAAAGGTAACGGCGACACTGCGCGATTTTCTCAATCGCCCTTAAGCCTGCAAATCGGCTGCACAAACCTGCGGCACAAATGCCTTTTACGTAAGAATCGGTATGCGATTTGATCCGTGTCAAAGCTTGGCCTTGATGCAAAGGTACAGTTACGTCACCTTTGGAGCGGGGCCCTGCGCTGGCAATGACAGAATGCGCAGGTCCGGGGACGGCAAGCCGGCGAAGAACGCCATGGCCAGCCGCAGGACGTCACACGAACAACCGGAGGATCTTTCATGCCGACGAAAAGCAATACAGGTGCCTTCGACTTCAGCGCCATGATGGCCGAATGGCCCAAGCTGCCGGAATGGCCGGCACCGACCGAATGGCCAATGCCTGCCTTTTCCAACTGGGCGTTTGCCGAGCGCGAAGACCGCATTGAAGCCAAGGCCATCGCAAGTTTCCAGAAAGTGGGCAAGACCATGTGGTCCCATGCCGAAAAGGCGTTTGATGACCACATGAATTTCGTCAGCCACCGGCTGCACCAGGACATGGAATGCGCCAAGTCCCTCAGCCAGTGCGCCGCGCCGGAAGAAACCATGGCAACCCTGCAGGATTTCTATTCCAGAATGGCGAGCGAGTATCAGGACCATTTCGAAAAGCAGGCTGCCCTCTTCCGCGACAGCTTTTCAGAAAGCGCTGCCGTGGTTGAAGAGCTCAATGAAACGGCGATGGAAAGCGTCAACGAGATGAGCAAGGCTGCAGAAGAAAGCCTGGAAGAAACCAAGGCTGCGCTGAAACCGGCGCAGGCGCGGCGCAAGCCGGCTTCAGCGAAACCCTGACATCCTCGCCTGACCGGCCCTACACCGTTTAACCTGCTTCATCCGCCCGGGCTGAAGCAGGTTTTCGTTTTGGTTGTCACGGAAAATTCCAGTCGCCTGGCTCCACCGGCACCCGGTGAAGCCGCGGCGAAACTGCACAATTCGGAAGCCAGGAAGACGCCTGCGCGTCCCAAACCGATCAGCAAAGCGCGCTCTGAAGGGCCCGCTTACGCCCGTTTGAGCAGCGTCCGGGCCGTTTCCACGGCAATCTGCAAACGCTTGGGGTTGGACGGCTTCGGAATGACTTCAGCCCCTCCGTAGCGATTCTTCAGGTCCACCTTGTCCGTATTGCCGGTATGAAAGATGATCGGCACTTGCTGAGCATGCAGCGTGTCGGCCAACGGATAGACAACGCCATCGGCCAGATCGACATCCAGAAGTGCCAACTCTGGCGGCTCGGAAGACACGCAGGAACGTGCCTCGGCAACGGTCGCGAATGGCCCGACAACCTGCAAACCCATGCCAGACAGGATATCTTCCAGCATCCAGGCGATCAGCGGCTCATCTTCCGCCACCATTACACGTATCGTATCGGGCATGTTCATCTCAGTCATCGACATCGGGAACCTCGGCACAGCATCATGATTATAAATGTTTGTTTCAATATTCAACACCGACAACCCGAAAAAGTTCCCAAGTCGATGTAAATTTTAAATATCCAAAATAATTAACAATGATTAACACTACGTAAGAAATTTTTTGGAACAATCCCACTACAATAACGCAATATATCTTCTTTTACGTGATCTTCAACTGAGACTACCGAAAGAGAAACGCCTCTTTCCTGGCAAACTAAACTTCCAGCGAAACGGCTGAGAAATCGCAATAGCAAGGAAATTGCAGAGGCCGGCAACCCGGGCGCGAAGCTCCCGCCCCTTTCTTGGGTACGCTCCGAACTTCACGCTGAAAGCCGCCTGAACTCAGTTCTTGTCGTCAGGCAGTTCAGGAAGTGCGAACACCTGGATGCCCTCGTCAAGCAATGCCTCGACATCCTTGGGCGTTGTCTCGCCATAGATGCTGCGTTCTTCAGCTTCGCCATAGTGGATCTTGCGGGCTTCCGCCGCAAAATTCTGACCGACGTTTTCCGAACTTTCGACGATACGCGCACGCACCAGTCGAAGAGCTTCGAGGATTTCCTTCTGCTGCACATCCTGCGGCAACAGGGCGGACGAGCGCATTTCAGTCGAGGCAGCTGCCGTCGGCGCATCGGCCTTGTTGGCAGTGGCTGCGGCTACCGACTGCATTTCCGCCTGCGCGGCACCGACAAGCGCTTCCCGCTTGCGTGCGGTCGAAACTGCCGGCGCCATCAAACCTTTCTGAACGCTGGTTGCTCCGCAGATCGGGCAGACAACCAGTTTTCGCGCACACTGCGCGTCGAAATCATCGGAATTGCGGAACCAGCCTTCGAAGGAATGTGCACTGTCGCAAACGAGCGTGTATTTGATCACGCCGAAATCTCCTTCAGACCATCCGCGTGACAGCAGACGAAATCCCGCTCGTTGGCGATCGCAGGGATGCGCGCCCGCGCATCGGCAACCTTCTGGGTGTCGATCTCGGCGAGAACGTAGCCGGGATCATCATTGTCTATCTCGGCGATCACGGCACCCCAGGGGTCGATAATCAGGCTGTGACCATAGGTTTCACGCCCGTCTTCATGCGTGCCACCCTGTGCAGCCGAAATCACGTAGGCACCGTTTTCAATGGCACGGGAGCGCTGCAGTACGTGCCAATGCGCCTGCCCGGTCTGGCGGGTAAAGGCTGCCGGCCCCGTCAGAACCTGTGCACCCTGACGAGCCTGGGTCCGGAAAATTGCCGGAAATCTTATATCGTAACAGACAGCCATGCCGACCTTGGCAAAGGGCAGATCCGCGATGACCGTCTGTGTTCCAGGTTCATAGGTTGCGGACTCGCGCCAGCTTTCGCCATTTGGCAGGTCCACGTCGAACATGTGGATCTTGTCGTAGGTCGCAAGGATCTTGCCGTCAGGCCCGATCAGAAAGGCACGGTTGGCGACCTTGCCGTTGCCGGCAAGCACGGCCAGCGACCCCAGATGCAGATAGATGCCAAGCTCGGCTGCAAGCGCACGTGCTCTTTTCAGGAACAGGTCGTCTTCGGCATCGGAAATCCGCTCCAGCAGTTCTTCGCGGCTGCGCACCAGAACATTGGACATTTCAGGCGTTTGAACGAATTGCGCGCCATCCTTTGCCGCTGCCCGGATCAGGTCTTCCGCAGCATCGGCGTTGTCCGAAATCGTCTTGCCGCTGCGCAGCTGAATGCATGCTGCCGTGAATGAGGTCATCCGACCGCTGTCTCCGTCCTGGTAGGTAAGATTGTTCGTTCAGTAAATCAGGACGCGAGCAATGCGTCCAGTTTACCTGCCCGTTCCAGATCGTGAAGATCGTCGCAGCCGCCCACATGGGTTTTGCCGACGAAGACCTGCGGGAACGTTGAATGACCATTGGCCTTCTGCACCATTTCCTTGCGCAGGCCTGGATCGAACGTGGCATCGTGTTCCGTGTAGGCAACGCCTTTCTTGTCCAGCAGCCGCTTGGCCGCCGTGCAGAAGCCGCAGAGCTGGCGCGTATAGATCACCACTTCAGCCATCAGGTCTTTTCCTTGCTTTTTGGCAGCTGCACGCTTTTTCCCGCACCGCCGCACACCAAATCCGGGCGTTATATGCGAGCGCGCGGCGAAAACTCAAGAGGAAGACCGTCGGGATCAGGTCGTGTTGCCCGAGCGCAAAGCAGGGTCGACTTGCGCGAATGTGAGCACGTCGACGGAAGCTGCCCCTGAAGAAAGCAGGCATTTACAGCAGGCCGACACCGTTGAGCCGGTCGTCAGCACATCATCGATCAACACAACGTGACGCCCCTGAACCAGATCGGCCCGGCCACCATCGACCTTGAAAGCCGAGCGGACATTCTTGTGGCGGTCCTTGGCTGACAGGCCAACCTGCCGGCGTGTACGCTTTTGCCGCCTGAGGACCTGCGGTTCGAACTGACCACCGCATTCGCGGGCAACTTCCTTCGCCAGATCTGCCGCCTGGTTGAACCGGCGCTGCAGCAGTCGCATCCAGTGCAGCGGCACCGGCACCAGCAGGCTGTCCCTGCTCAGAAGTTCATTGCCGGAACGCGCCATCCAGCGTGCCATCGGACGGGCAAGTTCCCGCCGCCCGGAAAACTTCAGCGCATGCACCATCTGCCGGGCAGGACCATCATAAAAGGCGACCGCCCGCAACCTGTCGAACACAGGCGGCGAGGCGATCGCCTGCGGGCTCCAGGCACCGTCGCCGACATCATAGGAGAAAGGAATACCGAGCCGCTCACACCAGGGCCGCTCCAGGAACGGCATCCGGGACCAGCATTCCGCGCACAATCCCGTCTGCTCGGACACCCGTGCATCGCAACTGAAGCAGCGCTGCGGCAGCACGAAATCGAGCGCAAATCGCGCCGCGACTTCCGGCAGGCCGGCAATGTTCATCGCAAGGCTTCGCAAAACCGCTCCCCAATGGCACCCGACAGGAATAATTCTTCAAACTGAGGAATACCTTGGCACTGAAAACACAAATCTGGCCAGCCCAAACAAGCAGGAACCGGCCGGAACTTTCTGGATGCCTGCTCCGCAAGCCGCCTGGCGCGACCCTTGCGCCTTTGACCTTGGCGGACGGATACCATATGTGACCGCGATAAGTTCGATGACAACCGGAATTGCCGTGACCGCACAACCAGATCTCTTCGACCGCTCCTTCTTCCGCACCTGCCGCCTGCGGGCGCTGATGGCTGCCAAACCGGGCGCGGACTTTCTGCTGAAAGCCGTCAGCGAAGATCTGCAGGACCGCCTGCTGCTGGTCAATCGGCGGTTTCCGATTGCTGTCGATCTCGGCGGACACTGCGCTCACGTGAGCGAAGCAATCCGGCAGTCCGGCAAGGCTGACCTCGTGTTGCGCGCAGATCTGTTTGCTGCCGACCCGAGTCTTGCTGCACCCGACCTTGTCTTCGATGACGCCCTGATCCCCTTTGGCGACCAGTCGGTGGATCTGATCGTCTCCGCTCTCAACCTCCAATTCGTCAACGACCTGCCGGGCACACTGGTACAGCTCCGCCGTGCCTTGAAACCGGACGGCCTTTTTCTGGCAACCTTGCCCGGAGCCGGCACCTTGAGCGAGCTGCGCGACAGCCTCACGCGGGCTGAGCTGGAAGTAAAAGGCGGTGCGGCTGCAAGGGTGTTGCCGTTTGCGGACACGCGCGACCTCGGCAGCCTGCTTCAAAGGGCAGGCTTTGCGCTGCCGGTGACGGATCTGGACAGTCTGACGGTGCGCTACGACACGATGTTCGCACTGCTGGCGGATCTCAGGGCCATGGGTGCAACATCCGTGTTGAAAGACCGCAGCAGAAAGCCGCTGTCTCGACAGGTACTGCTGCGTGCGGCCGAACTTTATGCGCAGAACCACGCTGATGCGGACGGCAGGATCCGGGCGACATTTTCACTGGTAACCCTGTCGGGCTGGGCGCCGCATGAAAGCCAGCAGAAACCGTTGCGCCCCGGCTCGGCCAAGACACGGCTCGCAGACGCGCTTGGCGTTCAGGAACGGAAAATAGGCGACTAGAGGTAGCCGACGGCCCGGATCAGCTGGAACCGAGCACACCTTGCAGAGCAGTCGAAATTGTTCCGAAGATATCGGTGCGCATGGCAGTACCGATAGCGGTCATGGCGACCAGGACGACAATGCTTATGAAACCGACAATCAGGCCGTATTCAATCATGGTCGCGCCGTGCTCGTCATCTCCGAAAGCTCTTCCCCGGCGAAAGGCCTGCAACATGCGGTCTGCGACGGTTTGAAATCGAAACGGCATGTGCCCCCCGGGGGTTTGAACAAACGGGCTTAGACGGCATCCAGGAGATGGGGTATCAGAGGTTCATCAGCGGCAGGCATCGGATAATCCCTCAGCCTGACAGCCCGCACCCATTTCAACGCCTGGCCTTCCTTGCCGAGTGGAGTTCCATTCCACCTGCGGCAAATGAACAATGGCATAAGTAGGTGAAAATCTTCGTAAGAGTGGCTGGCAAAAGTAAGTGGCGCCAGACACGCTTCGTTAACTTCAATGCCGAGCTCTTCCTCCAGCTCGCGTATCAGCGTCTCCTCGGGACGCTCGCCTTGCTCGACCTTGCCGCCGGGGAATTCCCACAGTCCGGCCATGGATTTGCCTTCGGGCCGTTGCGCCAGAAGAATGCGGCCATCCGCATCCACAAGGGCGCAAGCGGCGACGAGCACGATCTTGGTCATTGGCAGATTGTCCAATCCTGAAACGCTGAATTAACGCGCGGTTAAGCACGTTTGCGGGCAGTACCGTCAGAACTGCTAGGGATACTCAGCTCCGGTAGTCGCCATTAATGGCGACATATTCCTTGGTGAGATCACAGGTCCAGACCGCCGCCTGGCCACTGCCGAGACCGAGATCGACCCGGATGACAATGTCTTCCTGCTCCATGACGGCAGAGGCCGCCGCTTCGCTGTAGTCTGGATCGCGTTCACCTTCCACGGCCACCCGCACATCACCGAACCAGATGGCCAGCTTGTCGCGGTCGGCCGGCTCACCAGCCTTGCCCACGGCCATGACGACGCGCCCCCAGTTGGCGTCTTCGCCGGCGATTGCCGTCTTGACCAGCGGTGAATTGGCAATCGACAGCGCGATCCGCTTTGCGGACCCATCGCTTTCGGCACCTTCAACCCGCACTTCCACGAATTTGCGTGCGCCTTCACCGTCGCGGACGATCTGATGGGAAAGGTCCAGCATGACGTCGCCAAGAGCGGCCCTCAGCACATCGACGCGCGGATCATCGAGCGAGGCAACGCTCTCCACGCCCTTTTTGCCGGCTGCACCGGTCGCGAACAGAAGAACCGTATCGGAGGTGGACGTATCGCTGTCGACGGTCACCGCGTTGAAGCTGCCGTCGACTTCCCCGCTGAGCAGAGCCTGGAGAACTGACGGCGCGATCGGAGCGTCGGTATAGATGAACGACAGCATGGTGGCCATGTCCGGCGCAATCATCCCCGCGCCCTTGGCAATGCCGTTGATCGTCACGGTAACACCATCCAGTTCAACGCTTGCAGTGGAGACCTTCGGATAGGTATCAGTGGTCATGATCGCCTTGGCGGCATCCAGCCAGCTCGCGCTGCCCTGGTTGGCCTTCAATTCTCCGATGACACCGGAAAACTTGTCCGCCGGAAGCGGTTCGCCGATCACGCCGGTTGATGCCAGGAAGATTTCACCTTCGCTGCAGCCAAGCTCCCTGGAGACGATTTCGGCAGACAGTTCAACAGCTGCCTTGCCCTTCTTGCCGGTAAAGGCATTGGCATTGCCGGAATTGACCAGGAGCGCGCGGGCCTTGCCGCCACCGACCCGAGCCTTGCACCAGTCAACCGGCGCGGAAGAACACTTGGAACGGGTGAAGACCCCTGCGACGGCCGTCCCCTCGGCAACCGTTGCCAGCAGGACGTCGGTCCGGCCCTTGTACTTGATCCCGGCAGAGGCGGTCGCGAACTGAACACCCTCGATCTCCGGCATCTCGGGATAGGACTTGGGTGCAAGGGGAGATACGGTGGTCGACATCAAGGCGGTCCCGGTCAGATGATACAAAGTTCCGGATCAACGGGCGCTCAATCGAGATCGTTTGACCGTCCGGACATTGATCCATTCAAATGCGTGCGAGCACCTTGTCAGCGCTCGCCTGAACACTGGATGCTCTTGCCGTAAGCATGGGACAAAGGCAAGCCTTTTCAAGCCTTTTCGGGCGTGGTGCACAAGGGCTGCAAAAAAGCCCGGCAGTATGACTGCCGGGCTTTCTGGTTTCAGGCAGCGTTTGCCTTACTCGGTCTTGGCCGCACCGTCTTCGGCAGCAGCACCTTCTTCTTCGGACTTGGCCAGGGCTTCATCGAGGATTTCGACTGCAACCTGATCCTTCAGCTCGGCCATGCGGGCGTCATAGCGCTCGCGCATCAGCTGCTGGCGCAGACCATTTGCGACTTCCTCGAACGCCGGCTTTTCCTGACGACGCTTGTCTTCAAGCTTGATCACGTGCCAGCCGAACTGGGTTTCGACAGGCTCCTTGGTATAGGTGCCCGGCTCCAGCGCAAAAGCCGCAGCCTCGAACGGCGGAACCATCTGACCCTTGACGAAGTAGCCCAGGCTGCCGCCATTGGGACCGGACGGACCAGTAGATTTTTCGCGGGCCAGTTCAGCGAAGTCCGCGCCACCGTCCAGTTCGGCAATAAGGGCTTCAGCTTCAGCCTTTTCCTTCACCAGGATGTGACGGGCGTTGATTTCTTCCGGACCTTCGAAGTCGGCGAATTCCTTGTCGTATGCTGCCTGCACCTCTTCGTCGGTTACGGCACCGTCGATTTTCTGGGCAAGGTAAGCATTCCGCAAGGCGCGCAGTTTCAGGAAGTCGAGCTGGCGCTCGAAGTCCGGATCCTTGTCCAGGCCATCTTCACGAGCGGCATGCGCCATCAGTTCCATGTCGACCATGACGTCCAGAAGAAGCTTGCGCCACTGTGCCGGCGGGAACCGCTGCAATTCCTTGCCCAGATCCTGCGCAGCAAAGGCGAGATCGGCTTCAGTGATTTCCGTGTCGCCAACTTTCGCGACCACATCGTCCGGTTCTGCAGCGGACAGAACGGTGGATCCGAGCGACAGCGCCAGGAGAGAAACGGCAAGCGCCTGAGCCGGCCTGCGCATCGAAATTCGGAACATGAGTAGTCCTTTACGTATCGGAACAGTAATCTTTCTTTCCCCTGTCTTGCAGGGGCGTGGCTACATTGCGCATTCCTGCGGCGTTGACAAGCATTCAGCCCCCTCTTATCTGTCGGGCGTCCTGGCCGTAGCGCCGGGAAGGCATCTTTTCGGCCGCGAATGCCGGCCAGCGCTCTGCGCCAGGCGGCAACGTGGACAGCAATTGAGACGATTTCATGGGCAGGCGCCTCTTTGCCAGTTGGCGCCGCCCGGTAGGGAAGGACCGCCACATGGCTGGCCTTGGCGCTTTAGCACGTAAGATTTTCGGTTCGGCGAACGACCGGAAGGTGAAGACATTTCGGGCAAAGGTCGAACAGATCAACGCCCTGGAGTCTGAGATCCAGGCTCTTTCGGACGACGCTCTCAGAGCCAAGACCGACGAGTTCCGAAACCAGCTGAAAAACGGCGCAAGCGTCGATGACCTCTTGGTTCCCGCGTTCGCCACCGTCCGCGAAGCCGCCCGCAGGGCACTTGGTCAGCGACACTACGACGTGCAGCTCATCGGCGGCATGGTCCTCAATTCCGGACAGATCGCAGAAATGCGCACCGGTGAGGGCAAGACACTTGTGGCAACCGCCCCGGTCTATCTCAACGCCCTGACCGGAAACGGCGTTCACGTCGTTACCGTCAACGACTACCTGGCACAGCGCGACAGCGACTGGATGGGCCAGGTCTACAAATTCCTCGGCCTCAGCGTCGGCTGTATCACCCACGGCCTGAGCGACGAAGAACGCCGGGCAGCCTACGCCGCTGACGTCACCTACGGCACGAACAACGAATTCGGCTTCGATTATCTCCGCGACAACATGAAGCATGACCGCCAGTCCATGGTTCAGCGCGGACATGCCTACGCCATCGTCGATGAAGTGGATTCGATCCTGATCGACGAAGCCCGTACGCCTCTGATCATTTCCGGTCCGCTGGAAGACCGTTCCGAATTCTACAATTCGGTCGACGCCTTCATTCCGCACCTGACTGAAGAAGATTACGAGCTCGACGAAAAGCAGCGTTCAACGACCTTCACCGAAGCCGGTAACGAGAAGCTGGAAAAGCTGCTCGGCGAAGCCGGTCTGCTGAAAGGCGATTCGCTCTATGACGTCGAGAACGTCGCCATCGTGCACCATCTGCAGCAGGCGCTGAAGGCGCACAAGCTGTTCCAGCGCGACAAGGATTACATCGTCCGCAACGACGAAGTGGTCATCATCGACGAGTTCACCGGCCGCATGATGCCGGGCCGCCGTTTCTCCGAAGGCCTGCACCAGGCCCTGGAAGCCCGCGAGAAAGTGCGCATCCAGCCGGAAAACCAGACGCTGGCCTCCATCACGTTCCAGAACTATTTCCGCATGTACGGCAAGCTGGCCGGCATGACCGGTACCGCGTCCACCGAAGCCGACGAATTCGCCGACATCTACAAGCTGGAAGTGGTCGAGATTCCGACCAACGTTTCCGTGAAACGTATCGATGACGACGACGAGGTCTACCGGACCGTTCAGGAAAAATTCCAGGCCATCGTCAAGCTGATCGACGACTGCAAGCAGCGTGCCCAGCCGATCCTGGTCGGCACCACGTCGATCGAGAAGTCCGAATATCTTGCCGAGATGCTCAAGAAGCATGGCTACAAGCAGATCGATCTCAGCGATCCGGCTGCCTTTGCCGCCGCGCAGAAGAACGAAGGCGGCAAGACCAAGGTCTTCGCGGTCCTCAACGCGCGCTACCACGAGCAGGAAGCTTTCATCGTTGCCCAGGCTGGTCTGCCGGGCGCCGTGACCATTGCCACAAACATGGCCGGCCGCGGTACGGACATTCAGCTCGGCGGCAACGCCGACATGCAGATCGCCATGGAACTGGGCGACATGCCGGAAGGTGAAGAGCGCAGCGCCAGGGAAGCGCAGATCCGCGCCGAAGTCGAGGACATGAAGCAGAAGGCGCTTGCGGCCGGCGGTCTTTATGTCATCGGCACCGAGCGTCACGAGAGCCGCCGCATCGACAACCAGCTGCGTGGCCGTTCCGGCCGCCAGGGCGACCCGGGCCATTCCAAATTTTTCCTGTCCCTGCAGGATGACCTGATGCGCATCTTCGGGTCCGAGCGCATGGATTCTATGCTGCAGAAGCTCGGACTGGAAGAAGGCGAAGCCATCATCCACCCGTGGATCAACAAGGCGCTTGAAAAAGCTCAGCAGAAGGTCGAGGCACGCAACTTCGACATCCGCAAGAACCTGCTGAAATTCGATGACGTGATGAACGACCAGCGCAAGGTGGTCTTCGATCAGCGTATCGAGCTGATGGACAGCGAAGCGATCCAGGACGCGGTTTCCGACATGCGTCACGACGTGATCGACGATCTTGTATCCGCGCATATTCCCGAGCGCGCCTATCCGGAGCAGTGGGATACCGAGGGCCTTCAGGAAGAAGTCCGCAAGTATCTGAACCTGGATCTGCCGATCAAGGATTGGGCGGCTGAGGAAGGCATTGCCGACGAAGAGGTCAAGGACCGCCTGCGCAAGGCGGCCGACGCCGGCATGGCGCAGAAGGTTGCCAAATACAGCCCGGACATCATGCGTCAGGTCGAAAAGGCCGTGCTGCTGCAGACGCTCGACAACCTGTGGCGCGAGCACCTGGCCAATCTCGATCACCTGCGGTCTGTCGTCGGCTTCCGTGGTTACGCCCAGCGCGACCCGCTGCAGGAATATAAGACCGAAGCGTTCACGCTGTTTGAATCCATGCTGACGCAGCTGCGCCAGATGACCACCGCCCAGCTGATGCGGGTCGAACTGGTAACGGAACAGGCACCGCAGATGCCGGCCGAGCCGGAAATGCATGCTCATCACATCAATCCCTTGACCGGGGAAGACGAGATGGCCATGGCGGACGCCCAGCTTCCGGTACCTCCGGCACAGCGTGATCCGGAAGACCCTGCGACCTGGGGCAAGGTCGGCCGCAACGAGGCCTGCCCTTGCGGCTCCGGCAAGAAGTTCAAGCACTGCCACGGCGTGCTTGTCTGACGGCAGTCGGAACAATTGACCATCGCGAAGGCCAGCCTCGTCAAAGGGCTGGCCTTTTTCGTCAAATTCCGGCAGGTTGCCGCCGACTTCAACCGGCTAACGAATGTTCATGCACACCAAAGCGGCTAACACTGTCTATGTCACCCGGCGGGAAAACGCCCGCCCGCAGGCACCGCTGCTCAGCGTCATCGTACCGGTCTTTAACGAAGAGGAAGTCATCCTCCACTTCCTGCGGGCAACCCGGCCAGTGCTCGAGCGAAGTGACCTTCGTTACGAATATGTTTTCATTGATGATGGTAGCCGGGACAGGACCGCGGACATCCTGTCGGAGGAGCTTGCAAACGGCCTGCCGGGACGGCTTCTGGGCCTTTCCCGCAATTTCGGCAAGGAAGCTGCACTTTCCGCAGGGCTCGAGGCGGCGAAAGGAGACATCGGTGTCATCATCGACGCCGACCTGCAGGACCCGCCGGAGCTCATTTTGCAGATGCTGGACGGATGGCGCGCGGGCTACGATGTCGTCTACGGCCTCAGGGTCGACCGGTCTTCCGACACGCTCATGAAGCGGTCCACGGCGGGCATGTTCTACAGCCTGTTCAACCGCCTGGCCAATATCGACATGCCCGCGAACGCCGGCGACTTCCGTCTGATCGACCGCTGCGTTATCGATGCATTGCTGCGCCTGCCGGAACGCAATCGCTTCATGAAGGGGTTGTTTGCCTGGGTCGGGTTTCCGGCCATGGCACTGCCCTATGAGCGCCCTCCTCGCCTGGCGGGGGCTGGCAAGTTCAATTACTGGAAGCTCTGGAACTTTGCGCTGGACGGCCTCACGGGCTTCACAACGCTCCCGCTACGGGTCTGGTTCTATGGCGGCGCCCTGATCTCTGTCGGCGCCTTCACCTATGCGCTTTATCTGACGCTACGCGTCCTCATCGAAGGCATCGATCTCCCGGGCTACGCATCGCTGATGGTCGCGCTTCTGTTCTTCTCGGGTGTGCAACTGCTGTCGATCGGCATGATCGGCGAATATGTGGCGCGGCTTTTCAACGAAGCGAAACAGCGGCCGGTCTTCATCGTTCAGGATGTCATCGAAGGTGGCAACATACCTCCATCCGCAAAGCAAACGGACGACGCCGCCAATGGCGCCTGAAATTCGCCACGGCAAGCTGAAGACGGAAACCGCTGCCGCCGGCAAATTCGCCGTGATCGGCGTGCTGGCGACGCTGACCCATGCCATTGTGGCGGGCAGCCTGCTGCAATCTGGAATGCTTCCGGCCTATCCGGCCAATGTCTGCGGCTTCCTGGTCGCCTTCTGCGTCTCTTTCACCGGTCACTATTTCTGGAGCTTCTCGCACCTGCGCCGGAAGGGCACCGCAATCAGAAGCATGGTGCGGTTCCTGGTGATTGCCGTCTCCGGCTTCCTGCTGAACACCACCGTTCTGGCCCTGTGGCTGACGCTGACCCCCTGGCCTGATCTCATCGGCCTCCTGTTTTCCATCGCGATCGTGCCAGCCCTTTCCTTTGCCGGAGCCCGGCTCTGGGCCTTCTCGCACCATCCAGCCGAGACCTGACCCTTGATACGTCTGATCGAAAACGCTCCTTCAAGGGCGGCCCTCTATTACGCTGGCAGCCTCTGCCTGCTTTATGCCCTGATACCGGCCCTGACCTTTCCCAACCCGCCACTCGACGTGGTTGAAGGCTTTGCCTGGGGCCGGGAACTTCAGCTCGGCTATACCAAACATCCGCCGATGCAGGCCTGGCTTCTGGAGCTCACCTATCGTCTCACGGGAGGCCTCAGTGGCGGGTACTGGCTGAGCGCGCTTTCGGTTGCCCTTGGCTATCTGTTCATCTGGCGGCTCGCTCGCCGTCTCGGTCTTTCCGGCCAGCAGGCCTTCTGGTCTCTCGTGCTGACCAGCGTAACCTTCTACTTCACGCTGCCCCTGCCAGAATTCAACCCGAACATCCTGCAGATCCCCATCTGGGCAGGCATGATGCTGCTGTTTCACCGGGCAGTGGACAAAGGCCGCCTGCTCGACTGGGTCCTGCTTGGCGCCCTCGCCGCCTTCGGCCTTTACACGAAATATTTCGTGCTGCTCCTGATCGGTGCAATCGGACTTTACGCGCTGGTCTTCGCCGATGCCCGGCGGCATATCCGGCGCCCGGGCCCCTGGGTGACGATAGCCGTCTGCCTTGTCCTGCTGGTGCCACACGCGGCATGGCTTCTGGAAACGGATTTCCTGACGTTGCGCTACGCCGCCAGCCGCAGCAATCCGGCAGACGGTTTTGTCGACCATCTGTTCAATCCGCTGAACTTCCTGGCAGCTCAGATCGGCAATCACGCCGGCCTGTTCCTTGTGCTTCTGGCCGGTCTTGGCTGGCACGGCCTGAAACAGGTTCGACTGCGCAGGCGCGAAGCGGCCACGCCCCTGGCCACACCTTCCGACCGCTTTCTGCTCTGGTTTGCCGTTCTGCCGCTTGCAGTTGTTCTGATTGCATCAGCCGTTACCGGCAACGAGTTCGAACACATGTGGGGCACGCCCATGTTCGTGCTGTCCGGCATCCTGGCGGTGCGGTTTCTGGCACTACCGCAACTCTGGCCCTTTCCCGCCCGCGCCTTCGTTGCCGCCGTTGCGATCCAGGCGATTTTCCTGGGCATCCTGTTCGGGCAGGCTGTTCTGGAGCCGCACTGGAAACACAAGCAGACCCGGCTCCACTATCCCGGCAAGGAGATCGCCGAAGACATGGCACGCGTCTGGAAGGAGCACATGGGCACCGATCTTGCCTATGTCGCCGGCGATATGTGGTCGGCAGCCAACGTCACCACACAGGCCGCCAGCCGCCCGTCGATGTTTTATCTGCATGACCGGACCCTCAGCCCCTGGATTGACCCTAAGGATGTCCAGGAAAAGGGTCTGATGATCGTCTGGCGAGGCGACCGGGAAACACCGATTGAGGAAATCCGCCGATATTATCCGGATGCTGTCCGCGAAGGGTCGCGAACGTTCGCCTACCAGACCTCCGGCAGCATTCCCGACGTCACGGTCAACTGGGTCATCGTCCCGCCTGGCAAGGTGGTTTTCGAACCGGCGAATTAATCGCAAACGCTGGCACAAGCCGTCTGGAAACCGGACGAAAACAACACTAACTTGGCGCCATGATCAGTATGGCGGAAATCGACGGCGTGGAAGACTGGTTGATCGACCAGTCTCTTGGCTCGCCCGATCTGGGGTCGATGTTCGGAGAGATGTGCGAGCGCCTGCGCGCATGCGAGGTTCCTGTGGACCGCGCCATGATCGGCTGGTCGACCCTTCATCCCCTGATCGAGGCGGAAGCCGCCATCTGGGAAAACGGCACCGAAATCCAGCGCGAGCAGATTGCCCACAATGCCGAAGAAACAGACGAGTGGCTGCAAAGCCCCGTCCGTGCCGTGCTGGTCAACCAGGAATCCGTCCTGCGACGGCGCCTCACGAATGCCAATGCCCCGCTCGAGTTTCCCTTGCTCGTTCGGCTGAAGGAAAGCGGGTACTCCGATTACATCGTCATAGCGACCGAATTCGACCTGCCGACCATCAAGGACCAGATCGCCACCTCCGGCATCGTGATCAGCTGGGCAACGCGGGAAACCGACGGCTTCTCCGACGATGCCCTGACCGCAA
The DNA here is from genome assembly GCF_001999245.1 of Roseibium algicola. Lineage (NCBI taxonomy): Bacteria > Pseudomonadati > Pseudomonadota > Alphaproteobacteria > Hyphomicrobiales > Stappiaceae > Roseibium > Roseibium algicola. Next base: position 3,153,264 of record NZ_CP019630.1, on the reverse strand, counting down.
TCCGCTACATTCAAAAACGCTTTGCCCTGGCCGCGCGCGCCACCATTCAGGGGCAAATCAACCAGACGATCGCAGAGACGTATCTCGGCAAGATCGCCGGCAACAAGGTGCTCAGCGGCCAGATCCGCCATGGCGACGGCCAGACAGTCGATGCGGTGATCTATTTCAGCGACATGCGCAATTCGACCGCGATTGCGGAACTGCTTGGTCCCGATGCCTACCTTTCGTTTCTGAACACCTATTTCGACGCGACAGCCGGTGCTATCCTGGCAAAAGGCGGCGAAGTGCTCGATTTTATCGGCGATGCCGTTCTGGGCGTCTTTCCCATAGGCGCGCAAAGCCTGGACAAGGCGGTCGCACAGGCACTGTCGGCCGCGGATGAAAGCCGGAACCGTCTGAAAGCGATCAACGCCGACCCGGCGCTGCCACACGTTCTCAAGGCGGGCATCGCCCTGTCCGTCGGCTCCGTCATGTTCGGCAATATTGGCGTTCCGCACCGGCTCACCTTTTCGGTGATCGGCCAGACGGTCCATGCGGCTGCACGGATCGAAAGCCTCACCAAGACCGTCGGCGCCGACGTCCTGATGACCGAAGACGTCGCCCGCTTCGCCAGCGAACGATCAAAACCGGCCGGGTCGTTCGAACTCAACGGCTTCACCGACCCCCAGCCCTTGTTTACCCTGGACCGGCTTTTCTGAACGCCTCCCGTCCGGCAGGTATTTCCTCAGCCCACCGACAAGCAAAGACCGACATGACCGATCTACGTCCCGACGCCCCTTCCCATCTGCCTTTCAGAGACCAGGAAGCCACCGGCCCTGACAACGGCGCTCCGGTCGTGCTGCTGCACGGCTTCGGTGGCGACCGGCAAACCTGGCTCAACATCCAGACGGCACTGGCCTCGAAGAAACGCTCCATAGCGTTCGACCTGCCGGGGCACGGCGAGGCGCTGGACTGGCCGCGGATCGGCAATGCGGGGGTTTCCGCAAAAGCTGTCGGGCAGTCTCTGGAAGCGCTCAAGCTGACGAAGGTCCATCTGGTAGGCCACTCCATGGGCGGCGCAGTGGCCGCGCTGATTGCCCTGCGCAATCCTGATCTGGTGGCCAGCCTCACCCTGCTGGCACCGGGCGGCTTCGGCTCCGAAATCAATCACCGTCTGCTCCGTCGCTATGCGGCTGCAACGGATGCCGACACCATGGAAACCCTGCTGGAGCAGTTCTTCGGCTGGGAGTTCAAACTGCCGAAATTCCTCGCCAGAACCGCAGCCGAAAGCCGTGCGCGCCCGGGCGCGGCCGCGACACTGGAGGCAATCGCGGACGAGATCATCGACGGCAGCGTTCAAAAGACCCTGCCGCGCGACGAACTGGCAGCCCTGCCCATACCGATCAAGGTCCTCTGGGGCACACAGGATCGTGTCCTGCCGACGCGCCAGGCCCACAAGCTGCCGGGTGTCGTTGCCACCCACATTTTCGAACGAACCGGTCACATGCTGCATCTGGAACTGCCCAAGGAAGTGACCCGGCTCATCCTTCAGAACGCTGGCTGCTGACACGGACCAACATCTGGAATACCAGAAAGTTTCCCCGCGATCTGGCCCCCCGGCGCGGTTTGGGATAGGTAGCAGGCCGAAACCCGGCCGGTCGGACGGCGGGGCCTGTATGAACCGAGCCGGAGCGCGCATGTCAGCCGAAATGTCAGCAGCCAACGATGTCATCGTCACGGCGGTGTCGGGCTATGAGCCGAAACACATGGCTGCCTGGTACAATTCCCTGAAGGCAACGGGGTATCGCGGCCGGACAGTCGCGGTGGCTTACAATGTCAGCGAAGCCCTTGTTGATTACATGAAGCACATGGGCTCGCTCGTCATCACCTTCGATCATGACGCCGGCAAGAAGCGATATTCCTACTCGCAGCTTCGGGAAGAAATCGCCGACCATACCGATGGCGGCAAGCTTTACACCGACAGGCGCTGGACCTGGAACAAGCGCGTCCTGCGCTTCAAGGACAAGATCTACGACCGGCGCTTCTTCCATGCCAGTCACCTGGTGAAACAGCATCTCGATGCGCTTGGCGAGCCTGTGCGCTTCGTCGCGTTTTCGGATGCCCGGGACGTCATCTTCCAGTCTGACCCGTTCGCCTGGATGGAAGAAAACCTTGCTTCGGGCAAGGATCTCCTCATCGGTGAGGAAAGCATCACCCATGAAGACCCCTGGAACCGCCGGAACGTCCTGAAAACCTACGGCCGCCACGCCTATGACCGTGTGGCCAGGGTTCCAGTGTGCTGCGCTGGCTATTTCGCCGGCCGCTACGAGGCGATGATGGATTTCATGCTGGCGGTCTATTACTTCGACCAGACCAAACGCAGCGGTGATCAGGCCGCCTTCAACCAGCTTCTGACCTTTTGCGGCTGGAAGGAAAAGGCCGAGAAGGTGAACTGGCAGGTTCCCTGGCTGCTGCACGCGGTCAGTGCGAATGTCGGCCCGGATGCGCCGGGATTCTGCATGCCGCGGGAAACCGTGCCGGTGTTCGAGGACGGGCTGGTCAAAACCTTTGACAAGCAACCCTACGCCATCGTGCACCAGTACGACCGCAACAAGGAAATGACCGCCTATTTCCTGGAGAAATTCGGCAAGGTCGAATAACAGCAGGCGCTAACCGCGGACAATGGAAGCGCTTCGCCCTCCTGTTGCCCGCCGGCACCTATCCAATCGAAACCTGTTGTTCAGGCTTCCGGCAGCAGATCATCACGCCACGGCTCACCGATCACCCGGCGGGCCATCATGTGCGAGCGCGGTGAATTGATGCTGTCGACGGCGATAAGCCGGCCATCGTGCAGGTAGGCGACATAGAACTTGTTGTCCTCGGTCGAACCCACGAACTTTGTGTCGTCATACCCTTCCGACAGACCGGCGATCTGCAGCTTGATGTCGTACTGATCGGACCAGAACCACGGCAACGGGTCGTAATCGACTTCCTGACCCAGCAGCGCCTGGGCAACCGCCTTGGCCTGGTCGATGGCGTTCTGGACGCTTTCCATGCGCACGGACCGCTGATAGCGATTGGAATAGAAACGCGTACAATCACCCGCAGCGAAGATGTCAGGATCGCTGGTCTGGCCGCATCCATCCACCAGGATCCCGTTGTCGACCTCCAGGCCCGCCTCTGCTGCCAGGTGATCATTGGGCTCTGCGCCGACGGCAACCAGAACCAGTTCCGCCGGAACCGTCTCGCCTGTCGACAGCCGGACGCCGGTGACACTGTCACCACCCTCGATTGCCTCGATGCCCGTGTTCAGGCGCAATTCGATGCCGCGGGCCTTGTGCAGGCCGGAGAAATAGTCGGAAACCGCCTGGCTGACCACACGCTTCATCGGGCGATCCTGCGCCTCGATGACGGTGACCGACTTGCCCAGGCTTTTGGCGACGGCAGCGACTTCAAGACCGATGTACCCGGCTCCGATGATGGCGACATTGCTGCTTTTTTGCAGAATGTCCCGGATCACGTTGACATCGGTAATCGAGCGCAGCGTGACCACGCCCTTCTTGTCGGCACCCTCCAGCGTCAGCAGCCGGGCATTGGTGCCGGTTGCCAGAACAAGCTTGCCATACGGCAGCGTATCGCCGTTTGCCAGTGTCAGGCGCTTCGCGCCACGGTCGATCGCAACCACTCTGGTATTGGGAATGTGGTCGATATTGTTGGTGGTGAAGAAAGCCGGCGGGCGCAGCCACAAGCCTTCGGCGCCGATCTCGCCAGCCAGGAACTTCTTGGAAAGCGGCGGCCTTTGATAAGGCGGATGCGGTTCGTCGCCAATCAGCCGCAGCGGGCCTTCAAATCCGCCCTGCCGCAGGGATTGGGCGACCTGGGCTCCGGCTTGTCCTGCTCCGATGATGACGATGTCTTCCTGCATTCCGCTTCGCCCTCTTTGCGCTTGGCCGGTCCGGCGGATGGTGTGCCGGCCGATCGTTTGAGTGCATGGCTAGCACGAAGAAACGCAGGCCGCCAGAATGGCGAAACGCCGCGTCGGTGCGGACACGGCGTTTTTTCGATTTTCTTTGTTTCAAGCGTTCCGGTTCGGGATCAGGCGCTGCGCACGCCCTGCAGGAATTCGGCAACTTCCTGCCGGATCAACGCGCCCTGCTCGCCAAGCGATTCTGCGAGGTGCTCCACTTCGGAACCGTTGGACCGTGCAAGCTCGGCAGCCGAACCGACGGCCTCCATGCTCGACACCCCTTGTTCGGACCGCGCCGAGGCACTGGAAACGTTGTGCGAGATCGCCTGAACGGCTTCGTCCTGCTGCTGCACGGCCGACGCCACAGCCGAGGCAAGGCCTTCCATGTCGGAGATGATCCGGTTGACGTCCTCGATCGCCTGGACCGCCTGACCGGAAGACCCCTGGATGGCCTCGATCTGGGTCGCGATATCCTCGGTGGCTTTCGAGGTCTGGTCGGCAAGCTGCTTCACTTCGGCAGCAACCACCGCAAACCCCTTGCCTGCTTCGCCCGCGCGGGCAGCCTCGATGGTCGCGTTCAGCGCCAGCAGATTGGTCTGGTTGGCAATGTCGCGGATCAGCCCCATGACTTCGCCGATCCGGTCTGCCGCGCTGGAAAGTTCCTGCATGGTGGCAACCGTTGAAGACGCACTCCGCACCGCCTGCTGGGCCACTTCCGTCGACTTGTTGGCCTGGCCGGCGATCTCGGCGATGGACGCGGCAAGCTCTTCCGCGGAATGAGCTGCGGAAGTGACGTTTTCCGCCGCCGTGCGCACCGCTTCGGCTGCTTCCCCGGACTGGTTGGCAACATCGTCGGCCGACTGTTCCATCGACTGGGACGTCTGCCGCAGTTCGCCGTTGGCTCGGTCAAGACTGTCGAGTGCCGCGGACACGGTCCCCTCGAACCGGCCGATCAGTGTATCGAGACGGGCAACGCGTTCTTCGCGCCGCCGGTTTTCCTGATCCTGCGAGGCCGCAAGTTCAGCCCGCTCGACCGCGTTGTCACGGAAGACCTGAACCGTGCGGCTCATGGAAGCAAGCTCGGTGCTGCCACTGTCGTTCGGCAGGTCGAGGTCGGTCTGGCCGCTGGCAAGGGCTTCCATGGCCGACTGCAGACGCGCCAGCGGGCGCGCCACCGATTGGCCGATCACAAGCGCGATGGCCGGCAGCAGCAGAAGCAGAACCACGATAGCCCCGCCGATTGCATAGGTTGCGATCGACCGGGCCATCTCAAGCTGACCGGCGGCTTCACCTTGAATGGTGTTGGCGGCTTCGCTGAGGGAAGCGATGTGCGGTGGAACAAGTTCAAACAGGTTTTCCAGCAGTTCCGAATGCTCGCCCCGCTCTGTCTTGGCGACTGTGTAATCGTCGAAAGTCGTCTTGTATTTGGCCATGTTGTCGGCCAGCTCCGCCTTGATGGCGTCGGAGATATAGACTTTCTTCAAGAGCTTTTCGAAATCGTTGAACTCGCCCTGGAAAACCTCCAGCGCCGCCTCGGTATTGTTGAGCGTGAACTCCCGTTCTGCCAGCTGAACGGCCAGGATCGCGCGGGCCAGCTTTTCGAAATCCGGCCCGCCGCCGAATTTCATCTCTTCCGACAGGCGATGCTTGACCGCCCCAGCATATTCGTTGAGCCCCGCCAGATAGCCCTGCGTAGAGTCATACCCGATCTTCTGCTGGGCAGTGTCCAGCATCTCGAAGGCACCTCTTGTGCCTTCCAGCGTATCCTTGACGTCGGCGATTTCCGAAGCGTAGGCCGCTGCTGCCGGGTTGGTTGCGATCGTCTCCAGAACTGCGCTGGCTTCTTCAAGCTTGGCGTTGAAACTCTGGAATGTCTCGACGGATGGCGTGCTGTGGTAACGCTCTTCAATGGAGCGCAGCGCCGCGGCGCTTTCCGACAGTGTGCTGACCTGTCCGGCCAGTGTCGAACTGCTGCTCATGCGCGCAAAGGCCGAATTGAGCTCACCCTGGCTCCAGAAGAAGACACCGCCGATCGCCAGGAGCCCAACAATGGTGAAAAGGCTCAAGGCCAGAATTCTGGCTTTGACTGACAAATTCGCGAAGATCCGAAAAGGTGATTGAGATCTGAAGGCCACCAGCGTATGTCCCCTGGATCAACGGATGTGCCATCGGGGTCGATGTTTACATCCATGAGTTGATCGATCTGGAAGTGTTCGTGCTTCTGGCCTGCGTTTCTTTCACGACAGAACGTTCGAACACTCATGTTTGCGCCGTATATTTGACTATAAATGCCAACTTACGGTTAACATGCGTGTAACCCCACCGACTCGACGCAATCTAACCTTGCGTCATCTTCGACTTTGTCATTGAGGCTGCAATTGAATCTCCTCGCCAGAGCCGCACCGGCCATTTTTGTTTTGCTGTGGTCTACGGGCTTCGTCGGTTCTAAACTCGGCGCGCCCTACATCGATCCGATGGTGTTTTTGACGGTCCGCTTCGTTGCGGTTTTGCCGGTGCTGATTCTGCTGGCGATGTTCTTGTCGAAGTCCTGGCCGAAAGATCCGGCTGCCATTGCCCATTGCATCTTCACCGGCATGCTGGTTCACGGCATCTATCTCGGTGGTGTGTTCTGGGCAATCAAACAGGGCATGCCGGCTGGAGCGTCCTCGATCATTGTCGGTCTTCAGCCCGTGCTGACCGCGCTCATCGCGGTGGCTTTGCTTGGCGAAACCATTTCCCGCAGACACTGGCTCGCCATGGCCATCGGAGCGATTGGCCTTGCATTCGTTCTTGGTCCGAAACTCGACCTTGCCGGATCGGGCATCACGCCGGTGACGATATTCGTGGTCCTCATCTCCGTTGCGGCCATCAGCCTGGGAACAGTCTACCAGAAGCGTTTCGTACAGCAGACCGACCTCATGGCGGCAACTGTCTGGCAGTACGTCGGCGCGTTGCTTGTCACAATTCCGCTGAGCCTGACCGAAAGCTGGCAGATCACCTGGTCAGGTGAGCTGATCTTTGCGATGGCCTGGCTCGTGCTGGTCTTGTCCGTCGGCGCGATCCTGCTCCTGATGCTGCTGATCCGCGAGGGCGCGGTCTCCCAGGTCGCAAGCCTTTTTTATCTGGTGCCGGTGGCAACTGCGGTGGAAAGCTATTTCCTGTTCGGTGAATCCCTGACGCCGGTTCAGATCGGTGGAATGGTTCTGGTCATCAGCGCCGTCTTGACCATCCGCAAGAAGCCAGCAAGGAGCTAGGGTTAGTCCCCGGAAGCCGTCTTTGGGAAAATCCAGTCAGGCTTCGGCGTCAAGCGCCAGCGCAAGCTGTTCCTGACGGCGGCGCCAGTAGCGCCGTTGACGGGAGATTGCCGCGTTGAGTTCACCGCCCAGAATGAACACGAGCGCGCAGATATAGAGAAAGATCAGCGCGGTCATGATCCCGGCCAGACCGCCATAGGTGGAGACGTAATTGGCGAAGCTGGCGAGATAGGCGCCGAAGGCACTGCCGGCAATGATCCACATGAACAGTGTGGCGAGCACTCCGGGCCACAGGTCGCGGAAAGTGCGATGCCCCGCCGGCAGCAGCCAGTGGGTGATGAAAAGGCCGATGATCAGCAGCGATCCGGCCAGTGTGTATCGGGCAACGTTGATTGACAGCAGGAAAGTCTCGACCTGCGGCACGAAGACCTTCAGCCCCTCGAGGGCGAGCGGCGCCAGAACCACCAGAAACGTGTAGGCAAGCAGAATGCCGGCACCCAGCAGCACAAGCCCGATCGATTGCAGCCGCAACAGCACGATGGAGCGGTTTTCATGCTGCCGGTAGGCCCGGTTGAGTGCGGTACGCAGCGCCTCCACACCGTTGGAGGAAAACCACAAAGCGGCAACGGCGCCGAAGGTCACAAGGTCGCCGCGGCGAATGGTCAGGACATTCTGGATTTCCCGCACGACAGGCGATGCAACGCTTGCCGGCCAGGCATCGAACAGCAGTTCCGACACCGTGTCGGCAGCACCGGTCATGCCGAGAAAGGCCGCGAGCGAGGCGATGAAGATCAGCAGGGGAAATATCGCCAGCAACCCCGACAGTGCCACGTGACTGGCCATTGCAAAGCCGTCATCCCGGGCGAAGTGACCGATGGCGTCTTTCAGGACGGCGTAGATCACGAGAACTGTCTGTCTGGCGCTCATGACCCAAGATGTGGCCTGCGCTGACACAATTCGTCAAGCCTGGGTAGTGAAAACCGCATCCGCCAAAAGGTCTATAAATTCACGCTCGACAAATGAGGGTGTGCAACGCAACATAGCTTCAACAAGAAGCGCTGCTGCGCAACAAATGAAAACGGAGATCGCCATGTTCACCGCAGCCCTGCCGGCCGCAGAAACACCCGCAAGCCTTACCGAGCGAACGGAAGCTGCCGTCGCCACGCTCGATCATCTGCTCAATCTTGCAGCGCAGCGGGTGCGCGACCGCGTGAGCGAGGATGGGCGCATCTCCTCCCGCCTGATGGAAGAAGAGCAAAGGGCAACCCACGGACTGGCCTGGTTCGCAACCTATGTGGAGTCTCTGCGCCAATTGGATGCCTACGCGAAACGTCTGACCGCGGAAGGCCGCTACGGCGCTCTTGAGGACTACATCGTCCAGCTCGGATTTGCGGAGTACCTCGCGCAGATCTTCGGCGGCATTCCGATGAACCAGGGTGAAATCGTTCGCCTGGCGGATCTTGGCGTTTCTTCCGAAGAAGCTCTTGGCTTCCAGACAGCCGAAATCCTGTCGCTGATCGATACCGGAAGCCGTCCGGAAATCCGCAGAGAGATCACCCGCCTGATCCGCGACCAGGCGGGCCATTCCACCTTCGGCGACCCAGGTCTGGACGAGACCATGGAGCAGATCCGCAACGAGATGCGCCGCTTTGCGGAAGACAACGTCGTGCCCAGCGCGCACGAGTGGCATCTGAAAAACGAATATATTCCGCTTGAGATTATCGAGCAGATGTCCGAGCTCGGCGTCTTTGGCCTCACCATACCGGAAGAATATGGTGGCCTCGGACTTGGCAAGGAGGCCATGTGCGTCGTCTCCGAAGAACTGTCCCGCGCCTATATCGGTGTCGGCTCGCTCGGCACCCGGTCCGAAATCGCGGCGGAACTCATTCTGTGCGGCGGAACGGAAGAGCAGAAGCAGCACTGGCTACCGAAAATCGCATCCGGCGAGATCCTGCCGACTGCCGTCTTCACCGAACCCAATACCGGTTCGGACCTTGCCTCGCTGAAGACCCGCGCCGTGAAGGACGGCGACGTCTGGAAGGTGTCCGGCAACAAGACCTGGATTACCCATCCGGTCCGTGCCGATATCATGACCTTGCTGGCCCGCACCAACCCGGATGAACCCGGGTACAAGGGCTTGTCCATGTTCATCGCGGAAAAGCCGCGCGGCACCGATGAGGAGCCCTTCCCGGCGGACGGCATGAGCGGCGGCGAGATCGAAGTTCTCGGCTATCGGGGCATGAAGGAATATGAAATCGCTTTCGACGGCTTCGAGGTGAAGGGCGAGAACCTTCTCGGCCAGGTCGAGGGCGAAGGTTTCAAGCAACTGATGCAGACCTTTGAAGGCGCCCGCATCCAGACTGCTGCCCGCGCATTGGGCGTCGCCCAGTCTGCACTGGACCTGGGCCTGAGATACGCCGAAGAACGCGTCCAGTTCGGCAAGGAACTGGTCAACTTCCCGCGTGTTGCCGACAAGCTGGCCATGATGACTGCTGAACTGATGATCGCCCGCCAGCTGACCTATTTCTCGTCCTGGCAGAAGGATTCCGGCAAGCGCTGCGATCTGGAAGCAGGCATGGCGAAACTGCTCGGTGCCCGCGTTGCATGGGCCGCGGCGGACAATGCGTTGCAGATCCACGGCGGCAATGGCTTTGCTCTGGAATATGCAATTTCCCGTGTCCTGTGCGACGCCCGCATCCTGAACATCTTCGAAGGTGCGGCGGAAATTCAGGCTCAGGTCATCGCGCGCCGCTTGCTCGAGACGCGCGGCAACGCCTGATCGTCATCAAATCGCCCCTTTGTCGCGATGGCCGTGTGCCTGCGCGTGGCGAAGCTTGTCAGATTTCTCGCTCATTCCCTCGTCCGGGGCGCTGTCCCGGGCCTGGGGGCCAAGCTTGCTTTGCAGGCGGCCGATGACGGCCAGGACAATCACCACCATGAGTGTTGCAAGACCCGCTAATCCGATCTGACCGACGCCGCAGGCCGTGCCGATGGCACCTGCCAGCCACATTGATGCACCGGTAGTGACGTTCTGCACCGAGCCGTTGCGGGAGAAGATCAGACCGGCGGAGAGGAACGCCACGCCCGCCGTCACGGCTTCGACCAGACGGAGCGGATCCACATTGACGTTGCTCGCCCCGGAAAAGGGAAGATCGGCAAGCGCCTGACTGATCAGGAGAAACAGACACGAGGCGAATGCGATAAGCATATGCGTCCTGAGCCCGGCATCCTTGCCACGCTCTTCCCGCTCGAACCCGATGATACCGCCCAGAACGATGGCCGCAATCATCCGCAGAACCAGAACGTCCAGCGGAACCGCACCGAAGCCGAGGTCCATCTCTGCGGCAAGCCGGTCTACCATGGTCGTTCCTTGTTGCGGGTCGGTCAGCATAAGAGAGCAACGCCGCAACAAGTCTTTCGTTCCGGAAGGTGACCGGTGCTGGCTGCCGCCTACTCCACGGTAACCGTGATCTTTTCCGACATGACCGGCGGATTGTGCGGAATGTGCGACCAGTCGCCCAGCACCAGTTGCAGCGTGTGTGAACCGGCTGGCAGTTCAATCGTGGTTTCGGTTTGCCCACCACCGAAATGCTTGTGATTGTCATCCGCCGGAATAGCTTCGTTCAGCTCCTCGCCCTCGATACTCTCATCGATGATCAGGTGATGGTGTCCGGTGTTTTCCTTTTCCGTGCCGGCGGGGGCAACGCCCATTCCGGAGAGGCCGAACTGGATGGTCACCGGGCTTTTGACGGTGTCGCCATCCTTCAGGTTTACGAAGTAGAGCTTCACGCCGTCCGGTGCCGGAGTTTCTCCAGCCTGGGCGACGGCACCTGTGAGGGCCAGCACGGCAGCACCGAGCCCGATTGCAAGTCTCTTCATGATCTTCTCCCTTTCAAGGACGGAATTCTGCATTGTTCCTCACGACCACTCTTCACTTAGGGCGCCGCGCTCTCTTCCGGTAGGCCCTGCAATCCGTTTCCCGTACTGGTAGGCTTGCGAACTGTCGAAATTGTCACAGATATCCTCAGGAACGCTTCCGGTGGTCCGGCGTTCACTCCAGACGGACCCAAAACTGCAGGAGTGCGACATGAAGGATGCGATCCGACTGAAACATGATGGTTGGGTAGTCGTTGCCGACGGAACCAAGGCTTTGTTCCTGACCAACGCGGGCACGGAACACGTGCCGGACCTCAAGGTCTTTCGGAAAGAAACCCAGGACAACCCTCCCAACCGCGAGCAGACCGCTGACCGTCCCGGTCGTTTGAGTGACGGTCCGCAGGGGCATCGAAGTGCAGTTCAGGAAGCCGACTGGCATGCGCTGGCTGAAGACGATTTCGCCGCGGACCTTGCCCAGATGCTCTACAAGCGCGCCCACAAGGGCAAGTTCGACGAGATCGTACTGGTCGCAGCCCCGTCGGTTCTCGGCCAGGTCCGCAAGCGCCTGCACAAGGAAGTCAGTGACCGTGTCGTCGCGGAGATCGACAAGGATCTCACCAATCATCCTGTCGATCGCATCGAGAAACTTGTCTTCGGAAGATAATCATCTTCTTGCGCAGACGCTCAGGGCGTTCGGCCGCCACCGTCCGAACGCCCCTGCCACGATGTGCCTTGCAAGACCAGGCTCGGAATTTTTTCACCCTAGAACACAGTGACCGCCAATTGCGGCCGCTGAAACAGGCAGGACCATGACCGTTGATCCGGACTTGGACCGGCCCCTGACGTCCATTGTCGACAGGGTCGGAGACATTACGAAAGAAGGACAGGTCTCGCTTGACCGCGTGGTCGGCGCTTTCGAGAAAACCGGATTTGCGACGATGCTGATCGTGCCCGCGGCCGCCGTCGTGACACCGCTGAGCGGCATTCCCCTGTTTTCAAGCCTGTGCGGAGTGACCATTTGCCTGATCGCGGCACAATGGCTGATGAAACGCGACCGGGTCTGGCTTCCCCACTGGCTGGGTCAGCAAAGTCTTGAGGGCGACAAGGTGCGGGTGGCGATGAACAAGCTGCGGCCTGCCGCACGCTGGCTCGACAAACATTCCCGCGCGAGAGCACGGTTCCTCTTCCGGCAACCTCTTCGGGCCTTGTTGCCGCTCTCCTGCCTCCTGTTCGGCGCCTTGATGCCCTTTCTCGAACTGGTGCCATTCTCGTCATCGCTTCTTGGCGCATCTGTTTGCCTGATTGCCTTCTCTCTCCTCACCCGGGACGGTCTCTTTGCCCTAGCCGCGCTTTTGCCCCTGGCCATCGTTGTCTGGGCACTGATGGCCTTGTTCTGAGGAAGGCCTCCCGAACAGGTTCGCAGGATCAACCGAGCGCCTGAAGCGCAATGGCACCGCCATAGATGCCAAGCAGACTGACACTTTCAAAACCGATCCCGCCGGGGCCTGACTTCTGCCGTACCAGCAACCCCAGAAGCAGAACCGCCGTCATCACCAGCCCGATCGCCAGCCAGAAATAATCCTGAGGGGAGACGGCTTGATAAAGCGAGCCGTCGCGATAGGCGACATCGGAAAGCATTAGGAACAGAGTATCGAAGGTGTTGCCGCCAACAATGCCGCCAATGGCGAGCTGCAGGGCACCACGATGCACGGCTGCCAGCGTCGTCACCAGTTCGGGCAGCGAGGTGACAACGGCTGTCATCAGTGCGCCGACAAGCGAGGCGTTGAGATTGAAACGGTCCGTCAGCGCGCCAGCCACTTCCGCCAGCACCCAGCCCATTGAGGCGAGGACAAGCATCAGCGCTGAAAACCCTGCGATAAGCCGCAAGTTACCGCGCAGGTCGTGCTGTTCCTCATCCGGGCTGTCCTCGTGGGTTTCGGACGTATTCACAACACGCCACATGGGCTGCTCCCGCACGTGCCGCTGAGCCAGCAAACCGCTGCCATAAACGATAACCAGGGCGTAGGAGGCTGGATGAACGCCCAGCAACGTGATTTCCGGGGTGGTGTAGGCGACCAGGGGAATGGCCAGCAAAAGCATCAGCAGGGCGCATTGAAAAAGACTGGAAACGTCAGCGGCCACATGCTCCAGGTTGCCGCGCCGGTAAACGATGTCAGCGATGGCCAGAAAGGCAGTCTGCGCGGCGATACCGCCAACGGCATTTGAAAAGGCCAGCGACGCACGGCCGTCCAGCGCAGCAGTTACGGACACCACGGTGCCCGAGAGCGACGTGGCCGCCCCCAGCAGGACACCGCCAACCAAGGCCTCGCCCAGCCCTGTCCGGTCGGCGATACGGTCAGCCTGACCGGTCAGATGAACGCCGCAAACCAGTATAACTCCACCGGCACCTGCAAAAAGCGCAAGCAAGACCCACAGCGGCAGGCTGTCGAAACCCATAGTGACCTTGTCCCCTCTTGGCATTTGCGGAAGTTGTCCGGACTTCAAAGGGAAAACGGCCACCCCACCAGGAAGTTCCCACCTGAACGGTCTCCCTTGGCCCCCCCGGAGGGGAACGAATAAGGGTCTTGCGCGTTAACCGCTGAAGAGCAGTCGAGCCTGACTGCCAAGTGGCAACATCGCGAGGTAGTGAAGATGATCTATCACGGCTTTAACGACGATGCGGACCGGCACCTTGCCATCCTGCGTGAAAGGATCAGAGACAAGGAAGCCTCCAGCTGGAAGCACCTTGCTCTTGGCTTTGGATTCAGCGGCATCATTTTTTCGCTGATCGCCCTGATATTCCTGCTCAGCTATTGACCGCACGCCCAGGGCAGCCTGGACGTTTTCAGGAACACTACTGCCGCTCGAACGTTGTTCTGAAGAGTGATGAGGCCAAACCGCCCTCAGCGCTTGCAACGACGCACAATCCAGCGAGGTAGAGATGACTTATCAAAGGCAGACCAACGCACAGGACAAGGAAGTCGTTCTGGGAGAAAAGGAAGCCAAGCAGGGCCTCGAGCTTCACGAGATGCGTTACGTCCTGGCGATCGGCACCGCAGGCGCGGTAATCGCACTGGCGGTTGTCGGCTACATCCTGCTTTGAGTTCACCAGTCCGGAAGGGTAGAGCCCTTCGAAAGACCAAACAAAAGGGACGAACCTTGAAAAGGTCGTCCCTTTTGTTTTTCAGGCGAGAGGCTCAACTCCCGCGCACAGAAGGTGACCCGGCAGATCGCCGGGCAGACCGATTAACGGCAAGCCGCCACATATTCGCGGCCATAGGAATCGCGGTAGATACACTTGCCCGGTTCCGTTGCCCTTCCGACAAGCGCACCGGCAGCCGCGCCGACAGCGCCACCAACAAGCGCTCCGCCTGCCTTACCGGTCGTTGCAGCACCGATCGCCGCGCCTGAGGCACCACCGATCACCGCGCCCTTTTGCGTGTTGTTGCAAGCGGTCAGACCAGTCAAAGCGACCGCAACCAGCATGATTTTCCACATGATCAACTCCCTTCGTGTTGCATTAGGCAGAACGGGAGAGCAGCGGAAATGTTCCAGAAAAAGATGGGAAACTGCCGCCAAGACCAACGCAGAGATCCGTCGTACGGAGGAACTTCTGTCAGTCTCGAACGTTTGCCCGGTATCGGGCAGCCGGAGATCCTGCAGAGGATCTCCGGCTGCCACTTACAGGAGGATCCGACATGACTGACAGGACCAGGGACGAGATCGCCCGTATTCTGAAAGACAACACGCGCAGCAAGGCTGATCGCGTAGACGAGCTTCTGCGGATGCGAGAGGACGCACGCGCCCTGCAACGGGCGGCTACGGAAAGCCCGATGGGTAACGAAACCCCGGATTCGTCGGGCCTTCGGGACATCGACAGGGCATTGGAGCGCCTCGGCCATAGCGACCTGACCGAGGCTGAGGAAAACAGTGCCGCAACCCTTTGACCGGCGACCTTGCGCGGCCCTTCCAGCCCGGCCTGGGAGGGCGAAACGTTGAAGCTGCTGGCAAGAAAACCTATCTCTAAAGGCGAACACAAGCACAGGCGGCTCCATGAACACCACTTTTGAAGACCTTGGCTTTGACCCCGAGATCCTCGGTCCGGAGGAAGAGCAGAAGAAGACGATCCGTCAGAAATTGATGACCACGGTCCGCAAGGCCGCGCGTCAGGTGCCGTTCATGGAAGATGTCGTCGCCGGCTATTTCTGCGCACTCGATCCCTCGACACCCAGCAAGGTGCGGGCCACCGTGCTCGCATCGCTGGCATATTTCGTGCTGCCTTTGGATGTAATTCCAGACTTTCTGATCGGCATCGGCTTCGGCGATGACGCAACCGTGCTTCTGGCTGCCCTCGCGATGATCCGCAGCCACATCCGACCGGATCACTATCAGGCTGCAAAGGATGCCTTGAAGGACGGCGAAATCTGACCGCCTGTCTAGAGGTGGTCGCGTCCGGGCTGATCGTCTTGTGCCGACTTGTGCATCACTTGACCGGCCGCTTTGGTTCCGTGCCAGCAGCCTGACGTTCTCCCGGCAATCAGCCAGTAAATTCCGCCGCCGATAAATCCGGCCGCCAGCGCAACCGCACTTCCCGGCCGGAAGGCACTGTCCGCGGCTTCGGCTCCAAGTGTCCAGACTGCAAAGGCGATCACCCCGGCGGCACCGACGTGAAACAGGAAACTGCGCAGCCGTGCAGCTTCGGCCAGAACGATTGCAACGGCAGCCGGGGCCAGGGCCGTGGCACCGACCACACTTGCACCCACGAGACCGCTTCCGACCATTGTTGCAAAGGCAATCGGATCGGCTTCCGGATGCCCGGCTCGGAAAAAGCCCCAGGCAAGGAACAGGCCGCACGCCAGCACCGCGAAGATGAAACCGAACGCGATCCTGAGAAGCTGCAACATGAATTTCCCGCCGTCCAAACCGCTGTCCTTCCTTGATATGCGCGAGCTGACTGCTTACTTGACCATCTGCCGGTCGGATTGCAACCTTCCAGAACCGGCAGTTGCCCGACTGGCCATGATCAGGCCAGCCGGAGCCTTAGCCCCTGAAAATGTGACCCGGCATGTCGAAAACGGTGTTTTCGCTTGACTTTTTGCCGGTTTCGCAAGACGCTGGGGGATGGCGTTAGGCCATATCCATCTCAGCACCTTGGTACCAGCGTTCCGAGGATTTTTGTGCATGGAGCATATCAAAGCCCTAGCGCCACGTTGAAACGAAAGAGGAGTTTGCGACCATTCGCCGTCCGTTCCGCGCCCCGCCTCCTACGAAGGAAGGCCCGCGCACAAACCACGAAATTCGCGTTCGCGAAGTCCAGTTGATTGATCATGAAGGCGCCAATCGTGGCGTCATCCCGACAGAAGAGGCGATGGGCATCGCCATGGATGCCGGGTTGGATCTTGTTGAAATCCAGCCGAACGCAAATCCGCCTGTCTGCAAGATCCTGGACTATGGCCGGTACAAGTACCAGGCTCAGAAGAAAGCAGCAGAAGCCCGCAAGAAACAGAAGACCGTCGAGATCAAGGAGATCAAGATGCGTCCGAACATCGACACCCACGACTACGAGGTGAAGATGAAGAGCATGTTGCGGTTCTTTGGCGAAGGCGACAAGGTGAAGGTCACACTCCGTTTCCGGGGCCGCGAAATGGCCCACCAGGACCTGGGCATGAACTTGCTCAACAAGGTCCGTGAGGAAACCAACGAAATCGCCAAGGTTGAATCCGCGCCGAAGCTTGAAGGCCGCCAGATGGTTATGGTTCTGGCTCCGATCAAGTAAGCTTCATCGCGTTTGAATGTCCGAAAGCCCCGCTCCGGCGGGGTTTTCTCGTTTTCGGGCGGCAGAACAACTCATTTGCTCAAAAATCCCGTCCGGCATGTCACATCCAGCGCCGCTGTCTTGTCATTACCTGCGAACACCAGGTGTGCGCAGGAGACGAAAATGATGATGGACAGTGGGAATGCAGCAGCAGGGCTTCAGACCAAGCTTGCGAATGACCGGCAATTGATTGACGTCGCCGTCGTTTTTCACAGCGGGTACGGTCACACAGAACGTCAGGCAGCGGCTGTCAGGCAGGGCATAGAGGATGTCGACGGTGCACGCGCATTGCTTCTGACTGCCGATGAAGCCAGCACCCGCTGGAACGAACTCAATGCGGCCAGCGCAATCATCTTCGGCACGCCAACCTACGTCGGCGCAGCCTCCGCCGCCTTCAAGACCTTTCAGGAAGCCAGCTCGCAGGAAATCATGTCGAAGGGCTATCTCTGGCGGGACAAGATTGCGGCCGGCTTCACCAATTCCGGTTCGCGTTCCGGCGACAAGCTGGCGGTGCTCATCCAGTTGGCCCTGTTTGCAGCCCAGCACGGCATGCACTGGGTCAGCCTGGACCTGCCGCCAGCCAATTGTTCCTCGCAAGGATCGGAAGACGATCTCAACCGGCTCGGCTTCTGGCTCGGGGCCGCGGCACAGTCGAACACCGACGAAGGGCCGCAGACAGCTCCCCCGGCCGCGGATCTGGCAACCGCCCGCCATCTTGGCAGGCGCGTGGCGAAAACGGCCTTGCAGTTTGCAGCCGGACGGGTGCAAGCGCGGCCCGAACCGGCGTTGACGTGATAGGCTGTCGTGATCATGACGGACACACCGGCCCTTGAAGAAGACACCGCTTTGCGCAGGCGATTGACCCGCATCGCCTACCGCATGCTGGGATCAGTCTCCGACGCGGAAGACGTGGTTCAGGAAGCCTGGCTGCGCTGGCTTGCCGCCGACCGGGAAAAGGTGCGCGAGCCTGTCGCCTTCCTGAAGACCATCGTCACACGGCTTTGCCTCAATGAATTGAAATCCGCACGCCGTCGCCGCATGTCTTATGTTGGCCCCTGGCTTCCCGAGCCCCTGCTGACGACATCAGATGCCGAAGTCGCCGACGACATCACATTGCCCGTGATGGTGGCTCTGGAGCGGCTGTCACCGCTCGAAAGGGCCGCCTTTCTGCTGCATGACGTTTTCAGCATGGGTTTCGAGGAAATTTCGACCGCCATCAACCGGGAACCGGCAGCCTGCCGCAAGCTCGCCAGCCGGGCCAGGGCAAGGCTGCAGGAAGCAAGACCACGCTTTTCCGCCACGCCGGAACAGGGCCGAAAGCTGGCGACCGCCTTCTACGAAGCATCGCGCAGCGGCGACATGGAGAAACTCCAATCCCTGCTGGCCGAAGACATCGTCGTCTACGCCGACGGCGGCGGCAAGGTGCCTGCCACGTCAGCTCCGACATTCGGACACGAACGGTCGATGAGCCTCTTTGCGGCACTCGCCCGCTATTTCAGAAAGGCTCCGTCACGCCTGATCCGGTTTGCCGACATTGACGGACTGCCCGGTTTTGTAACCGAGGAAGATCGCGGCATTGTCCAGACAACCGCATTGCAGATCCGGAACGGCAGGATCATCGCCGTCTATGTGACCCGCAACCCGGAAAAGCTCAGGCATCTTGGAGCAGATCAGGAGGACACGATACGTCCGCCAATTGACCTGAACTGATCAGCACGAGTGGAAATCAGCTTCGCGGCGTTATCCGATCAGCCGGTTCACATCAACAACCGGCATTCTTGCGTTGTGCGCTGCCTCAAGCCCCTGATGACTGTCCTCGAACACGAGGCATTGTGCGGCTGCGACACCGAGCCGGGAAGCGGCTTCCAGGAAGAGATCCGGCGCCGGTTTGGCATGGGCAACGTCATCAATCGTGACAACCGTATCGAACAACGGCAGCAGTCCCGTCTCCTTCAACGACGCCAGCACCACTTCCTGCGGTCCACCAGAGGCGACCGCCATCGGCAACTTGCCGTGAAACCTCCGTGCAATGGCGCTTATTACCTCGATCTCGCCGACTTCACCGATCCGGGCCAATACTGCCGTGCGCATCTCCCGAACGGCCAGTGGGCGATCCACCGTAACGCCGTGCTCGGCTTCGTAGTCATCAAGCAGCACATGTTCCGACATTCCCGCCCGGGCGTGGTACCAGTCCGGCTCCATATGATGACCGGCGGCCCTGAACGCGTCCTGCCAGGCACCGGCATAGAGCGTTGGTGTTTGCACCAGCGTGCCATCACAATCGAAAATCAGGGCCCGCGCCCGTTGGAGAAGCGTCTCCAGCTCATTCATATCATTGGGCTTTCGATGAGAATTGCACGGAAATCGTTGACGTTGGTGAGGGTTGGCCCCGGCACCACCTGATCGCCAAGAGCCGCGAAGAAACTGTGGCTGTCATTGTCGCCGAGCATGGCGACCGGGTCGAGGCCAAGCGCCTCTGCACGCTCAAGAGTGCTTGGGCCAACAACCGCCCCTGCAACATCCGCCGCCCCGTCGACACCGTCTGTGTCACAAGCAATCCCGTAAAGACCGTTTGCCCCCTTGAGAGCGATCGCGAGAGCAAGGGCAAATTCCGCATTCGGACCACCACAGCCCTTGCCGCGCCGCGTCACCGTGCATTCACCGCCGGACAGAAGCAGGACGGGCCGCCCACCCGGTTTCATCGCCTGCTGGCGTTCGATCGCGAGTCTTGCCTGCTGTTCAGCCACTTCGCGCGCCTCGCCTTCAATGGCGTCGCCCAGGATTTCGACTTCCATACCTTCATCGGCTGCCACGCTTGCCGCTGCTTCCAGCGAAAGCGATGGTGCCGCAATGATGCGGTTTTCCACCCTCGACACTCTTTCATCTTCCGGCGGCAGCACTCCGGTGGCGCTGTCCAGCACAGCGAGAACAGAAGCCGGCACAGACATGCCAAAGCGTTCGATAACCGCGCGCGCGTCCGCTGGCGTCGTCCGATCGCCAACCGTCGGGCCTGAGGCAATAAAGGCCGGATCGTCACCGGCAACATCGGAAATGATCAACGCCGTCATCCGGGCAGGATAGGCTGCCGCTGCAAGCTGGCCGCCCTTGACCAGGCTGACATGCTTGCGGACCGTGTTCATGTCGGTGATTGGCGCGCCTGATGCCAGCAGGGCTTCATTCAAGGCCTGCAGGTCAGCCAGCGAAATATCTCCGGCCGGTGCCTCCAGCAGCGCCGACGCCCCGCCTGAAATCAGCGCGATCACGTGATCCGCTTCTTCAAGCGAAGACAACAGACCGAGAAGGCGCTGTGTTGCCTGAAGCCCACGCCCGTCCGGCACCGGATGTGATGCCTCGACAATTTCGCTCCCCCGGCAAGGCCTGGAGTAGCCGTCGCGGGTGATGACCAGTCCCTCTGAAGCCCCCCAGGCTGCTTCAACCGCTTCGGCCATGCGTGCCGACGCCTTGCCGGCACCGATCACGACTGTCCGGCCGTCAACCCTTTCCGGCAGGAATGCGGGAACGCACTTCATCGGGTCGGCCGCTGCAACGGCCGTCTCGAACAGACGCCGCAACAGGGCCTCACGCGAACAATCTGTCATGCATTAAGTCCCAGGGTCGATTGCCGTTTGATCAGCTCGACCGGATAATGTTTCGTGTCGGGAGGCCTGACGCCATCGACAATCCAGGCCAGCATCGCTTCGGCAGCATTGCGGCCGAACAGCGCGGTATCGCAGCGCACCGAACTGAGCCTGGGAAAGGCCAATGAGCATTCCTCGATATCGTCGAAGCCGATGATCCTGAAATCCTGACCAACCTTGATGCCAAGCTCGGCAAAGCCGCTCAGCATGCCAAGCGCAACCAGGTCGCTGAAACAGATCGCCGCTTCCAGGCCTTCGTGTTCCTGAAGGATCTTCAGCGCGATTTCACGGCCGAACTGCCTCGATGGCCGTCCGTGAAAAATGGTCGGCGCAAGGTCGTTCGCCTGCATCACGCTTCGATAGCCGGACATGCGCTCCAAGGTGATCGGACGATCCGCCAGACCGCCGGCAAAGGCGATCTTCTGACATCCCGTATCGATCAGGTGCCGTGTCGCTGCTTCGCCTCCAAAGGCGTAGTCATGCGAAGCGAAGGGAAACAGGTCCGTGCGCTCGTCCAGCTGGCGCAGCACCTGCATGGTGGGAATTCCGGCCCGCTCGATCCGTTCGAAGGGGCTTTCGTCGCCGCCATAGGTCGGCGAGATGACGAAGGCCGACACGCCATGCTCGATCATGCTGTCGATCACCTGAGCCTGGATTTCCGGGTCCTCATCCGTATTGGCGATGACGGTCGAGTATCCCTTGCTGGCAAAGGTCATCTGCGCACTGGCGGCAAATTCGGTGAAGAAGGGGTTGCGCAGGTCGTTGATGATCAGGCCGATGAGGCCGGATGCAGCGCCCCGCAATCCGGCAGCCGACCGGTTGTAGACATACCCAAGCTCATCAATGGCCCTGGCCACCTCTTCCCGGGTTGACTGTTTCACCAGCGACGAATTCTGGAGCACCAGCGAGACGGTCGATTTCGAAACGCCCGCCTGCCTTGCAACATCCAGAATTGTCGGCCGCTTCTTCATGAAAGGTCTATCCGATCCCGTGCAGTTTCAGGAGCAGCCCCATGCGCTCCTCGGCGATCTCCGGCTTTGACAACAAACGCGCCTGATCCGCAAGCCGGAAGACTTCCGCGTAGTGGGCAATCTCACGCGAAGACTGAAAACCGGCCGGCATGATGAAGTGGCTCTGGGCATCGTTCAGCCAGGCAAGAAACGCGATTCCGGCCTTGTAGAAGCGGGTCGGCGCCTTGAAGATTTCCCGGCTCAGCGGAACGGTTGGCGCGAAGAGCTGGTGATAGGTATCCATATCCCCTTCCGCCAATGCCTCAAGCGCCTGGCTCGCCACGGGGGCAATCGCCGCAAAGGCCCCCAGCAGAGCATGCGAATAGTGCTTGCCATCGCCGGCGATCAGATCTGCATAGTTGAAGTCATCGCCGGTATAAAGCCGCACACCGTCAGGCAAGCGTGCACGGAAGGCTTCTTCGTGTGCCTGATCGAGCAAGGAAATCTTGATGCCGTCGACCTTCGCTGCATGGCTTTCGATGATGGCGAGGACGGCGTCGGACGCCGCCGAGACATCCTTAGACCCCCAATAGCCGGTCAATTCCGGATCGAACATGTCGCCCAGCCAGTGCAGGATGATCGGCTCCCGCGCCTGACGGATCAGCCGGCCATAGACGTCGGCGTAATCGTCCGGCCCGGCCCCGATGGCGGGAAGCGCCCGCGATGCCATCAGGATCGCCTGACCGCCTGCCGCCTCGATGGCCTCCAGCTGGACCGTATAGGCCGCAACGATGTCGTCGTTCGTCTTGAGATTTTCCAGCGGCACCTGATCGGTGCCTGCCCCGCAGGCAACACGCGGCTTCAGCGGATGCGCCTTCGCCTCTTTCATGGTGCGTTCGATGAGTTCCTTCGCCGTTGCCCAGTCAACGCCCATGCCGCGCTGCGCGGTGTCCATCGCCTCGGCCAGTCCCAGCCCCTGATCCCACAGCCAGTGCCGGAATTTCAGCGTATTTTCCCAATCGACAGCCGGAGAACCAACCCATGGATCGCGCTCGCGCAGCGGATCAGACACCACATGCGCCGCGGCAAAAGCGGTGCGGGTCAGCGGCACCCGCGGGGCACGCGGGGTCAGGGCTTCTCCGATGAGGCTGTAGGGTTCCAGACGGTTTTCGTAAGTGGGCAGGGTCAGCATGATACGCTCCGGAAACTTGGCGGCCGGTCAGGCCGAGACGGGAATATCGAGGACGAGAATGCCGTCGATCCCGCCGATGGCATTGGCGACCAGCTTGGCGCCAAGCGCCTTGTGGTCCGGATGGGTCTGGTAGGCTTCCAGTGCCTCCCAGCTTTCGAAATCGACGGTGAAACCGTGCATGTAGCCCCGTTCGATCTGTTCCGGGCTTTCGCTGTGGCCCGAAACGATCTCGCCGATGCCGGACACCTGATTGCGGATGCTTCTGAGTTCCTGAAACAGGCTTTCGATCAGCTCTTCGGCAACGTCCGGCTGAAACTTGATGAGAACGATATGGCGGATCATGACAGCGCCCCGTGATCTTGGCGGATCATGTCGGAGGCTTTCTCGCCGATCATGATGGCCGCGGCATTGGTGTTGGAGGAAACGACCGTCGGCATGATGGAAGCATCGACCACACGCAGCCCCTCAACACCGTTGAACCTCAGGCGCGGATCGACCACGGCCTTGTCGTCGGAGCCCATGCGGCAGGTACCTGCCGGGTGATGGGAGGTCTTGGAGTGTTCGCAGATGAAGCGGAAGTAGTCTTCGTCGGTCTTCACGCCTGGCCCCGGCAAATGCTCGGCCTTGATGAAGGGCTTCAGCGGTGCCTGCGCCAGAATTTCCTGCGTCAGCTTCAGGCCCCGGATCGACATTTCCCGGTCCTGGCTGTCCTGCAGGTAATTCGGGTCGATTAACGGAGCATCTGCGGGATTGGAGCTCTTCAGGCGCACGCTGCCCCTTGAGCGCGGACGAAGATAACAGGAGTTGAGCGTCACGCCGCCGTCCGGCATGGCAGCAACGCCGGATTCGATCCCCGTCCCCAGACCCAGATGGAACTGAAGGTCCGGCGAACGCGCATCGGGGTTCGCGTACCAGAACCCGCCCGTCTCGAACAGGCTGGAGGACACCGGCCCGCGCCGGGTGAGCAGATATTGAAGGCCGGCCAGCACAGAGAGATGCGGCTTGGCATAGCGGTCGTAGGTATGCGGGCCACTGACTTCGCAAATGCAGTAAAGGTCCAGATGGTCCTGCAGGTTGGAACCGACCTCAGGCTGGTCATAGGCGATATCGATACCGAGCTTTCTGAGCTCGTCCGCGGGACCGATGCCGGAAAGCTGCAGCAGACGGGGAGAGCCGATGGAGCCGGACGACAAAATGACTTCAGAGCCCGCCGTCAGCCGGGTGCCGTCAATGAGCTCGACACCGGTCGCCTTGCCGCCTTCCACCACGATACGGCGCACCTGGGCACCGGTCTTGATATGGAGATTGGGCCTGCCCTTGTTGGGCGCCAGATACGCCATGGCGGAGGAAGACCGGCGGGCATTGCGCTGTGTCAGCTGGTAGTAGGCAACGCCGTCCTGCTTCTCGCCGGTCACATCCTCGTTTTTCGGAATGCCAAGCGCAGCAGCGGCTTCGAAATAGGCTTCGCAGATCGGCAGCGGGGCACAGGGCCTGGAAACGCCGAGCGGGCCGCCCTTGCCATGGTAGCGGTTGTCGTAGGTGTCGTTGTCCTCGGCCTTGCGGTAGTAGGGCAGAACGTCTTCATACCCCCAGCCCTCGCAGCCCATTTGACGCCACTCGTCATAATCGAGCGCGTTGCCGCGGGTATAGATCTGCGCATTGATGGCCGAACCTCCACCAATCACCTTGGCCTGGGTATAGCGGAACACCCGGTTCTGCATGTGCTTTTGCGGCACCGTGTGCCAGCCCCAGGAGCCGATGCCCTTGGTCATTTTCGCAAAGCCGGCAGGCAGGTGATAGAACGGATGCCAGTCGCGTCCGCCTGCTTCCAGCAGCAGCACGGAAACGTCCGGGTTCTCGGTTAAACGCGCGGCAACAACCGAGCCGGCGCTGCCACCACCGATGATGATGAAGTCGTAGCCTGTATTCATCTGAAGTCTCTCAGAACAACTCGCTCTAAAGCCGGGGGATCGACAGTCCGCCGTCCACCGCGAAGGTCGAACCGGTTGCAAAGGCCATTTGGCCATCGGCAATCGGCACGATGATTGAGCCGATATCGGCAGGCTGCCCCCACCTGGCAGCAGGCACCAGACCGCCTTCGATCCGGGCCGTGTATTTGTCTTTCACTCCGGCGGTCATGCCGGTTTCGATGATGCCTGGCCTTAGCTCGAAGACACCGATGCCATGCGGCGCAAGCCGGACGGCGAAAAGCTCCGCCATCATGGCGGCACCTGCTTTCGACAGGCAGTATTCCGCCCTTTCGATCGACACCATCTCCGCACTGACGGAGGTGATGAAGCTCATCGAGCGATAGCTGTCTGACGGCTGATCCAGCATGCGTCTCGCCACTTCCTGCGCCAGGAAAAAGGCCCCGCGCAGGTTGACACCCATGACGAAGTCGAAACTGTCTGGCGCCAGATCCAGCATGTCGCCCCGGATCCTGGCCGGAACGCCCGCGTTGGAAACAAAAGCCGTCACCGGCCCGAGATCCGCCTCCACCCGGTCGAGCAGCGTCTTGCAATGGTCGATGTCCAGAAGGTCATGCCGGAAATAGCGGCCCTTGCCACCCAGGCGGCTCAAGGCTTCGACTACCTCCGGTGCGTCCGCTTCTTCCTGAGCGGCGATGGCAACCACGTAACCAGCCTCCGCGAGAGCCCTCGAAATGCCGAGACCGATGCCGCGCTGGCCGCCGGTGACAAGTGCGATCCTGTTCATGCCGCCAGGTCCTTCTTGATCGTTTCGGCGGCGCGCAGCGCCAATGCCGCGACCGTGAGGGCCGGATTGACGGCAGCCGAGGTTGGCAGCGCTCCCGCATCGGCCACAAACAGGTTCGGATGATCCCAGGACCGGCAGTCCGGATTGAGCACGGAGTTAGCCGGATCATCGCCCATGCGCACCGTGCCGCACTGATGCGAGGGCACCCTGCCGTCGAACAGGCGCGACAGAACCAGCGGGAAACCGGCCTCGCGCAGGGTCTTGCGGGTCTTCTCGACCAGCTTCCTGTGCGCCGTCATGTTGGACCGCTGCCAGATGAGCTGGATCTTGCCGTCCTTCAGGACAACCCGGCTTTCAGGATCAGGCAGATCCTCGGAAATCAGATAGAGATCAAGGGCATGCCCGGAAATCCAGCTGGCAGCGAATTTCGGCAACTGCGGCACCTGGATCTTCAGGATATCCGGCGTTACCCGACCCAGCAGCTGGACGTTGCCCAAAGGCTTGCCGTCTTCGCCGTCATCGAGATACCAGTCATTCAGGCCGAAGGTCTTCTGATAGACGGAAGTATTCCGGAACCGCGGATCGATGGCGATCATCGCCGTCGCATTGTGGTTCATGAAACAACGGCCGACATAGTCCGAGAGGTTGGCAACGCCGGACCGCAACAAGAGCGCCGCGGACTGGACGGCACCCGCACACAGGGCAACGACCCCCGGTGTCAGGCAGATCTCTTCACCGTCCTTGCTGTAGTGGACTTCATCTATTCGGCCGGACTTGTAGCCCGTCCGGAGCGCAGTGACTTCGGCACCGGTGACAAGGGTGACGTTGTCATGAGCCATTGCGGCTTCCAGCGCACAGGTTTCCGCATCCATCTTGCCGCATCTGAGGTCGGGGTAACCGTCCCAGCCGGTGTGCCCGGCATCCAGCCAGCGGTCGATATCAACCCCCAGGGGCAGGCTGAACGGGCGAACGCCCGCCTGCTCAAGGCGCCGCCGGGCAATCCGGATGGCTTCCTCGTCCGGGATGGGCGGAAACGGATAAGGCCTGCCATGCGGCGGCTCAGTCGGATCGGAGGCGGTATCGCCCCGAACCTGGAAAAGCTGTTCGGCGGCGTCATACCAGGGCGACAGCTCGTCATAGGCAATCGGCCAGGCAGGTGAAACACCGTCATAATGCTCCAGCGCGCTGAAGTCCTCTTCCCGGTAACGGATCAGCACCGCACCGTAGAGCTTCGAGTTACCACCGACATTATAGTAGTTGCCTGGCTCGAACGGATTACCCTGTCCGTCGAGCCAGGTTTCCGGTGCCCGGAAAGCGCTGTTGGTATAGATGCGCCAGGGGTCCCGGGCCGGAGCATCGTCCGGTATCCGGTAACCCCGTTCCAGAATCGTGATCTTGGCCCCGGTCGGAGCAAGGCCCGCGGCAAGGGAAGCTCCCCCCATGCCGCTGCCGATGATCACAATGTCGGGCGCCGTATTCATGGGTCAGGCGATCCGCTTTTCGGTCTTCGGGTCGAAAGCGACCGCCTTTTCCATGTTGAAGGCAAACGGGAACACTTCTCCCGCCTTCACGGCAACGTCGGCACGGAAGCGGCCGGTCACGTCCTTGCCGCCGATCTGGCTGACGACGAACGTGTCGGAACCTGCCGGCTCGGTGACTTCCACCGGAGCATCGACGATGTGAACCGCCTTGGAATTGCGGTCGGCACCATCCTTGTCGGTAATGGCTTCCGGCCGAATGCCGAGGATGATGTCCTTGCCGATGCTGGAAGAGAGCGCGTCGGAGGCAAACGGAATGGCCGCCGTCTTGCCGTCTGCTAGCGAGACTTCCGCAGCCGGCCTGCCGTCCGCCGAGACCACCTTGGCCGGGAACAGGTTCATGGAAGGCGATCCCATGAAGCCCGCCACGAACATGTTGGCCGGATTGTCGTAGATCTCTTTCGGCGTGCCCAGCTGCTGGACATAGCCACCGAACATGACAGCGATCCGGGTCGACAGCGTCAGTGCCTCGATCTGGTCGTGGGTCACATAGACAATTGTCGTGCCGAGCTTCTGGTGCAGCTTCTTGATTTCCGTGCGCATGTCGACGCGCAGCTTTGCATCCAGGTTGGACAGCGGCTCGTCGAACAGGAACACGTCCGGCTCGCGCACCAGTGCACGCCCCATGGCGACACGCTGGCGCTGACCACCGGAAAGCTGGCCCGGCTTGCGGTCGAGTAGATGGCTGATCTGAAGGAGATCGGCCACCTGGCCAATCCGCTTTTCGCGTTCCGGCTTCGCAATGCCGTGCATTTCCATGCCGAAGGAGATGTTCCCGGCAACGGTCATGTTCGGGTAAAGCGCGTAGGACTGGAACACCATTGCGATGTTGCGGTCCGCCGGCTTGACGCCGTTCATGCTCTTGCCCTTGATCGCGATCTCGCCGGAGGTGATGTCCTCCAGGCCGGCAATCATGTTCAGCAGGGTGGACTTGCCGCAGCCGGACGGGCCGACGAGAACGAGGAACTCGCCCTCTTCGATAGAGATGTCGGTTTCATGCAGGACCCGCAAGGATCCATAAGACTTGGTCGCCTGCTTGATGTCGAGAAAGCCCATTGTCTTATCCTTTTACTGAGCCTGCCATCAGACCACGCACGAAGTAGCGGCCCGCGACGATGTAGACGAGAAGGGTTGGCAGCGCGGCCATGATCGCGCCGGCGAAATGCACGTTGTATTCCTTCACCCCGGTGGAGGATTGCACCAGGTTGTTGAGGGCAACGGTCATCGGCTGGCTGTCGAAATCGGAGAAGGACGCGCCGAACAGGAAGTCGTTCCAGATGTTGGTGAACTGCCAGATGATGCAGACAACCGCGATCGGACCGGACGATGGCAGCAGGATGCGCCAGAAGATCCGGAAGAAACCGGCACCGTCGATCTGCGCCGCCCGGACAAGCTCTGTCGGAAAGGCCGCATAGTAGTTGCGGAAATAGAGCGTCGAGAAGCCGATCCCGTAGACGAAGTGTACGAAGATCAGACCCGGCACCGTGCCGGCGATGCCCATCAGACCCAGCATGCGAGCCATCGGGATCAGCACCATCTGAAAGGGAATGAAGCAGCCGAACAGCAGCAGGCCGAACAGGATGGTCGCACCGCGGAACGTCCACTTGGTGAGCACGTAACCGTTCAGCGCGCCGACCAGCGTCGACAGGGCGACCGCCGGAACGACCATGATGATGGAGTTGAGGAAATAGGGCCGCAGACCCGTTGCCTCAACGCCCACCTGAGCACTCGACCAGGCGCTTTGCCACGGAGCGATGGTCCACTCCTGCGGCAGCGCCATCATCCCGCCCGAAGTGATTTCGGTCAGCGGCTTCAGCGAGTTGACCACCATCACGTACAGCGGCAGCAGGTAGTAGATGCAGAACAGCGCGAGCAGCAGGTACAGGATCACCCGGGCCGGACGCAGGGAGGAAGACTTGGACATCGTCGACATCACTTTTTCTCCCTGAGTTCTGACCAGAGGTAGGGCACGATGATCGCTGCGATCGTCATCAGCATGATCACGGCGGAAGACGCACCGATGCCCATCTGGTTTCGGGTGAATGTGTAGGAATACATGAAGGTTGCCGGCACTTCGGTGGCGGTGCCCGGTCCGCCGCCTGTCAGGGCGATCACCAGGTCGTAGGACTTGATCGCCATATGGGCGAGCACCACGAAGGCCGACATGAAGGCAGGACGAAGCTGCGGAATCACGATCCGGCGATAAAGCGCGAAAGTGGAAGCGCCGTCGATCTGGGCAGCCTTCATCATCTCGCTGTCGATACCGCGCAGGCCCGCAAGGAACATCGCCATGACGAAGCCCGACGTCTGCCAGACCGCCGCGATCACGATGGTGTAGATCGCGAAATCCCGGTCCTTGATCCAGTTGAAGGTGAAGGTTTCCCAGCCCCAGCCGCGCACGACGGCCTCGATACCGATGCCCGGGTCGAGGAACCATTTCCAGGCAATTCCGGTCACGATGAAGCTGAGCGCCATCGGATAGAGGTAGATCGTGCGGATGAAGCCTTCTGCGCGGATCTTCTGATCGAGAAGGATCGCCAGCAGCAGACCCAGGACGCAGCAGATGGTGATGTAGAGAACGCCGAAAACCACAAGGTTCCAAACGGCCGTATCCCACGCACGGATCTTGAAGAGGTTTTCATAATTCTGCCAGCCGACCCAGCCGAAGGTGGGCAGAATACGGCTGTCCGTGAAAGACAGGTAAAGCGTGAAGGCGATGAAGCCGTAAACGAAGATTGCCACGATGGCGATCGTCGGGCTGAGCACGAGTTTGGGCAAAGCATCACGCAGTCTGTCAACAACGGAACCGCGCGGGTTCGCCGTTTCAGAGAAAGACATCTTGAGTTCCCCGACCTAGAGCACTTTTGCCGGCGTTCCAGCGAACGCGCGCGGCAGCTCTGAGACTTTGGTTCCGGCCGGCTTCGGGCGGTTGCTTACAACCGCGAGACGGTCCGCCGAACCGGTGGGAGAGCGGTGACGGATCACCGCTCTCCGCGCGGTCGTTACTTGTTGATCTGAACGGCGGTAACGAGTTCTGCAACAGCGGTTTCGCTGTCGTATTCCCCGTTGAAATGCGCCGTGATCACGTCATACATGGCGTTCTTGACGGCAGCCGGGTTGGCGTGACCATGCGCCATGGAGCCGTAGAGGTTGCCGCTGTCGGCGGCCTTTTTCAGATCCACCATGCCCTTCTTGCCGCAGGCGTCAAAGTCATCGTTCGGCACGTCGGTCCGAGCCGGAACGGAGCCTTTGACGACGTTGAACGCGGACTGGAAGCTCGGTGACAGGATAGCGGTTGCAAGTGCAGCCTGCTCCTTGCCGACTTCCGGACCCTGCGCGAACATCGCGAACTGGTCGGCGTTGAAGGTCACCTGGTCCTGGGTGCCCGGGAAGCGGAAGCAGAGGAAGTCTTCATCCGGCTTCTTGCCGGCATTCAGGAATTCACCCTTCGCCCAGTCACCCATCATCTGGAAGGCTGCATCGCCATTGATGACCATGGCGGTCGCAAGGTTCCAGTCACGGCCGGAGAAGTTGTCATCCACATAGGAGCGGATCACGGCCATGCGGTCGAACGATTCCTTCATGGTGTCGGAGCCGAGCGCTTCTTCGTCCAGGTCAATGAAGGCCTTCTGGTAGAACTCGGGTCCGCCGGTCGCCATCACGACTGCATCGAAGATGGTCGCGTCCTGCCAGGCCTGACCGCCGTGCGCGATCGCGGTCTTGCCGGATGCCTTGACCTTCTCCAGAGCGGCAACGAACTCGTCCCAGTTCTGCGGCGGCTCGATACCAAGCTCGTCGAGGATGGCCTTGTTCGCCCAGACCCAGTTGGTGGAGTGGACGTTCACCGGAGCGGAGACCCACTTGCCGTCATACTTGGAGAATTTCTGCAGGGCTTCCGGAACCACGTCGTCCCAGCCTTCCATGCCGGCCAGGATGTTCAGGTCGGCAAGTGCGCCTTCCTTGGCCCAGTCGGTGATGTCGAAGCCGAGCATCTGTACGGCGGTGGGCGGGTTGCCGGAGGTAACGCGTGCGCGCAGCACGGTCATGGCCTGGGTACCGCCGCCACCTGCAACCGGCATGTCCTGCCAGCCGATGCCCTGGCTTTCCAGGTCCTGCTTCAGAACGTTCAGAGCAGCAGCTTCACCGCCGGAAGTCCACCAGTGCAGAACTTCAACATCGGCGGCGGACGCCAGGCTTGTGCTCATTGCAAGGGCGGCGAGGCCCAGCTTCAGAGATTTCAAAGACATCGATATTCCTCCCATAAGGTGCCTAAAGGCGTTTCGAGCGCCGGAGCCCGGCAATCGAGTGTCACGCAACGTTTATTGTAACGTTGCAAACCGGAGTGGTGTCAACGATTTTCATCACTCCCGAAAAACAAAGAGTTTCGTTTGTCTTACATACTATTAAGGCGGATGTTTCGGTGCTGCAGTGCAGCACATTATTGTGTTGTAACGTTACAAAAGCCCTGATTAGACTTGGCTTGCTTTTTGAGCTAGAAGGCTTCGGCTGAAGTGAACGGGCATGACGCGAAAAACCTTTGAACCCAACAGCGGTCGCGCCGCCGAAAAGCTGCCGCGTCCCACCTTGCGCACGGTGGCGCAGGAGGCAGGCTTCGCGGTGACCACGGTTTCCCGCGCCCTTGCCGGAGACCCCAGGATCGCGGAGACGACGCGCGAACGCGTTTCCGAAGTTGCCCGCCGTCTCGGCTACGTTCCCAATCGCGCGGCACAGCGCCTGCGCACCGGCCGTACGAAGGTCATCAGCCTTCTCCTGAACACACGGCACGAGTTTCTCAGCTTCACATCCGAGTTTCTTGGCGGCATGTCCGAAGGCCTTGCCGGAACCGGCTACGCGATCACCATTACAGCAGACGGTCTTGCCGACGACCGGCTTGAGGCAATCCGCAACATCCGCAGGCACTCGCTGGCAGATGCCATTGTCTTTACCCGCACCGAGTGCTTTGACGAGCGGGTCCGCTACCTGCTGGAGCACAACTTCCCCTTTGCCACCCATGGCCGGACGGACTTCACCACGCCCCACCCTTACGTCGACTTCGACAACGAGGTTTTCGCCCGCATGGCCGTGGAGCGACTGGTTGCAAAGGGGCGCAAACACATTTGCATGGTCATGCCGAACGAACGCTACACCTTCGGTCAGCACCTTCGGTTCGGCGCCCGCCAGGCAGCCATTTCCCATGGCGTTCAATTGACGGTTCCCGATGGCGTTGACCTCGACAGCGAACCCGACGAGATCGCAGCGACCCTGCGCTCGCTCCATGCCGGCCCCAACGCGCCCGACGGTTATGTCTGCGTTGGTGAGGTCATGGCCCTGGTGACCCTGGCCTATCTCAACGACATCGGTCTGACACCCGGTATGGAAATCGACGTCGTCGCCAAGCGCGCCTCGCCCATTTCCAATCATTTCCGCCCGAGAATCGAGACCATCGACGAGGACCTGCGCGCCACCGGCAGAGCCATGGCCAAGGTTCTTCTCGCGAGGATCGACGGCGCCCCCATGGAGGATATGCAGATCCTCCTGAAGCCCGAAGGCGCCTTCTCGATTTCGGACTAGCCTGCTCATCACGCCACCCAGGGTGCCCGGGTCTTGCCGATGCGCATGGTCACGGTCTTGGCTTCCAGGAACTCGTCCAGTCCATATTTGCCAAGTTCCCTGCCCTGGCCGCTTTCCTTCACGCCGCCAAAGGGCAGTTCCGCAAAACCATCCATCCAGGTGTTGGTCCACACCGTGCCCGCATGCGCCCGGCGGGCGAATTCCAGACAGGTGTGAACGTTCTCGCTCCACACACCGGCGGACAGACCGTAGTCGGCATCGTTGACGAGATCGATCGCCTCATCCAGCGTCTTGAAAGTCAGCACCGAAAGCACCGGCCCGAACACTTCTTCGCGGGCGATCGGCATGTCGCTTTTTACATCCGCAACGATCGTCGGCTGGTAGAACTGTCCGGCTAGGCCAGGAACCGTCAGGGCTTCCCCACCCAGGTGGACAGTCGCTCCGGCGTCCGCGGCATCGCGCACATATTTGTCGATCTTGCTCTGGTGGTCGGGCGTGATGATCGCGCCGACCTTGGTCGATGGGTCCAGAGGATCGCCGAAGGGCACCTTCCGCGACAGGTCCACTGTCGCCTTCAGGAACGCCTCGGCGATGTCTTCGTGCACAATGATCCGGGATCCGGAGTTGCAGCATTCGCCTGCATTGAAATAGACGCCGAAGACAACCGCGTCGACGGCGCTTTCGAGGTCGGCATCAGGGAAGATGACCTGTGGGTTCTTGCCACCAAGTTCCAGCGAGACCTTCTTCAAGGTTCCGGCCGCTGCCTTGACGATGGCCTTGCCGACGCCGGTCGAACCGGTGAAGGTGACCATGTCGACCCGCTTGTCGGCGGTCATCGCCGTTCCAACCGGATCGCCATAGCCAAGGACGATGTTGACGACCCCGGCCGGAATACCGGCTTCGATGCACAGTTCACCCAGAATGACCGTCGTTGCCGGGGTCATTTCGGAAGGTTTGATTACCGCAGTGCAGCCGGCAGCAAGCGCGAAAGGCAGTTTTTGCGACGCGATCAGGAACGGAAAGTTCCACGGTGTAATGATGGAGACGACACCGACCGGCTCCTTGAGAACCAGGCCGAGCATGTCGCTGCCGAGCGAGTTGTAGCTTTCGCCGTGCATGGTGCGCGCAAGCGAAGCGGCAAAGCGCCAGATATCGGACGCGCCTTCAATTTCCGCCATGGCCTGACTGATCGGCTTGCCGGATTCCAGCGTTTCCCAATAAGCGATCCGCTCCCGTTCCCGGTCGATCAGATCGGCGATCTTCAAGAGAAGCGTTGCCCGCTCCTTGCCGCTGGTGCGCGACCAGCGTCCCTTGTCGAAAGCAAGCCGCGCGGCGGAAACCGCCGCATCAACATCACGGGCACCGCCCTTCGCCGCCTTCGTGACAACGCTGCCATGGGACGGAGACACACGATCGAAGGTTGAGCCGTCAGCGCTCTGACGCCAGTCGCCATCGATCAGGTGACGGGCGACGAACGGTTCGGCCGGGAGTTTTGCTTCGCTGATGGAAACGACGTTCAGGTCACTCATGACTTAACTTCCAGGAAATTCGGTTTGCGCTTTTCACGGAAGGCGGTAACGCCCTCGTTGCGATCTTCTGTCGGACTGATCATGCCGGAGCCGAGCGCCTCGATCATGGCACTGCGATCTTCACCCACGGCGGCATGGATCATGTATTTGGCCACTTCCACGGCCCGGGACGATTTGTCGGCCAGCTTCTCGGCCATCTCGAACGCAGCTGAAGCCGGATCGTCGGATATCTCGGCTGCAAAGCCCGCCGCATAGGCACGTTCTGCGGAAATGCGCCGGCCGAACAGGGCCATTTCCTTCACCATCGGCTCACCCAGCAAACGGATCAACCGCTGCGTGCCGGACCAGCCCGGTACGATGCCGACGGATGCTTCCGGCAGCGCCAGCGTCGCCCTTGGCGCCATCACGCGGATATCGGCGGTCGCTGCAAACTCCAGTCCGCCACCAAAAGCGTGCGCGCCAAGCGCAGCCACCGTCGGCTTGGAAAGCCGCGCCAGCCGGTCAAAAACCCGGTGACCTTCGCGCACCCAGTGGCGGGCAAAGTCGTAAGGCGACAGCTCGGACCATTCGAGAATGTCCGCACCGGCACAAAAGGCCTTGCTCTCCTCCGCTGTAATCACCACCGCAAGGATCGACGCATCGCGCTCCAGCTCATCGCAAAAGGGCTCAACCGCCTTCAGCATGTCGAGCGTGAACGCATTCAGCTTGGCCGGATTGTCCAGCTTCAGCTCGGCGATTGCCCCATGACGGATGAGATGCAGCGCGCTCACAGGCTCAGCTCCATCGCACCTCTGGACAGAAGCGCTTTCGGCATCTCGACCAGATCGTTTGCGAGCCGCACCCGGCCCTTCGAAGCATCGACGATGTCACGTGCCGGATCGATACCCGGCATGATCTCCGTCGCCACCAGGCCTGCATCGGTCAGGTGGATAACGCAGCGCTCGGTCACATAGATGACGTCCTGGCCGAGTTCCTTCGCCCTGCGGCCGGAGAAAGTGACATGCTCGACCTCGTCCACCATCTTGGTGAACTTGCCCGGCGTCCGCACCTTCAGTGCGTCTTCCGTCAACTCCAGATCGGCACCCGCCTCGAAAAGACCCGAAAACACGATCTTGCGCGCGTTCGCAGTAATGTCGACAAACCCGCCGCAACCTGCGGTCAGATAGGGCTTCTTGCCGAGCTTGGAGACATTGACGTTGCCATCCAGATCGATCTCCAGGAAGGACAGGAAGGAGACATCGAAACCGCCGCCCTGGAAGTAGGTAAACTGCTGCGGCGACGGCATGTAAGCATCGGCGTTGGAGGCGCAGCCGAAAGCAAAACCCGTCAGCGGCATGCCGCCGGTCGCACCTTGCTCGATCGCCCAGGTGACGGCCTGTTCCTGACCGGCTTCCAGCAGCACGCGTGGCACCATCGCCGAAATGCCGAAGCCGAGGTTTGCCGTCTGGCCGGACTTGAGTTCCATTGCTGCCCGGCGGGCGACAACCTTCTCGATGCCGTGCTCGGCAAGCGAGAAGCTGGACCATGGCCGCATGATCTCGCCCGAAATCGCCGGGTCGTAACCGGTTTCCGTGGTCTGGCGCTGGTCCGGATCGACAACGATGAGATCGACCAGATGACCGGGCACACGAACATCGTGCGGACGCAGCGAACCCGAGGCCGTCACGCGCTTCACCTGCGCGATCACCAGGCCGCCGTGATTGCGCACGGCAATCGCCTGCTCCAGGCCGCCGAGATAGGCGCCTTCATGTTCGTAGGTGAGGTTGCCGCGTTCATCCGCAGTCGTTGCCCGAATGATCGCGACGTCCGGCACGATGTTCGGAAAATGCAGCCAGGTTTCGCCGCCAAGCTCCAGCCGGGACACGATGGGCCGGTCTGCCGCAACATCGTTCATGGCACAACCCTGACGGATCGGGTCGACGAAAGTGTCGAGACCGACCTTGGTCATGACGCCCGGGCGGCGGGCCGCAACATCCCTGTGCATGTCGAACAGGATGCCGGAAGGCACGTTGTAGGCAGCTACCCGGTTCTCCACCAGCATCTGCCAGATCGCCGGCATCGGCAGGTTGGACGGACCGGAGGGGTAGGACCCTGCAATGATGGTCGACAGCAGACCATCCTTGGCAAGGTGGTCGATCCCCTTGATGCCGTACATGTCGCCGGCGGCAATGGGATGGAGCGTCGTGAGGTTTCTCGGGTGCCCTTCACTATCGAACCTTGTGCCAATGGCCTCAAGGATCTTGTCCGGGCACCCGAGACCGGAGGAAGAGGAAACGGTGATGACCGCGCCGTCCTGAATGCGGGCGGCGGCATCCGCCATGGAAACGATCTTGGAGGTCATGTTCAGAAGCCTCCGTAATTGACGGCAACAGCCTTGCCGGACTGCGCGGCCTCGCGCACGGCAAGGGCGACCGCCAGCGACTTGACCCCGTCGACACCATCGGCAGAAGGACGCCCCTTGCCGTTGACCGCATCGGCAAAGAGGCCGAGCGCGCGGTGGTAGAGGTTATGCTTGTCGTAGGAGATCTCGTGTTCGCCATCCGCATCGACCAGACGAACCGCTCCGACAGGTTCCTGGGTCATGACGTTGCGGGCGAAGATCGACCCATCCGTGCCGTGAAACTCGATGCCGGTTCCCGCAAATTTATGCGTGAAGCTTTCATGCGACTGCACCATGGCACCCGACGGCATCGACCAGACGGACATCACGCTGTCCTCGACCCCTTCTCCGAGGCCTGAGGCTGCTGCCTTGGCAACGACTTCCTGCGGGTCTTCACCCAGGTGGAAGCGGATGGTGTCCGCGTCATGCACGGTGATATCGGGAATGACGCCGCCACCGGCGGACGCATCGTTGATGCGCCAGCCGCGCAACGCGTCCGGCAGGTTGACCGCATGGAAGACGCGTGCGCTCAACACCTTGCCGATGCGGCCGGAAGCGATCAGCTCGCGGATGGCCAGATGAGACCCGGCATTGCGCAAATGATGATTGGTCGCAAAGACCACACCCTTGCCGGCGGCAGTGCGAACCATTTCACCGGCCTCATCCAGGTTCATGGCCAGCGGTTTTTCGCACAGCACATGCTTTCCGGCAGCGATCGCGGCCAGCGCCTGCGCATGGTGCTTTTCGTTGGTGGTGGAAATATAGACCGCGTCGACACTGTCATCCGCAAGGAGCGCATCCAGATCCGTGAAGCTGTCGGCAATACCATGCTCACGGGCATACGCCTCGCCGCGGGCCGCATCCGAACTCAGGACGGACTGGATGTCGGCATTCTGCGAGCGTATCGCATCGATCATATAACTCGACGCAATTCGGCTTGCACCGATAAGGGCCCAACGCATCCATTCCTCCCGAATAACTCTTAATTTTGGAACGTTCCAATTTCTTGATCGGAACAATTACTGGAACGTTCCAAATGAGTCAAGAGTGGAATTTTGCAAGGAGGTGAAATTGGAGAGACAGACGAGATCGATGATCGGGTTGGACAACATTCCGCAATACGTTCGCATTGCTCAAAGTCTCCAGACATCTCCGCCTTATCAACGGCTTAAGGCAGCTAGGCTCTCGCCGGCTCAGCACTGCATCAGAAATTGCCCCCACTTCACAACACCCCCCTGCGTCACCCCGGGCGAGCATCGCGAGACCCGGGGCCCACTCATTTCCAGAGCGTTCGCAAGGTGCAGCAACCATCAAGACGATGACATCGGCTTCAGCAAGCGGCTTCGCGAGTAGGCCCCGGATCTGCGCTTCGCTTGTCCGGGGTGACTCAGGTAGTGAGGTGGTTCCGAATACGATGAACTTGGAAACGTTCCGCAGATGGATGGTCGGCACCTCAGGAAACGACCTCGATGCGCGGAGTGATTTCCCCGGCTTCTTCCACGTCTTGCGGAAACCGCAATTCGACGGTCGTGCCCTTGCCCGGCTCGGAGAAGATATTTGCCGTGCCGCCGCTTTGGCGAACGAAGCCATAGACGACAGCGAGGCCCAGCCCCGCGCCGCCCTCGCTGGTCTTGGTGGTGAAATAGGGCTCGAAGGCCTTGTCGACCTCCTCCCGGCTCATGCCGATGCCCGTGTCCCGGACAGCGACCACGACCGCGTCCCCGTTTGAAAATGTGGCAACCTGCACTTCGCCGCCGTCGGGCATCGCCGCTGCCGAATTCAGGCAGAGATTGAGTACCGATTGCTCGAACAGTTCCGGATCCAGCACCAGCGGTGGCAAGCTGTCGTCCAGATCCAGTTTCAGACTGCATTTCTCGCCGATGGCAATTTCCAGAATGTCCGCCATGCCGCGCAGCAACGAGGACATACCGATGCGACTGAGGTTGGCAGGCTGCTGACGGCCGATGGTCAACATGCTGCTGGCAAGCGATCGACCTCGATCCGCCGCCTTGCGAATGCGGGCAATGTTGCGGGCTTGGCGATCGCTGAAGCCGCCGTCCCGCTCCAGCAGTCCGAGGCTTCCGGTAATGATGCCGATGGTGTTGCCCACCTCATGGCTGAGCTGATGCGTCAGGCGCATGATGCCGTCAAGCCTCTGGGCCTTGGCCGCCTCCGTCTCCTGCCGGTCCAGCAAGGTCACATCCCGGGCGAGCAGCACGACACCGTCATCGCTTTGCCGCGACAGCGAGATTTCCGTCACCGACCCGTTCTCGGAACGATGACGCACGGAAAAGGGTGCGCTCAGGGGTCTGCCGTCGGGCGCACCCGGAAGCAGTTCGGTCCGGATTTCCGGGACCGGCTCCAGAAACTGGACAAGAGGCAGCTTGCGGGCAGCACCCTTGTGACCCAGCAATTCGATGACCCGCCGGTTCATGGTGACCGGTTTGCCGGCAGCATCGAAGATGGCAATGCCCTCATTCATGCTGCGGAAGGTAGAACGGATCGTCCTGGCAGCGGCCTCCGCCGTGCGCCGCAGACGTGTGACCCGGTCAACGCTTTCCTTGAAAGCGAGAAAGGCCTGCTGCAGGTTCAGAAGCTCGGTTTCATCCCCCTGATAGACGGGCGGGCCGACATCCTTCTGCCCCTTGGCAAGGGCGTTCATGCCGCTGGACAGCGAAACGATGCCTTTCGATACCCGGATGACCGAACGGATCGACATCACTGCCATGGTCAACACCAGCAGTGAAGCCACGGCAACGATCACCAGAAGCTGCTGCAGGGTGGCCGAGGTCGACTGGAAATCCCGGTTGAGAGTTTCCGTCACGATGCCCGACTGGGTTTCCGTCGCAAGGGACAGCTCCCGCGCCACCGTGTGCAGTCTGGCAATTGCGCTGCGCACGGCGAACATTTCCAGGAGATAGCTGGTCTGTGCCTCGAAAACCCGCTCATAGGGCCTGAGGTCCGACGGCGGCAATGAGGCCGCGGCAGGCTCCGCCACATAGCGCCGCTTCAACTCGCCAAGCTGAAACAGGCTGCCCGCACTCGACACGGAATGCACGATGGCATTGAGACGCTGGCGAGGTTCCTTCTGGCTGGCCGTGTCGGCAACGGCGATCATGCCGAGCGCGGAGGAGACTTCTTCTTTGTAGTGCTGGGCGGTTTCGGCCTTGGCAGACAGCGCGAGCGTCTGCGCACGGATCTGCCCGAGAAGTTCGAAGATTCGTGTGTTGGCAGCCCGGTAGGTCTCCTTGCCCGGCGGATAGTCAGGAAGCGAACTCAACAACTGGTCGACCTGCTCCACCAGCAGCCGGCTCTTGCCAGAGACGGTGTAGGGCGAGGTCGCATTCATCAGGAAAGGCGCACTGGAGACGAGGTCAGACACCTGCCTGGAGACCAGCGCGGCATCAGCCAGACTAGTGAAGGCCTGCAGCCCGTAAGCGGCGGTTTCCTCACGCGCCTTCAAAAGCCCGTAGATCGCGATGGCCGACAGCGTGAAGGCGACGGCGCAGATCAGCGCGATGGCGGCAGGCAGCCTGAAGGCAATGGAAGAAAGAACCGGCCGACTGATCATTTAAGGTGCATGGGCGGGATCCTGATGCAGGATATAGCCCTTCCCCCGGCGGGTCTTGATATGTTGCGGCAGATCCGGGTTTCGCTCGATCTTGCGGCGAAGCCGCAGGACCAGAACATCGACGTTGCGATCGATCAGCCGGTCTGTTTCCGCGCCCAGCTGTTCCAGGATCTTGGTCCGGCTCACCGGTTCGTTCGGCGTCGATGCCAGGATCTCCAGCAGGGAAAATTCCGACGACGTCAGCGTCCGGGTCGGGTGAGACGTGCAGACGGCCTTGCGATTGACGAGATCGATCACCCAGTCGCCCAGAAGCAGCGCGGTCGGCTCGTGCTGAACGCTGATGGTGTCCTTGTCGCTGCCGCGCAGGGACGGATGCATCCGCCGGAGCACCGCCTTGATCCGGGCGGTGAGTTCAATCGGCTCGAACGGCTTGACCACATAATCGTCGGCGGCGGTTTCAAGGCCAAGCACCCGCTCTGCGGCGCTACCGGCGGCCGTCACCATGACAATGCCGATATCGGTCTGCGACCGCAGCTTCTGCGCAAACACCCGGCCGGACATGCCCGGCAGGTTATGATCGACCAGAACCAGATGAAAGGCATGCTCCGGCAGGATCCGCGCAGCTTCTTCCGCCGAGCGCGCGGCAACCGGCGACCAGCCTTCGGCTTCCAGAAGATCCGATATCAGTTCCGCCATATCCTGATCGTCCTCCACGATCAGGATCTTGATGCCTTCGTTCAGCAAACCTATGTCCTCCCGAGTGACATCATATGCATAGAGC
Organism: Roseibium algicola; assembly: GCF_001999245.1. NCBI lineage: Bacteria > Pseudomonadati > Pseudomonadota > Alphaproteobacteria > Hyphomicrobiales > Stappiaceae > Roseibium > Roseibium algicola. Next base: position 3,112,508 of record NZ_CP019630.1, on the reverse strand, counting down.
CGTATTATGCAAAGCCTTGGTTTTTCAATTGCTTGTCACATTTGTAAGGCTTGTAATATTTGTAACTCTTTTCTTTTGCCAGCGAAACAACAGTAACCAATCTCCTGTTGCGAACACTGCCTCTTCTGCCATGGTAATAGCTGTCCGGGGCCTGGTTCCGGACTGGGAGGAAACATGAAATTCATCGCGTCACTCGGAGCGGGTGCGGCCGTATGGCTGTCGCTGTCGCTCAACGCTGCTTCGGCGCAGGACCTGAATGTCCTGTGTGCCGTGCAGGTCGAGTGGTGCCAGATGATGGAGGCTGTCTTCGAGGAAAAGACCGGCCTTGATGTTTCCATGGAACGCAGAAGCACCGGCGAGATCCTCGACAGGGTCCGGGCCGAGCGCAACGCACCAAAGATCGACGTTTGGTGGGGCGGCACCGGTGACACCCACCTGCAGGCTGCAGGCGAAGACCTGCTTGAACCCTATCAGCCGAAAAACTTCGAGGACACGCTGCCCTGGGCGCAGAATTTCTTTCTGATGTCAGGCGGCAAGGCGGCAGGCATTTATGCGGGCGCACTCGGGTTTGGCTACAATTCCGAATTTCTGGCTGAGCATGGCGTTGCCGCTCCGTCCTGCTGGAAAGACCTGACCGCACCGCGGTACAAGGGCCTTGTTCAGATGCCCAATCCGAATTCCTCGGGAACCGCCTATACGATGCTGGCAACGCTCGTCCAGCTGCTGGGGGAAGACGAGGCTTTCGAATATCTGGCGGCGCTTGCGAAAAACATCGACCGGTTCACCACTTCGGGTGCAGCACCGGTTCAGGCAGCCGCCCGTGGTGAGACAGGCATCGGCATCTCCTTCATCCACGACGCGGTGACGCAGAAACTCGCCGGCGCGCCCATGGTCATCGTCGCTCCTTGCGAAGGCACCGGCTACGAGATCGGCGCCGTCAGCATCGTCAAGGGCGCCAGGAACCCCGAGGCTGCACGCCAGTTCGTCGATTTTGCGCTGAGCCCGGAAGGACAGGAAACCTGCGCGGCCTCGGGACAGAACCAGATACCCGCAAACGCGAAAGCGTCGCTGCCACCGGCAGCCCCCGATATTTCACTCATTCGCATGGTTGACTACGACTTCGCCACCTTCGGTTCACCTGACCAGAGGCGAAGACTGCTCGATCGTTTCGACAAGGAGGTGCTGCAGACGGCAACCCCTGTAGCCACCCAGTAAAGGACGAGATTGACCCTTCGCCAGCGAAGGAAAAATCCGGAGTTCGTCATTTGAAATTCGACCGGCAACGGACCCGTGGAGGCGGATCCGAACGGGCAAGCTTTGCCTCATGCCGGTCAACACATCAGCCCCGGGCTGAAACAAACGCCTGCCCGTCCGGGCAGGTAACAGGCTGAAAGCCAAAAGTGGAGGAAACCATGTCTTTGAAATCACTTTCCGTCGCACTGCTTGCAACGGCAGCAACCTACTCGGTTGCTCCGGCCATGGCAGCGGGCGACCTCAATGTCATCTGTTCGGCGGATGTCGTGATCTGTGAACAGCTGCAGGGCGACTTCGAAGCCAAGCATGACATCAAGGTCAACATGGTGCGCCTGTCGTCAGGCGAAAGCTACGCAAAGATCCGCGCCGAATCCCGCAATCCGAAGACCGATATCTGGTGGGGCGGCACCGGCGACCCGCATCTTCAGGCAGCTTCTGAAAACCTGACCCAGGAATACAAGTCGGAAAAGCTCGCAGACCTTCATGAGTGGGCTCAGAAACAGGCGGAAAGCTCCGGCTTCAAGACCGTTGGCGTTTATGCCGGCGCTCTCGGCTGGGGTTACAACACCGAAATCTTCAAGGACAAGGGCCTTGCCGAACCCGCCTGCTGGGCAGACCTCCTGAAACCTGAGCTGAAAGCTGAAATCCAGGTCGCCAACCCGAATTCTTCCGGCACCGCCTATACAGCGCTTGCTTCCCTGGTTCAGATCATGGGCGAAGATGAGGCCTTCGACTATCTGAAGGAACTCAACAACAACGTGTCCCAGTACACCAAGTCGGGTTCTGCACCGGTGAAGGCCGCTGCACGCGGCGAAACCGGCCTCGGTATCGTCTTCATGCATGACGCCATTGCACAGGCTGCTTCCGGCTTCCCGGTCAAGGCAATCGCACCGTGCGAAGGTACCGGTTATGAAATCGGCTCCATGTCCATCGTCAAGGGTGCCCGCAACCTCGACAATGCGAAGGTCTGGTACGACTGGGCCCTGTCCCCGGAAGTTCAGTCCCGCATGAAAGAGGCAAAGTCCTTCCAGCTGCCGTCCAACAAGGCTGCCGAAGTTCCGCCGGAAGCACCGAAGTTCGAAGATATCAAGCTGATCGACTACGACTTCACCACCTACGGCAACCCGGATACCCGCAAGAGCCTCCTGGAGCGTTGGGACCGTGAGATTGGCGCTATCGCCAACTGACCCCAACACCCGAAGAAGTCCGCACACGGCTGCCTAAAAGCCGGGTGCGGGCTTCGCCCGGACAGACTGCGCAGCAAGGCGGACGTACGTTCGCTGAAAGCTGCCGCCACAAGCATCTGCACATTGATGGCAGTGCCACGGCACGTCCGCACTTCCGGCCGGCTTCACCAGCGCATCGCAATAGCCATGCGGCGGGGCACGATCGTTATTGAAAAACCATAAATACAGGGGTGGCCATGCTGAGTGGCAACAAACGGCTGAACGCTCTACTCGGGCTGGGGATCGGCGCCTTTCTGATCGTACCCTGGTACAGGGTCGAACGCGGCTTCTTTTCCTTTGAGTGGCCATCGGACTTTCCGTTCTCATCCGATCTCGCGCCCGGTCTTCTGCAGATCTTCGCGGAAGGTCGCGTGTGGCTTGTGCTGGCACTGGCCCTCTTCCTGATCGGCGGCAGCGCTCACTTCATGGCCGATGCCAACAAGCGCGGCCGATTGCTCGTCGTCACCGGCACCATCGGCATTCTGTACATGGCGCTTCAGGGCCTTGCGATCAGCTTCACAGGTTGGGCCTGGACCTTTCCCGAAACCGCCTTCGGAGCCTTACCGCTTGGCCAGCCCGCCATGGGAGCAGGTGCCATCCTCACCTCGCTGATCTTCGTTCTCTTCATAGCCTTCGGTCTTGCCGAGCGGGGCTTCATGAAGGGCGATGCCTTTGTCGTCGGATCGATCTCCATCCTGATCTTCCTGGTGACGGTATTCATCTTTTATCCCATTGGCTCGATGTTCGCCGGCTCGGTGCAGGATTTCGACGGCTCCTTCAAGCCGGACGGCTTCATCCGCAACATGCAGGATCCCGCGATCTGGAGCCTGGACTGTGTCATCGGCGGCAATCGCTGCGGCGTCGCATGGCGCACGCTGTTCCTTGCGGTGATGACTGGCCTCGGCTCGACCATCCTCGGCCTCGCCTTCGCACTGGTCGCCACACGCACGCGCTTTCCCTTCAAGAAAGGCCTGCGGCTTCTGACCGTCCTGCCGATCATCACCCCGCCCTTCGTGATCGGCCTAGCACTCACCTTGCTGTTCGGCCGCTCCGGCGTCGTTACCGAAGCGCTCGACACGCTGTTCGGCATCGAACCAAGCCGTTGGCTCTACGGGCTGACGGGCATCTGGATTGCGCAGGTCCTGTCCTTCACGCCAATTTCCTTCCTCGTCCTGATCGGTGTTGTCGAAGGTGTCAGCCCATCGATGGAAGAAGCCTCGCAAACGCTGCGGGCCGACCGCTGGCGCACGTTCTGGCGCGTCTCTCTGCCGTTGATGAAACCCGGCCTTGCCAACGCTTTCCTGATCGGCTTCATCGAAAGCATGGCCGATTTCGGCAATCCGCTGGTGCTTGGCGGCAGCCATGGCGTGCTCTCGACCGAAATCTTCTTTGCCGTCGTCGGCTCGCAGGTCGACCCGTCCCGCGCCGCCGTGCTCGCGATCATCCTGCTCAGCTTCACACTGACCGCGTTCCTTGCGCAGCGTCTGTGGCTGTCGGGCAAGAACTTCGCAACCGTCACCGGCAAGGGCGACAGCGGTGCCCATGCGGGCCTGCCGAAGAGCCTTTCTGTCACCGTCTATGGCATCGTTCTTCCCTGGATGGGCTTCACCATCGTCGTCTACGGCATGATCCTGTTCGGCGGCTTCGTGAAAACCTGGGGTCTCGACAATTCCCTGACGCTGGAACACTACGCCAGGGCGTTCTCGGTCACCTTCCAGGATGGCGCTCTCGTGTGGACCGGCGTTGCCTGGAACTCCTTCTGGACGACCATGGAAATCGCCCTGATCTCCGCCCCCCTGACGGCGGCAGTCGGCCTGCTGACGGCCTATATCATCGTGCGGCAGAAATTCGCCGGCAAGAACGCCTTCGAATTTGCCCTCATGATGAGCTTCGCCATTCCCGGCACCGTCATCGGCATCAGCTACATCATGGCCTTCAACCTGCCGCCCATCGAGATGACCGGCTCGGCCCTGATCCTGGTTGCCTGCTTTGTCTTCCGGAACATGCCCGTTGGCGTGCGCGGCGGCATTGCCGCCATGAGCCAGCTCGACAAGAGCCTGGACGAAGCTTCGCTGACGCTTCGGGCCAACAGCGCCCGGACCCTGCGCAGGGTGATCCTGCCGCTGTTGCGGCCGGCCATCACCGCCGCGCTGGTCTATTCCTTCGTCCGGGCAATCACATCCATCAGTGCGGTCATCTTCCTGGTCAGCGCGGAATACAACATGGCGACCTCCTACATCGTCGGCCTCGTCGAAAACGGCGAATACGGCATCGCCATCGCCTATTCCTCCATGCTGATCTTCGTGATGATCACGGTCATTGCGGGCTTCCAGCTGCTGGTCGGCGAACGCCGCCTGCGCCGGGAAAACCGCGTCTCCGGCATGGCCAAATCCAATAAAATCCGTATCGCGCAGGAGAAAACTGCATGACTGACCTCAAACCCGGCTCCGTCGTTTTTGAAAACGTCCGCAAGGACTTCGGCACCTTCACCGCCATTCCGGACCTGTCGATCACCATCGAACCCGGCACTCTGGTGACCCTGCTCGGCCCCTCCGGCTGCGGCAAGACGACCACCTTGCGCATGCTGGCAGGTCTCGAACACCCGAGCGCGGGCAGGATCCTGATCGGCGGACGGGACGTCACCATGGTTCCGGCACATGAACGCGACGTCTCCATGGTGTTCCAGTCCTATGCACTCTTCCCGCACATGAACGCGCTCGACAATGTGGCCTACGGCCTGGAATCCTCCGGATACAAAAAACGTGAGGCGCGCGAGCGGGCGGAAGAAGGCCTTGCCCAGGTCGGTCTTGGGGGCATGGGTCACCGCCTGCCGGCAGAGCTTTCCGGTGGTCAGCAGCAGCGCGTCGCGGTCGCTCGTGCTCTGGTGCTGAACCCTCAGGTGCTTCTGCTGGACGAACCCCTGTCCAACCTTGATGCCCGGCTGCGCCGGCGCGTCAGGACGGAAATCCGCGAGTTGCAGCAGCGGCTCGGTTTCACCGCCGTCTACGTCACCCACGACCAGGACGAAGCACTTGCAGTGTCCGACAGGATCGTGGTCATGAAAGACGGCAAGATCGCCCAGGAGGGCGCTCCGCGCGAACTCTACGAAGAACCCGTTTCAGAGTTCATCGCAGACTTCATGGGCGAGGCGAATGTCGTTACCTGTGAAATCGTCGGGCGTGAAGGCGACGAAACACTGATCGATGTCGGTGGTTTGCAGCACCGGCTGCGCGCCCGCCAGACCGCCAACGGCAAGGCCAAGCTGGCGGTACGGCCCGGCTCGGTCGTGCTGAACCCGGAAGGCGCTTCCGGCCTTGGCGGAGAGATCCTGACCGCGGCCTATCTCGGTGATCATGTCGAATATGAAATCGAGACCCAGGTCGGAAACTTCTTCGTCATCGATCATTCGGTCGAAAGGTCGTTTTCCCCCCACACAGCCGTTTCCCTCGGCTTCCGCAACCGCGGGCTCGCCCTGATTGAGGCATGAGATGACACTGGTTACTGAAGACATGTCCCCATCGACCGATGCGCTGACAGCAAGGTTCGCCGTAGCTCGGGAAATCGCCGAAGAAGCCGGTTCCCTGGCACTGGACTATTTTCGGCGGCGCAAGGACCTCACCATAGAGATCAAGGGCGGCCTGCAGGATGTCGTTTCGATCGCCGACAAGAACGTTGAAACCCTCATCCGCGACAGGCTGCACACCTCCTTTCCCGAAGACGGCATCCTGGGTGAGGAACACGGTGTCGAACAGGGCAGCAGCGGGTTCACCTGGGTGGTTGATCCGATCGACGGCACCTCCGCCTTCGTTCACGGTCTGCCGAGCTGGTGTGTTTCGATCGCCCTTCTCAACGACACGGATCTGGTCATGGGTGTTATCCGCGTGCCTTGCGACGACGAGAGCTTCGCAGCCGTCAAGGGCGGCGGCGCAACGCTTAACGGCGAACCCCTCCGGCTTGATTCATCCAGGACCCTGCAAAACAGCCTGACCGGGATCGGCGCCAACCACGCCGTGCCAGCGGAAATGATCGGCGCGCTTATCGCCGGTCTGATGGCGCGTGGCGGCAACTACATCCGCACCGGATCGGGCGCGCAGATGCTGGCCTCCGTGGCCGCAGGCAGGCTCGCCGGTTTCTACGAACCGTCCATGCATGCCTGGGATTGCCTTGCCGGCTATTGCCTGGTCGCCGAAGCCGGCGGCAGCTACCGCCCCTTCCCGGTGGCGGGGGATGCCATCCTGGACGGTGGTCCGGTTCTCGCGGCCGGTCCGGGAACGTTTGAGGATCTGTCAGCTCTGGCAACGGAGTGCGAGCGTTTCCTGAAAAGCTGACGTTTCAGGGAAATCCTGCAAACATCTCCAAAGGCGTGTCTCGGAAGAGGTACGCCTTCTTTTCATTCAGGACCTTTTGAACGACCTCAAAACATCACGCGCAGCAATTTTCCGGTCGATTTTTCAAACTCGAGCCATTCCGGGCGAACCTCTGTCAGAACATCGATTTCCGCCCAACCACAGCCTGAAAGCGGAACGCAGACGGCCCGGCGCCCGGGGCTGTCCGTTTGCTCGTCCGCATTCAGCAGCAAGAACTTCTGGCCGAGTGCATCCGTTGCCGCAGCCGTCTTGTCCGCAGACAGGTAAAGCGGCGCAGCGGGGTTTGCAGCTATCATGTAATCAGGCTTCGCCTCTACTTCCGGCGGCCCGAAGCCGACAAGATAGCGAGTGGCGTTTTCGAAGATACGGACATCCTTGCGTTCCAGGTCTTCTGCAATACGCTCGATGGCGTTGAGCGCGGCCCAATCGCAATTGCCGCCACACTCTTCTCCGCTGGCGCGGGCAAACTCCGGCACATCCCGGTTTATTGCCGCCAGCAGTTCTGCAGACGTCCGAGGCAGACCAAAGGCAGCAAGATGCTGTGCCGCATCTTCGCGTGTCTGGTTTGCACCTATTGCGGAAAAGCTCTCCAGAACGGCCATCCGCTGCAGCAATCCAGAAGAAATCCGACCGTCATGAAGAAAACTTCCGGCGGTGTTTCCCTCTGCATCAAAGACCAGGACCCGATCGACAGCCAGAACGATGTTGCCACCTTTCGGAAAAGGCAGACGGTCACCGTTTGCCAAGATCAAACGTCTTTGACCGCCGCCCTCTGACAGCTTCATCTGGAGACCGCCGAACTCGACCGCACCCGTGATGGGGGAAGGCAACGTGTCCGCAGCGGCGCCGCCCGCGAGAAGGCAGGGGCCCACAACGGCCAGAAGTCCCCAAGTTCTTGCGAAGATACCTATCGCGTGTCCCTCTCTCATATTCGTATGCGCTCGCCGGCAGCGGGAAAGGTCGCACCAACAAGAGGGTCGATCAAGCCGGTTACCCTGCCATATCTGACTGCCGTCGATACTGCTCGCGGAACGCGCCCGGTGTCAGGCCGGAAAGACGTGAAAACAGGCGAACGAAGGATGGCGGGTCGTTGTAGCCGACGGCAAAGCAGATATCCGAGACGGGTCGATCCGTTTCGATCAGGAGATCCCTGGCACGTTCAATGCGAAGCTCCTGGAGATACTGTTTCGGGGCAAGTCCCGTTGCCAGCTTGAAGCGCCTTTGAAAGGTCCGCGCCGGCAGCCCGCTGGTGCGCACCATGTCGGCAACGCTCACATCGTCACCCGACCGGGTTTCCAGGAAATGCTGCACTTTCAAGATGGAAGCATCGCCGTGCCGAAGTTCAGGCAGGAAGCGCCTGAACCAGCGCTGGTCGCGGCGGCGAAAGTCGACAATGAAATGCCGCGCCGTGGCAACGGCCACCGGGTACCCCAGAAACCGCTCGATGAGTGCCAGCGCAAGATCGACCCAGGCCATGAGGCCTCCGGCCGTGATCAGGTCGGAATATTCGATCAGCAGCCTGTCCGTATCGAGCCTGAGGTCCGGATAGGTTGCTGACAAACGCTGTTCCAGTCCCCAATGGGTCGTAACCTTGCGCCCCTCCGCCAGACCGGCCGCCGCCACGAACGTCAGCCCGGTACAAGCCGAACAGACAACAGCGCCGCGACCGTGCAAATGCTGCAGAAAAGCAGGAAGAGCCGGAACCTCTTCCAGACGGACAGTCCCTGCCGAGGGCGGCAGGACTACCGCGTCATATCGGTCCACTGCCGCAGAAAAATCCTCCAACAGATCCAGTTTCAACTCGGCATCGCTGATCCGCGCAGCATGGCCCAGAATATCCTGGAGCCCGTAGACAGCGGATTTCAAGGATCCCGGATAAGCGAGAATGGCGATCGACAGCGATTGGTCCATTTGGCTGATTTAGCACATTCTTTGTCATTTGCGCCAATCGTTCCAGAAAACACTCGAAGCTAGGTTTCTCCAAAGCACAAACACATGGAGACCCCTATGCTCGGCACTCTCGATAAATCCACTTCGCGTATTGCACTCGGCGACCTGACCGTCACGGCCCTGTCGGACGGTTATCTCGACATTCCCGCAGCCTATTTTTCCAACGTGACACAGACCGAACAGGACGCCGTCAGCCCGAGCACTCGCTTTGGCGCCAATACCTGGTTGATTGAGACCGGCACCCGCAAGATCCTGGTCGACGCCGGTTCGGGCGAATATTTGAAGGAACGATTTCCAGCCAGTGGCACGCTGACCTGGCAAGCTCCGGAAAAGACCGAAGAGCGCGCAGCGGTGACCGATATCGTCATTACCCACATGCATGCCGACCATATCGGCGGACTGTCGCTGAACGGCAGCAGTCTCTTCCCGAATGCAGAGATCCATGTTCAGGCCGCCGAGTGGGACTTCTGGACCGACGAGGCCCTGCTGACCTCCGTACCGGAAGACAAACGGCCACTGGTGGGTCTCATTCAGGCGCTTGCGAAACCGGTCGGCAATCAGCTGCGGCTTCATCGTGGCGACGCCAACATCGGTGATGGCATCACCCTGCTTTCAGCGCCCGGCCACACCCCTGGCCATCAGGCCTTGCACCTTTCTTCAGGCAACAAGGAAGCCATTCTGCTCGCGGATGTCGTGGTGTCCGATGTGCTGCAATTTACCAATCCGGACGTCCGCTATGCGCTCGACAGCGACCCGGATCTGGCCGTGAAAACAAGAAGGGCTCTGTTCGACAGGCTGTCGGCAGACAGGATCCCCTTTGCCGCGACCCACCTGTCTACCGACAGGTTCGGATATCTGGAAACACGCGACAACGGGTTCGCTTTTGTGGAGATTTGAACACAAGGCGACTTTTCAACCACGCCAAGTCCTTTCGTGGCTGCGCAGGCCTTTGCCCCGCGGTCTCCTCAATAAACAAGTCCCGGCTTGGGGCCGGGACCTGGCTTTGCGGGAGGCAGGGTGAGCGAACGGCTTAGCCGATACTGACCCAGCCATCCTTTTCGGCCGACGCGAAGATGGCGTCGAGGATCTTCATGTTCTGGACGGCATCTTCCGCGCCATAAGGAAGCGGCGCTTCACCGGTGATCGCCCGGCCAAACACGTCCGCCAGTTCGGCATATTGATCGCAAGGCGCGATGATATCCGACTGCATCGCCGCATCGCCGAGCAGCGAACCGTCGTCAAGCCGGATCTGAACAGCTTCGCCCTGCGGCGCGTTGAAAGGAATGACGATTTCCAGCCGCTTCTTCGTACCGACCAGATGAATGCGTTGATAAGGTGTCAGCTGGGTCGAGACGGTGAAGTTGAGATGCCGGTTATTGCCGAAGTCGAGCAGGGCACTGGTCATGCGGTCGGTGCCGAAGGCGGGATCCCGGTCGATCAGCGAAACGACCCGCTGAGGTTCGGCATCGAAGAAATACCGGCCGGCCAGCATCGTGTAGCAACCGATGTCGAGCAGCGCACCCCCGCCGATATCCGCCTTGTTGCGGATGTTGCCCGGGTCATCGTTGTAGTAGCTGAAGAAGGTCTGGATCGCTTTCAGCTCCCCCAGATCACCGGACCGCACGATCTCGCGCGCCTTGATCCACTGCGGGTGCGCCCGAACCATGAAGCCTTCGGCAACCAGCTTGTCCTTCGGCAGATCCAGAAGCTGCTTTGCCTCGTCGGCATTCAGCGCGACCGGCTTTTCGCAAAGCACGTGCTTGCCCGCGTTCACCGCCTGGATCGTCACGGGCACGTGCATGTGGTTGGGCAGCGGATTGTAGATCGCGTCGATCTCCGGATCTGCGAGCAGCTCCTCGTATGATCCATAGGCCTTCTCGATGCCGAGACCCCTCGCCGCTTCCTTTGCCCGGTCGAGATCTCGCGAAGCAATCGCATAGGCGGTGCCGGTCTTCGACCGCTGGATGCCCGGAATGACCTTATCAAGACCGATTTTCGCGGTCGAAACGATCCCCCACCTGATAGTCTTTTCCGTCATGCCGGCATCCTTCCCATGATTTTGAGGTACGCACGCCAGATGACATAAAACGATTTAACTCCGCAAGGGCAGAAAGGCCGGAGAAAGGCCTGCTCGCTGGTGAAAAGCTGATTTGAATCCGGCCTCATCGGCTGGACGCGGGCAGCAGTCACACCAACATCGCCCCCCGGACAAGCGTAGCGGAGATCCGGGGAGACATCGGAGGTCTTTCGCCGTGATTTCACACAGCAGCGCCGCGCCCGTGAAGGGAGCACTGTCCCGGCTCAGAATTTCTCCGGCACGTAGAGATGCTCCGGCAGGACCTTGCGCTCATAATCGGAATTGTAGACCCGTTCCGGCAGCTTGATCGGGTCGTGCGGGATATCTTCGTAAGGGATCATCGACAGGAGGTGGCTGATGCAGTTGAGGCGCGCCTGCTTCTTGTCGTTGCCTTCCACGATGAACCAGGGTGCTTCGGGAATATTGGTCCGCTCGAAGGTTTCTTCCTTGGCCTTGGTGTAATCCTCCCAGCGCACGCGGGATTCCAGATCCATCGGCGACAGTTTCCACTGCTTCAGCGGATCGTGGATGCGCATCAGGAAGCGCAGCTGCTGTTCTTCATCCGTGATGGAGAACCAGTATTTGATCAGCCGCACGCCGGAGCGCACGATCATGCGCTCGAATTCCGGCACATCGTGGAAGAACTCCTCCACCTGGCTATCGCTGGCAAAGCCCATGACGCGCTCGACGCCGGAGCGGTTGTACCAGGAGCGGTCGAACAGCACCATTTCTCCGGCGGCCGGCAGATGCGGTACGTAGCGCTGGAAGTACCACTGGGTCTTTTCACGGTCGGTTGGTGCCGGCAGCGCCACGACACGGGCGACACGCGGATTGAGCCTTTGCGCAATGCGTTTGATGACCCCGCCCTTGCCGGCAGCGTCGCGCCCCTCGAAGATGATCACGATCTTCTCACCGGTATGCTGCACCCAGTCCTGCAGCTTCACCAGTTCGGCCTGCAGACGCAGCAACTCGTGGAAATAGGTGTTCCGGTCGATGGTCGACTTGTGCTTCTTCGCGGAGATGAAGGCGAGATCCTTGGCGACGAGAAAATCGTCGATCTCCATCTCCAGCTCTTCGTCCAGGCTGTCTGCCCATTCCGCTTCAACCCAGGTTTTTGCACTTTCTTCGGTCATCAATCGGTTCCTTTGAAATACATCCCGGAGGTACGCCCAGGTTCGTCAGCGCATTCAACCGGACGCAGAATGCCCAAGGACTGTGAACAGGTTATCCATGAAAGTTTTTTGACAGTCGCGCCTGTTCCCCTGTCATTCTTTCTAGCAGCAACGCTTTCGCACTCAAATTACCCTTGCAAATGAACGAACGTTCATTTATTTTTTGCAATAGGGAGAAACAAGATGGCAAGTGCAGCCGCAAGACCGCAAAGCCGATCCAGAACGGGCGCGAAAGGCCAGGAGACTGCCGCACGTGTGCGCAAGGCAGCCCTGAAACGCTTTGCCGCCAACGGTTATGCCGCTGTCTCCATGCGCGAAATCGCCGCCGATGTCGGCGTTCAGCCAGGCGCGCTCTACAACCATTTTCCGACCAAGCAGGACATCCTGAAGGACCTGATGCTCGCCCACATGGGCGAACTCCTTGCTGCCTGGGACGAAGCGGCTTTTCCGGCTGACATGGACCCGCTGGAGCGTTTTGTCCGCTTTCACATCCGCTATCACCTGGAACGGGCGGACGAGGTGTTCATTTCCTACATGGAACTGCGAAATCTCGAACCGGACAACTTCGACATCGTCGAAGCCGAGCGCCGTCGCTACGAGGGCATCCTGACGGGTATTCTGGAAACCGGCTCCGCTGAAGGTCGCTACAGCGTACGCGAACCGAGGGTCGCCACCCGCGCGATCATCGCCATGCTGACTGGCATTCCGAGCTGGTACCGCCAAGGCGGCCGCCTGTCGAAACTGGATATCGAAGAGATCTACCTGGACCTGGCGCGCAAGGCCGTTGCGCCGGGGAACCAACACATTCCGGCCCCTCAGGCGTGAAACCGGACGCGTGGGGAGCAAGCAACTGAACTCAATCGACCGTCCACAAGGTTGATCCAAGGGAGACCGGGTGACATGAGCATCCTGAAATCGAGCCTATCGCCGAGAAGCGAACAGTTTGCAGCAAACCGCGCCGCCCACGAAGCGGCCATGGACACCGTCAAGGCAGCAGCCCAGACAGCCCTGGACGGTGGTGGTGAGACCGCCCGACAGCGTCATGTGTCCCGCGGCAAGATCCTGCCGCGCGAACGCGTCTCCCGCCTGCTCGATCCCGGCTCACCCTTCCTGGAAGTCGGCATGCTGGCCGCCCACGAGATGTATGAGGGCGCGGCTCCCGCAGCCGGCATGATCGCGGGCATCGGTCGGGTTGAAGGCCGCGAGGTGATGATCCTCGCCAATGACGCGACCGTCAAAGGCGGCACCTATTATCCGATGTCGGTCAAGAAACACCTGCGCGCCCAGGAAATTGCCTCGGAAAACAATCTACCCTGTATCTATCTGGTCGACAGCGGCGGCGCAAACCTGCCCAACCAGGACGAGGTCTTCCCGGACCGCGACCACTTTGGCCGCATCTTCTTCAACCAGGCCAACATGTCGGCAAAAGGCATCGCCCAGATCGCGGTCGTCATGGGTTCCTGTACAGCGGGCGGTGCCTATGTGCCGGCCATGTCGGACGAGACCATCATCGTCAAGAACCAGGGCACCATCTTCCTGGCCGGTCCGCCTCTGGTGAAGGCCGCCACCGGCGAGGAAGTATCTGCGGAAGATCTCGGCGGCGGCGATGTCCACACGCGCCTGTCCGGTGTTGCCGATCATCTGGCCCGCGACGATGCCCACGCACTGGCCCTCGCCCGCCGCGCCATCGCCAGCCTCAACCGCACAAAGACGCCATCCGTCGCGCTGCAGACCCCGGAAGACCCGCTCTACGATCCGGACGAAATCCTCGGTGTCGTTCCGGCCGATCTGAAAACGCCCTACGACATCCGCGAAGTGATCGCCCGCACCGTCGACGGATCGCGCTTCGATGAATTCAAGGCCCGCTACGGCACCACACTGGTCTGCGGCTTCGCCCATATCCATGGCATGCCGGTCGGCATTATCGCCAACAACGGCGTTCTGTTTTCCGAAAGCGCGGTGAAAGGGGCCCACTTCGTCGAGCTCTGCTCCCAGCGCAAGGTTCCGCTGGTGTTCCTGCAGAACATCACCGGCTTCATGGTCGGCCGCAAATATGAGAGCGGCGGCATTGCCAAGGACGGTGCCAAGCTGGTGACGGCGGTCGCCACCACCTCGGTCCCGAAGATCACCATGCTGGTGGGCGGCTCCTTCGGCGCCGGCAACTACGGCATGTGCGGCCGGGCCTATTCGCCGCGCTTCCTGTGGACCTGGCCCAATTCCCGCATTTCGGTCATGGGCGGCGAACAGGCCGCCGGCGTGCTTGCCACCGTCCGCCGTGACGGTATCGAGCGCAAGGGTGGCAGCTGGTCGGCGGATGAGGAAAAAACCTTCAAGCAACCGATCATCGATCAGTTCGAACAGCAGGGTCACCCGCTTTACGCGACTGCCCGGCTCTGGGACGATGGCATTGTCGACCCGCGCAAGACCCGGGACATTCTGGGCCTTTCCCTGTCGGCAGCCCTCAACGCCCCGATCGAAGACACGCGCTTCGGTCTCTTCAGGATGTGATCCGATGTCCATCGACGAGCTGAAAGCAAGATACCCCGGCGCCGAAACCTTCAAGTTCGGCGACAATGCGGACCTGTGTGCCCAGCTCATCGCCCTTGTGCGCGCCGGCAGGAAAACCGCCACATGCGGTGCCTTGCAGAGCTATGAGGACGGTGATGAGGTCCTGCCCGTTCATGGACGGCGGGACATTGCACTGAACTGGGACGACACCCCCGCGCTGGTGATCGAAACACTGGAAGTGTCCGTCGTGCGCTTCTGCGATGTCGGGGAAGACTTCGCCCTGGCGGAAGGCGAGAATGATGACCTCGCCGGCTGGCGCAGGGACCATCAGGTCTTCTTTGAACGCAACGGCGGATTTGACCCGGAAATGGACCTTGTCTGCGAGCGCTTCAAGGTTGTTGAAGATCTGCAGCCTGAGCTCAAGCCGTGAGCAGGATCGAGACACACATAGGCGACATCACCCGGCTCGACGTGGATGCCATCGTCAACGCGGCCAACTCGTCGCTGCTCGGCGGCGGCGGTGTCGACGGGGCGATCCACCGTGCGGCAGGTCCGGAGCTCCTGGCCGAATGCAGGACGCTTAACGGCTGTGAAACAGGCAACGCAAAGATCACCAGTGGCTACCGCCTGCCCGCCCGTCACGTCATCCACACGGTCGGCCCCGTCTGGAAAGGCGGCACGTTGGGCGAAGCGGACCTTCTTGCCTCCTGTTATGAAACCAGCCTGCGTCTTGCGGCAGAAACCGGCTGCAGAAGCATAGCCTTCCCGGCCATTTCCACCGGCATTTACGGCTATCCGGCCGGCAGCGCCGCGTCGGTCGCGGTGGAAACTGTCAAACGGGTTCTGGGGGACCTGCCGGAAATCGAAACCGTCACACTGGTTGCCTTCGACGAGGCAAACCATGCCCATCTTCTGGCAGCACTCGGGAGGAAACCTCATGAAGGGTGAAGTCCGCTCGATGGTGGAATGCGGCCCGGATATCGAAGCAGCGTTCCGTGACCAGCATCCCGACATACAGCTGACGCAGCCCCTGACCGCCATTCTGGTTGCGCTCGACGAAGGCAATATCGACAAGGGCGACACCCTCTCCGTCGGCGGCCTGAAGGTGAGCGTGCTGGCAACCGGACGAAGCGCGCTCCTTGCCGACGGGAGCCGGAACTCCATCACGGTGTTCAGCGAGCTGCCCATACAACATATGCCGGATCTTGCTCCGGACCGAACTGCCGATACCCCCGGCGCACTAGTCACTCCCTGGGAGGAGAACTGAGAAATGTTCAAGAAGATCCTCATTGCCAACCGCGGCGAGATTGCCTGCCGGGTGATGGCAACGGCCAAGAAGCTCGGCATCAAGACCGTTGCGGTCTATTCCGATGCGGACGCCAGGGCCAAGCACGTTGCCATGGCCGACGAGGCTTTCCGTATTGGACCGGCACCGGTCTCGGAAAGCTATCTGAAGGCTGACAAGATCATCGAAGCCTGCAAGCTGAGTGGCGCCGAAGCCGTGCATCCGGGCTACGGCTTCCTGTCGGAAAATCCGGATTTCGTCGACGCCCTCGACAGGGCCGGCATAGCCTTCATCGGCCCGAGCGCCTCTTCCATCCGCGCAATGGGCCTGAAGGATGCCGCCAAGGCGCTGATGGAAAAGGCCGGAGTGCCGGTGGTGCCCGGATATCACGGCGAGAACCAGGACGCGGACTTCCTGAAGGAGCAGGCCGACCGGATCGGCTATCCAGTGCTGATCAAGGCGCGTGCCGGCGGTGGTGGCAAAGGCATGCGCCGGGTCGATGACCCGAAGGATTTCGCAGACGCCCTGAAAGGTGCGCAGCGCGAAGGCGAAGCGAGTTTTGGCGACGGCCGCGTGCTGATCGAGAAATACCTGACCAAGCCGCGCCATATCGAGATTCAGGTTTTCGGCGACAGCCACGGCAATGCCGTGCATCTGTTCGAGCGCGACTGCTCGCTGCAACGCCGCCACCAGAAGGTGATCGAGGAAGCCCCTGCCCCCGGCATGCCGGAGGAAATGCGCCGCGCCATGGGGGAAGCCGCCGTGACCGCGGCCAAGGCCATCGACTATTCCGGCGCCGGCACTATCGAGTTCATCGCCGACGTTTCCGAAGGCCTCAGGTCCGACCGGTTCTATTTCATGGAAATGAATACCCGGCTGCAGGTCGAGCATCCGGTTACCGAGCTCATCACCGGCGAAGACCTGGTCGAGTGGCAGCTTCGCGTGGCCTCCGGCGAAACCTTGCCAAAGCGCCAGGAAGATCTTTCCTTCAACGGCTGGGCCTTCGAAGCCCGGCTGTATGCGGAAGATGCGCCGAAGGGCTTCCTGCCCGCCATCGGCACGCTGGAGCATCTGGCCTTGCCGGAAGACAGCGCCCGGGTCGACAGCGGCGTGCGCTCCGGAGATGAAATCACCCCCTATTACGATCCGATGATCGCCAAGGTGATCGTCCACGGCTCGACCCGCCAGGCGGCACTCGGCAAGCTGCTGGCAAGCCTTGAGGCAACGGAAGTTGCCGGCTGCGTCACCAACGCCGGCTTTCTGGCCGCCCTGTGCCGCCATGAAGGTTTTGCCGCGGGCGATGTCGACACCGGCCTCATCGACCGGGATCTGACCCAGCTCATAGAAGAGCCCTCCATTCCGGTGGACGCCATTGCCCTTGCCGCTCTCACGGCGCTCGGCCTGACCAGGCCGGCAAGTGGCAACGATCCGTTCGACACGCTGGCCGGATGGCGGATCTGGAGTGCATCGCGCCAGTACGCACTGCTTGAAATTGCGGGCGAGCGCCGGGACGTTGAGGTCCACGCCCTCGGCCATCAGCGGTTCGCGGTCCAGCTGGAGGAAGGCTCACGCGAATATGCTCTGGTGAAGGTTGAAGGCGGTGCGATCACCTACGACTGTGACGGCCACCGTGCCCGCGCGGTCGTGGTGGAGGACCGCAAGGGACTGACGGTCTTCCTCGGCGGCCATGCTTTCCCGGTTGCCTTGCCGGACACGCTCAGCGCAGACGAGGAAGCCGGCGGCGCGGGCGATCAGCTGATCGCCCCGATGCCCGGCCTCGTGAAGGTTCTGAACGCCAAGGCAGGCGAAGCCGTGACGAAGGACCAGCCTCTGGTGATCCTGGAAGCCATGAAGATGGAACACACGCTGAAAGCCCCGCGGGACGGTGTCATTGGCGAGGTTCTTGTTGCCGAAGGCGAGCAGGTAACCGACGGCACCGTCCTTCTGGCGCTCGCGGAGGAAGCCGATGCTGCCGCATGACGCCACCAGTTATGACGACCTGTCCGGCAGGTTCCGATGGGAGATCCCAGACCGGTTCAACATCGGCGTTGCCATATGTGACGACTGGGCGGCACGCGAGCCGAACCGGGAGGCGCTGGTCTATACCGACGAGGACGGCAGCGCCACCAGCTACACCTATGGCGACCTGAGGCGGCTTTCCAATCAGCTTGCCAACCTGCTGACTGCCCGAGGTGTCCAACCCGGAGACCGGATCGGCGTCCTGATGCCGCAAAGGCCCGAAACCGCCTTTGCCCATATTGCGGCCCTGAAACTCGGCGCGATCACCATTCCGCTTTTCACCCTGTTCGGTGAAGAAGCACTTGAGTATCGGCTGAAGGATTCCGGCGCGAAGGCGGTGATCACGGATGCAAGCGGCGATGCCAAACTGGCGGCCATCCGTGACCGGTTGCCGGAACTGACGACCGTCCTTTGTGCAGATGAAGACGTCCCGGGGGCAGAAAGCCTCCATCATCACATGGCTGGACACGAAGGCACATTCCACCCCTTCGACACAGGCCCCGATGACCCGGCAATCATCATCTACACCTCCGGCACCACCGGACAGCCCAAGGGCGCCCTGCACGGCCACCGGGTGCTGCTCGGCCATCTGCCGGGCGTCGAGATGAGCCATGATCTTCTTGGCCAGCCGGGTGACAGGATCTGGACTCCGGCCGACTGGGCCTGGATCGGCGGCCTGCTCGACGTTCTGATGCCCGCGCTCTTCCTGGGTGTGCCCGTGGTAGCGTGCCGGTTCAGAAAGTTCACCGCTGAAGCAGCCTTCCAGCTGCTGCAGGACCAGAAGATCCGCAACACCTTCCTGCCGCCAACCGCGCTGAAGATGATGCGACAGGTAGAAACCCCGGAAAACCGCTGGCAATTCACCCTGCGGTCCGTTGCCTCCGGTGGCGAGACACTCGGAGCGGAGCTGATCGACTGGGGCCGCCGCACATTCGGCCTGACGATCAATGAATTCTACGGCCAGACCGAGTGCAACATGATCGTTTCCAGTTGCGCCAGACTGATGGAAGCGCGCCCCGGCATCATGGGCCGCCCGGTTCCGGGTCATGATGTCAGCGTCGTCAGCGACACGGGCGAGGAACTGCCTGCCGGATCACTCGGCAACATTGCCGTCAAACGTCCTGATCCTGTGATGTTCCTGAACTACTGGAACAACATGGAAGCGACGAAAAAGAAATTTGCGGGCGACTGGCTGTTGACGGGCGACACGGGCATCAAGGACGACACCGGGTGGATCCGCTTCGTCGGACGGGATGACGACGTCATCACGTCATCAGGCTACCGCATCGGCCCGGGAGAGATCGAGGATTGCCTGATCAAGCACCCGGCGGTCGCCATGGCCGGTGTCGTCGGCAAGCCCGACAGCCAGCGCACGGAGATCGTCAAGGCGTACATCGTCTTGAAAAACGGCATTGAACCGACCGACAAACTTGCCGGGGAAATCGCCGACTTCGTCAAGACGCGCCTTGCAGCCCACGAGTATCCGCGCGAAGTCGCTTTTGTCGACGCCCTGCCACTGACCACTACCGGCAAGGTCATCCGCCGTGAACTGCGCGCACGAGCAGAGCAGGAAGAGTGATCGTGTCAAACACCGTTTAACGAATGCCTCCGCGATTTGCCTGGTGCCGTCCCCGGACGAAGCGCAGCGAAGAACCGGCCTCACCTTTAGGCCTCACGAGAAGCTAGAGAAGAAAACATGTCTGAATTCGTCACCCTGTTTGAAATGGGCCCGCGCGACGGTCTGCAGAACGAGAAAACCTTTGTGCCGACGGCCCAGAAGATCGACCTCGTGGACCGGCTTTCTGCCTGCGGCTTCCGCAAGATCGAGGTGACCAGTTTCGTCAGTCCGAAATGGGTACCGCAGATGGCCGACGCTCAGGAGGTGATGGAAGGCATCTACCGGCATCCGTCCGTGACCTATGCGGTGCTGACACCCAATGTGAAGGGTTATACGGCCGCCAAGAAGGTGTCGGCAGATGAAGTCGCCATTTTCGGCTCCGCCTCGGAAGGCTTTTCCAGAAAGAACATCAATTGCTCGGTTGCCGAAAGCATCGAACGCTTCAAGCCGCTTCTGGAAAAGGCACATGAGGACGGCATCCCGGTTCGCGGCTATGTCTCTTGCGTAACCGACTGCCCCTACGACGGTGCAACACCACCGGAGAAGGTTGCGGAGGTCGCCAAAACGCTGTTCGATCTCGGCTGCTACGAGATTTCCCTCGGCGATACCATCGGCGCCGGAACGCCGGAGACCATCGGCCGGATGCTGGACGCCGTGCTGACCGCGATCCCTGCGGACAAGCTTGCCGGCCATTTTCATGACACCAAAGGCCGGGCGATCGAGAACATCGAGGTCAGCCTCGAAAAGGGCTTGCGCACCTTCGACAGTGCGGTCGGCGGTCTGGGCGGTTGCCCCTATGCACCGGGTGCCAAAGGCAATGTCGCAACCGAAGCCGTGCTAGACCTGATGACCCGCAAGGGCTTCGAGACCGGCATCGACCGGGCAAAGCTTGCTGAAATCGCCGACTTTGCCCGCACCCTCAGGAGTGTTGACGCATGAGCTTCGAGACAATCTCCCTTGCCGTTGACGACCGGGGCGTCGCAACGCTGACACTCAACCGCCCGGACAAGCACAATTCGCTTTCCGCCACGATGATCGCCGAACTGACGGAAGTTGCCGCGCAATTGGCGGAGGACGACACTGTCCGTGTCGTTGTCCTGACAGGTGCTGGTGCCAGCTTCTGCGCGGGCGGCGACCTTGGATGGATGCGCGAGCAGTTCGAAGCTGACCGCGAAACCCGCATGACTGAAGCGCGCAAGCTTGCCATGATGCTGCAGAGCCTCAACGAATTGCCGAAGCCACTGATAGGCCGCGTACAAGGCCAGGCCTTTGGCGGCGGCATCGGCATGATGAGCGTCTGCGACACCGTGATTGCCGTGGACAGCGCCAAATTCGGCCTGACGGAAGTACGTCTCGGCCTCATCCCGGCCACCATCAGCCCCTATGTGCTGGCCCGCATGGGCGAAGGCAAGGCACGCCGGGTATTCATGTCCGCCCGCCTGTTCGGCGCGGAAGAGGCCCGGGATCTCGATCTTGTGGCGAAGGTCGTGAGCGAGGCGGACCTCGATGCGGCGATCGAAAAGGAAATCAAACCGTATCTCTCCGCTGCCCCCGCTGCCGTAGCCGCCTCCAAGGCGCTGGCCCGCAGCCTTGGCCCGGAAATTACCGAAGAAATCATCGACGACACCATCCGCCGTCTCGCCGAGACCTGGGAAACCCCCGAAGCCCAGGAAGGCATCTCCGCATTCTTCGAAAAGCGAAAGGCGAACTGGGTCGGTTCATAGTTTGCAGCGGCTGATGCCAGCACCAGGTCTTCGGCAGATCGCCCCTCCTTCCGTCGGCGCCCCCACACGCCCTCATGCTGAGGAGGACCGTCAGGTCCGTCTCGAAGCATGGGCCAGGAGCTCCTGCGTGTGCCGCCCATCCTTCGAGACGCGCGCAAGCGCGCTCCTCAGGATGAGGACGAAGTTGTGGTCAGCAGACAGCCGAATGTGATGTGAGGTGAAAAACCGCCCTCAATGGCCGGCGCTGCGCCTGGCGTGTTCGATCAGGGCCGCGATACGCGCCACTTCCTTCTGTTCCGACTGCGGCGGTTCCTGCGGCGGGCCGCCGTACATGCGCTCGCGCCGCTGGCGGATCTTCTTGCGCTGATATTCACTGATCCCGTCAGGAAGCTCCATACCGGCCCTGTCGATGTTGATCAACACCCGCTGCAGGTCCGGCACAAGTTCGGAGGAAATGGTGAAGGTTGCTCCGTCCGGGCGCTTGAAGACCAGAGTCGTGGTGGTTTCAGCCCCATTCAGCAGAACCGCTGATCTCGGCCCCAGCGAGCCGATCGTCGACTGGAACCAGGCAGCCCATCCGGAAGCGTGCCACAGGCGGATGTCGATCTTTTTCAGATCCTCATACATCACCCGCACGCGCCGGCCGAACTGGGTGAATTCGAAACCGTTGCTGAAGAAACGGACCCAGGATGTCTCCTGTCGTGCGGACACGGTGAACAGCACCGGTGCAATCGAGGCAGGACCCAGGCAAAGCAGCGCCATCAGGGCTGCGCCTCCGCTCCAGTCTGCCATCCCGATGAAAGCTATGGAAAAGAAAGCGGCACCAATAACAAACCCGATCATGTCGAGTACCAGAACCGGCGGATGACATAACGGCTTTACGGCACCGGACGGTACGTTCGGCCGCGGCAAGGCGGCATAGATCCCGGCGGCGGCGATAATGCAGAGCAGGCTGCTGAGCACCGACATGAAAAAATATCCGCCGACTATACCCAGCACGCAGAGGCCGAGAGGCAATATCCGGCGAAGTAATTCAAGTTTTGCTGTTTTGCCCACACCGCTCTCCATGCATTCAGACAGTGGAACCGATACGAACTAGGGGGAGACTTCTGATTCTTGCATTGAATCAACTGAAGCGTTTTAAATCAAGAATGCTGACAAACAATCCAGAAACAATGTAAGCGTTCGGCAAATGGTTCCCTCGAAATGCCCAGAAGAACCAAGAGGAACGATCAGCACTCGCCAGTCCGGCGAGCCTCACGATGCCTTGCGTTCTCGTTCCATGAAGCTGAACATGTTGCGCACCTTGCCGAATTTTGGCGTATCCAGCTCCAGGAACTGATGCATGAGCGTATCTATGTCCTGAGGCGTGAACGGCTTTTTCAGGAAACCGGATATCCCGACGAAGGCCGCGGACCGCTCCAGATAGCTCGTGTCGTTGGTGGACATCATGTAGATGCCTATCTTGCTCGACAGGTCCCGGATTGAACCGGCAAGCTCGATACCGTCGACATCCGGCATGTGAAAATCCGTCAGCACCATCCGGAACTTGCCCGATGCCAGTGTACGAAGCGCCGCCTGCGCGCTGTCGGCTTCCGAAATTTCGAAGTCGAACCGGCTGGCCTCCAGAACCTTGCGCGTCAGTTTGCGCATCGTACCGCTGTCGTCGACGATCAGGATCGGATAGGTCGTCGTCATCGTCATGTAAGTGGCGACGATCTCCGACACATCCTCCTGGGTGAAAGGCTTTTTCAGGAAATGATAGGCCCCCAGCTGCTGAAGCATGTTGGCATTGCGCTCATCAAGGCCGCTTGAAATCGCGACCGTCAGACAATCTGCAGACTTCGTCTCGCTCATCGCGGCGATTACGTCCGGACCATTCAGCCCCGGCATGTTGATGTCGATGAAGGCGATGTCGATCTGTTTCTTCTTCAGAACCTCGACAGCAGAACGACCGTTATCGACGTTATCAACCTCGATGTACCGCTTGGAACGATGAACGGCGATGCCGTTGTTGATGACTTCACGAGCGATGCCGCTGTCGTCAGCGACAAGAATGCGGATCATTTTATGCAGCAATTCTCATCACCTTGTGTGCGGCTCTCGCATCGTCACTTGAGGCCATGTCTAAATTAACAAGTACAATAAGGAAACAATTGTATATTTTCTGTTACTGAAGCTCGTCAGGCATTTTACAACCTTTGATATACATAGATTTACGTGAATATTCATTCACTCGATTCCAAAATTCTTACAAATAGGATGTAAAGACCGAAACCTCATCTGGGAAAATCCCACAATATATGAGGAAACAGGCGCAACCCGGCGTCACAGGATTCCTGCAGTCACATCATGGTTCAGTGACTTCCGTCGAATTGGAGCAACCTGTGGCCAGCTTTTTCAAAACACGGGATCCAACCAGCCTGTTTCTGAAAATCAGACGAGACCTAAACAAGGATCTGTCGGCCGATACGATCGTCTCGTCAGGACAAGGGCGCCCACAACCTGCCAAACCAACTCTACGTCAATTTGTAGCGTCAGAATTGGACAATCACCTCGCCTCTTGCAAGGACTGCCGACGAGCCATCAATGTGGCACTTCCCGTCCGACAAACAGAAACTGGATCAGCAGCAGGGCAACACAAGTTCGCCAGCATCAAAGCTGTCACTGCGACCTGTGCAGCCCATGAATCTGGTGGCAGGCCAACGATCGCAAAGCTGTTTCTGAAGTCTCGTGACAGCTTGCTCAATCCGGAGGAAAGCATCAGAGAAGGGATAGCCCTGTCGGGCGCACCTGAAGAAAGGAACCTGGGCCTGGAAAGTGGTGCCGCTGAAGGGACTCGAACCCCCGACCCCATCATTACGAATGACGTGCTCTACCATCTGAGCTACAGCGGCGTTCTCCGGCAGATGCCGGGCATCGCGCGATTTGGCGCGGACACTCAGGTCAAGCCCGAGTGCGCCGCTAATTACCGGAGCTTGGCGTCAGATGCAAGAGCCTAAAACCGGTTCTTTCAGGAAGATCACATCTTCCCTTTTCCGCAAGCCAGGCAAACACATGCTCGTCAGCACATTCCGACTATCGCCGCAGCAGCGCTTCAGTTGAAAAAGCGCGGTCGTGGCGTCTTGGCGGTCTCGTCCTCGTCGTCCTCATCCGGGCCCGGATCGTCCGGCATCCGCGACAGGGGAAATTCGATTGGCCGGTTGAGATCCTCTTTGGAACTGCCGGATTTTGTTTCGCCTGTCCTGGCCTCCCCGGGTTTGGCAGCCGATGGCTTTGCATCCGCCGATTTCGAGGTTTCCTCAACCTTGGCC
This sequence comes from Roseibium algicola, assembly GCF_001999245.1. Classification (NCBI taxonomy): domain Bacteria; kingdom Pseudomonadati; phylum Pseudomonadota; class Alphaproteobacteria; order Hyphomicrobiales; family Stappiaceae; genus Roseibium; species Roseibium algicola. Next base: position 3,087,994 of record NZ_CP019630.1, on the reverse strand, counting down.
TCAGATGCTGCCTCTGGCTTGGAAGGCGTCTCGGAACCGTTCCGGGTGTCGGTCTTGCCGGTCACACCAGCTTTCGCTGTCCCGGCGTCTTTGCCTGTCACCACGGCAGGTTTGTCGTCTGCCCCGGCTTCGGCTTTTACCGCGGTTTCCTTGGCTGCCGTCTTCTCAACGGTCGCAGCCTTGTCCGAAGGTGCCTTGGTAGCCTCGGCGTCGGGCAGGTCCTTCAGCGCAGGGCTGTATTTGACATCGTCCGTCGTCCCTTCGTAACCCTGCTTTTCCAGTGGTACAGAGGCTGTGGAAGGTTCCGCGGCGGCTGACTTGGCGCTGCCGGATGTGGCGTCACCCGTCTCGGGTCCCGCAGGCTTGGCAGTGGCAGGCCTGGTGACGGGTTCGGCTTCCAGCACCATCGCGTCGTCATCCACATCTGCAACCGGGCGAACCGGCTCGGCTGGAGTGGCGGACGGCAGGGCCGGCGCCTCGAACAGGCTGTCCTCAAGCAGAGGACCGTCCTCGTCCGACAGACTGCCCGGCGTTGCCCACTGGAACGCATCGAGCTTGCCGGTGACCGGTGACACCGGCTGCCATTCGGCGGAAATGATGCCGTCGGCCATCCAGACCTTGTCGAGCGGCGCACTGACGGCACGGGCCAGCCAGTCGCGTGTGCGGCCCCGGTCACCGTGTTCGGCTTCCTCCACTTCCGCCATCAGCAGAAACGCCTGACGGGTAGGTTCGGACTGCAGGACCTTTTTCAGCTGCTTGCGCGCTTCTTCGAACTCGCGCGCCTCCATGGCTGCGCGGGCGATGGCCAGCGCACCTTCGGGAGTGTTTGCACGTTGTGCGGAAAGCGATTTCACCCGCTTCAAACGATCGACAGCCGAATCGCCGGTACGCACATGGGCATAGGTTTCAGCCAACTCCGGATGCGGGAACAAACGCCAGGTCGCCTCCAACACTTTGGAGGCCTTGCGAATGTCGCCCCGGCGCGTTGCCAGACGAGACGTCAGCACGGCGGCCGGTACAAGGTCGAGTGCCAGGCCATGAGCTTCCTTGGCCAGCGAATAGGCCCGTTCCGGCTCGCCGTCCTCCAGCTTTGTCGCAAGGGCCGTCAGGATGACGGCGCGCTGACGCCGATAGGTTTTCTTGTCCAGCATCTTTGCGGCGTAGTTGCGCTCCAGGGTCTTGAGCGCTTCGTCCCAATGGTGGGCAACCGCCTGGTAGCCGAGCACGGCCTTGCCGGCCCACTCCAGACCCGGCGATGTCTTGGCGGCTTCCTCCGCGTAGTGGCGTGCTGCCACCGGTTCCCTGTGCCGCTCGGCCTCGATGAAGAGGCCGTGCAGACCAAGCGCCTTGGTGGCCGGATCTTCCAGCATCGCCTCGAAACGCTGACGCGCTTCGTCGTCCTTGCCGGCAAGCTGGGCCGTCTGTGCAAGCAGCAGCTTTGCCGCGGGTTCATCATCCAGCAGCTTGTCGGCGTCCAGCGCGTAGCGGCGCGCCAGTTTGGCGTTGCCCGTGCCCAGAGCGATCAAGCCTTGTGACAGCGCATTGTAGCCCTTGTCTTTCCGGCGGCGCCGAAAGAAGCGGCTGGCAATCTGCGGTGATTTCAAGACGACGCGGATCACCCAGACAATCGCCAGGAAGATCGCCAGGAAAATGGCTGCGGCAAGGGCAACAATCGCAGGCGACTGCTCCCAGATATCCGTCCCGACCTGCTGGCCACCTTCATAAACCGGCCAGGAAATCTGGATCGTTCCCGGCAGGTCCGCCATCCAGGCAAAGCCCATGGCAACGGCAAACAACAGCGCGAAAAAGAACAGAACGCGGATCATTCAGTTCGCTCCCTGCGACGGCCGGCTCCTGCCGGCACATAATTCCATTGACGGGCGGGCGAGTGGCCGGCCTGCATTCAGCTATCCTTCGCAGCAAGCGCGTTGAGCACTTCCTGCGAGGCCTTGTCCGTCAGGTCATCAACCTCGACGCGGGCTTCGGCGCGCGTTGCCCAGTCGGCAGCAGCAGCCTGTCCCTGTTCTGGCAGATCCTTGTAGGCGGCAAGTGCCGACTTGAGGTCTCCCTTCCGGACGGCGTTTTCCATGCGCTGCAGGGCAGCGGCCGGCCCGTCGCCTTCACCCGAGCCCGAACGGCGAACGGTGAACAGCGACTGTGCACTGGTCATCAGGCTGTCGAGTACATCACCGGACCGGTCCGGTTCGGAAAACGTCTGGTAGACAGAGCGCGCAACCGGTGGGAACTGGGCGATCAGCACGGGCACCGGCTCGACACCGGTCTTGGCGTTGGCCTCCAGTGCAGACAGGTCGAGCCCGCCCGGCAGCCCCGCCTTGACGGCGGCCAGCTCGGTTTCATATGGGCGGCCGGAATCAACGGCCGACTTCAGCGCGGAAACGGACAGAGCCCTTGCAGCAACTTCACGCGCCGTCGCATCGCCCATCGTTGCCTCAACCGCGGCAAGGCGCGTTGAAAGCGCGTCCAGTTCAGAGCGCAAACCTTCCAGCGCTGCCGTGTTGGCCGCGCCGACAGACTTGATGTCGGCAGCCAGCGAAGACAGGGTCTCGGTTGCCCGTGCCTGGCTGTCGGCAAGGGTCTTCAGGGAAACGTCCGACGTCGATACGGCTGTCTGTGCTGCCTTCGCGGTCGTTTCGGTATTGGAAAGTCTGGTTTCCACCTCGGAAAGGGTCGTCTTCAGGTCCGAAAGCTGGCCCTCGAGCCCGGTTACGGAACCCGAAAGCTTGTCGGCTTCGGAAGATGTCGATGTCGTGTCGGTTTCCAGCTTGGCCAGGCGGCTTTCAAGCGGCGCCAGATCCACCTGGCTGTCGCCCTTCACTTCCTCTTCCAGCGCGGCCAGACGGCTTTCAAGCGGCTGGAGATCGGCTGGGGTTCCTTCGCCGGTGCCGGCCCCAGCCGAAGCAACGGTGCTGCGCAGTCCTTCGACATCCTGCTTCAGGGCATCGACCGCGGCACTCAGATCGGACGACGACGCATCCTGCAGTTTGGCTTCAAGCGCGGTGACCTTGCTTTCCAGAGCAGAAACAGCACCGGAACTGCCCTGGCTGGAGACCGAAGACGTCACGTCGCCGAGTTTTTTCTCCAGATCGGAGATCTTGCGTTCGGCGGCATTGAGCGCGCTGGTGAGCTGCTGGTTCGGCTCGGGCGACAGTTTGACGAGCCCGGCCTGATAAAGGCCGAAGCCGCCGCCAAGCACCAGGATACCGCCGATAACGGCCGCGATCAGAACGCCGAATGCCCCGACACCGCCGCGGTCTTCAGCGGCAGGCGGATTGGAAAAGCTGGTTGATCCCCCTGGACGGGAGCTGCTGCTTGTCGAGGAGGTTCCAGGCTGGCTGGTGGCAGACGTAGATGAGCTTGCCGGAGACGCCGGCTTGCCGGTCGCAGATGACGACCCGGTTGTGCTCGTTCCTGCGGGCTTTCCGGCTGTGGAAGACCCGGCAGCGGTAGACGACGAAGAAGAATAGCCTGATCCGGTCGAGGACGAGGTCGATGCAGACGAAGAGGGCGACGATGTGCTGCCCGAACTGCCAGTGCTGCCGGAAGACGTTGTATTTCCGGCTGACGTTGAGCTGCCGGACGCAGTCGTGCTGCCGATACCGCCTGTCTTGGCTGCACCTGCAGTCGTGCCGCCAGCCCCCGTCGTGGCGCTCGTCGTTGAGCTCGTACCAGAGGCTGGCTTCGTGTCTGTCGGCTTGGCACCGACCTTCTCTGCGGTCAGATCGATCGTTACCGGCCGCTTGCTGCTGCCGGAGGAAGACGCAGTGCTGCTGCCCGGCTTGTCCTTGCCGCCGGTGCCGCTGCCGCCCGATGAAGATGTCCCGCCCGGGGATTTCTTGTCCGTCGTCATCTCATCTCCTCCTGAACCCTGCCGGTCCCAAGACCTTCACTATACACACCTCTTTGCGAAGCGGTACCGCCGCAGCAAAGACTTTTGCGCGCTGCAAAAGAACGACTCCCCCGGATCTGGTTAACACTGTGTTAAAGCCAGATCCATCAAGGCGCTTTCGTTCGGCGCAGCTGCAATACGCACCTGGCTTACCTCAAATAGGGGCTCGGCCGACTGCCGCGAAAGGGCATAGACAGGCAACCTGGAAAAAATATGGTCGAGACCGTGCCTGCGAACCAGCGCCAGAAAAGCTTCGGCCGTGCGTTTGGAATAAATGAAGACACCATCAAAGGCATTCTGGCGAAGGCCGTCAACCACGGCAGAAGGCAGGCTTTCCGCCGGCTCCATGCGGTAAAGCACGACGGTGCGACAGGAAATGCCCCCTGCGGCGAGAAGTCCCTCCAGATCCCCCGCCCGATCCTCGGCAGCAGGATAAAGGACGACCCCTGAGGGCAACCCGCTCCGATTATCGAGAATCAGCTGAGCCAGCGCAGCGATATCACCGCTGGCCGAAATTACACTTGAAAAGCCCGCTTCCCGGCAGGCGAGTGCGGTCGCGTCGCCCACCGTGAAAACCGGCAAGCTCCGCAAGGCATCGATCCGGCCCTTTGCCGACAGGACGGCGACCGACCGCCGGCTGGAAAACGCCAGCGCCGACACGCCATCCAGCCCGAATTGTGCAGACCGCACCTCAACGGTTTTCAGAACGGGAGCTTCATCGGCAACATGCCCCAACGCCCGCAGTTTTTCAGCGGTCCGCCGGCAATCCGGCTGGGGGCGTGTCACCAGAAAGCGCATGACCGGGTCAGGTTCCTGCCAGAAAGTCCGGTCCCATCCGGGTTTTCAGATCTTCCCCGACAGACCGGCCAATCCGCGCGGCCTCTGCCGCAGGCCCACTGCCCGATGCCTCATGCGCGGCCGATCCGTCCGGCTTCAGCACAATCCCTCGGAAGTGCATCGTATCACCTTCGAGCGTTGCCAGACCGCCGATGGGCGTGCGGCAAGACCCGTCCAGAACAGCAAGGAAGGCGCGCTCCGCATCAAGGCGGATCTGCGTTGCCGCGTCGTGAATTGCCGCCAGCATTTCAAGGGTAGCCTTGTCGTCCGCCCGGCTTTCGATGCAGATCGCACCTTGGCCGACAGCCGGCAGAAACTGGTCGGTTTCCAGAAGGCTGGTGATTTCCGCTTCCAGGCCCAACCGGCGCAGACCGGCAGCCGCCAGAAGTGTTGCGTCCACCTCGCCCTCTGCCAGCTTGCGCAGGCGTGTCTGCAGGTTGCCGCGGTACATCACCACTTCGATATCCGGGCGCAGCCGCTTGATCATCGCCTGGCGACGCAGCGAACTGGACCCGACGACAGCGCCCTGCGGCAGATCGGTCAGGGTCTTTGCCTTGGGCGACAGGAACGCATCGCGCACATCTTCCCGCGGCAGGAAGGCCGTCAAAGCCAGACCATCCGGCAGGACCGTCGGCATGTCCTTGGACGAATGAACGGCAAGATCGATCCGTCCGTCCAGAAGCGCTTCCTCGATTTCCTTCGTGAACAGCCCCTTGCCACCGACTTCCGACAGCGGCCTGTCCTGGATCCTGTCGCCGGAGGTCTTGATGACCACGATCTCGAACGCGTCTTCGGCCAGATCATGGGCCGCCATCAGCCGGTCGCGGGTTTCGTTGGCCTGTGCCAGCGCCAGCGCGCTGCCCCTTGTTCCGATACGCAAAGGATTTGATTGCAAGGTTTACCGTCCAGATGCTACGCCCGGCAGAAATGACGGGCACCGATTTATGTCTTTTCGGATGTCCTAACACAGGCCACCGCACTTAGACCAATGACCTCAGTCAAAACAGATGACAATGCGACCAATCTGACGGTCCTGGGCATTGAAACCAGCTGCGACGAAACCGCAGCAGCGGTTGTGTGCGGCCCTGCGCACAAGAAGATCCTCTCCAATACAATCCGATCGCAGATCGACGAGCATACAGAATTCGGTGGCGTGGTGCCGGAAATTGCCGCCCGTGCCCACATCGAAATCCTCGACCGGATCGTTGCCGAAGCCATGAACGAGGCCGGTTGCGGCTGGGACGATATCGACGCGATTGCCGCAACTGCCGGTCCCGGCCTCATCGGTGGTGTCATCGTCGGCTTCATGACCGCCAAGGCCATCGCCATGGCAGCGGGAAAGCCGATCGTCGGCGTCAATCACCTGGAAGGCCACGCCCTGACCGCGCGCCTGACCGACGATCTCGAGTTTCCGTTCCTCTTGCTGCTCGTCTCCGGCGGCCACAGCCAGTTCCTGCTGGTGCGCGGCGTCGGGGACTATGAACGTCTCGGCACGACCATCGACGATGCCATTGGCGAAGCTTTCGACAAGACTGCCAAACTGCTGGGCCTGCCCTATCCCGGCGGCCCGCATGTAGAAAAAATGGCAGCCAAGGGCGACGTCAGCCGCTTCCGCCTGCCGCGTCCGCTTCTGGATCGCCCGGGCCTCGACATGTCCTTCGCCGGACTGAAGACGGCCCTTCGCACCCAGGCGAAAAAGCTTGAACCTGTCGATGAACAGACGATTGCCGACCTCTGCGCGGCCTTTCAGCGATCTGTGTCCGACGTTTTGGCAGCCCGCACCCGCTCCGCACTCGATCTCTTCCGGACACGCCACCCGGGTGTCAAACCGGCAATCGTTGTGGCTGGCGGTGTCGCGGCGAACCAGGAAATCCGCAACAGTCTTCTGGCTGCGGCAGAAGAGGCAGATGCCCGTTTCATCGCGCCGCCCATGCGCCTTTGCACCGACAATGCAGCAATGATCGCCTGGGCCGGTATCGAGCGGCTTCGACTTGGCCCCGTGGACGACATGAGCCTGTCACCCAGGCCTCGCTGGCCGCTGGATTCAGCCAATGCCGGTGTGCTCGGCGCGGGCAAGAAAGGCGCCAAGGTCTAGGGTGTGGACCTGTAAATCATCACTCAATTTCCCACCGACCCTTTTGCGCGATCAAAGACCCTGTTAGGAAACTTCAGCCTTCCAACAAGGACTGTTCTGAGAAATGCGCGTCTACCACAAGGCCTATGTCTACCTGACCTGCGGCACGGACCTTCTGGTCTTCGACGAACCGGACACGCCTCATCTGGGCCTGCAGGTTCCGGGTGGCACCATCGATCCGGGCGAAAGCTTTCTGCATGGCGCCATGCGGGAATTTGCCGAGGAAACCGGCCTCGAACTGGACGTGGCCTTTGATCATTTTTCCAGTCAGGATATCCCGTTCGAAACGATCCCTCCCGTCGGCCAGTACCGGCCCGCACCCAACCGTCCGCTGCTTGGCCGACACATCCGCCGCAACTACCATGTCCGCCTTGGTGCCCGGCCGAAGAGCGAGTGGGAGCATTACGAAATGCATCCCAGCAGCGGCGGCGAACCGATTCGCTACCGTTTCTTCTGGGTTGACCTCTTTGGCGAACGGGCAAGCGACGAGGAAAACTTCTTCGCAGCCTTCGGCGCGCCCCTCGACGCCCTGCGCAAACGTGTGACACACCTCGCCAACGCGGCATAAACAACAGTTCTTTCAAGGATCTGCCCGTGCTGATCTACCAAAAGGCCTATGTCTACCTGACCTGTGGAACAGAGCTTCTCGTGTTTGTGGAACCCGATTTCCCGAACGCCGGCCTCCAGGTTCCCGGAGGCACGGTCGATCCCGGCGAAAGCTATCTGCAGGCTGCCAGGAGAGAATTTGCCGAGGAGACCGGACTTTCGTTGGATATCGCGCTCGAATCGTTCGCCGACCAGGACCATATCTTCAAAGATGTTCCCCGTTGTCTCGACGGCTTGCATCGCCGGCGGCATTTTCACGGCCGAATTCGTGAAAAGCCCGCGACAGAATGGGAACATTTCGAAATGTCACCGAACGCAGGCGGCCCCCCGATAAGGTTCCGTCTGTTCTGGATTGACCTGTTCACCATGGATGCGCCGACCGAGGCCCGCTTTTTTGAAGGGTTTGGAGCGCAACTTGAAACATTACGGACGCGCGTGGAAAGGCAGAGCAATGGGCGCCATTAGGTCTATCGGCGTCGTTGGCGGCGGCGCCTGGGGCACGGCCCTGGCCCTGACCGCAGCCCGTGCCGGACGGGAAGTGCGCCTTTGGGCGCGTGATCCCGGTACGGTCTCCGATATCAGGTCCCGTCGGCAGAACCCGAGGTATCTGCCGGGAATCACCTTTGACGAGGAACTGGAAGCGACATCTTCGCTGGAAGTGGTCGCCGACGCCGATGCCATCTTGCTGGTGACACCCGCCCAGACAACTCGTGCGATGCTGGCTGCCCTGAAACAGACCGGCAAGGTACGCGGCCCCGTCGTGCTGTGCGCCAAGGGCATCGAACAATCCTCCGGCAAGCTCTTGTCGAAGGTCATGAGCGAGGAACTGCCCGGCGTCGAACCCGGCGTCCTGTCCGGCCCGAGCTTTGCCGACGACGTCGCCAAGGGCCTGCCGACTGCCGTCACCGTTGCCGCCAATTCGGCCAAGACCGCGCTCAGCCTGTGCGAAGCAATGCAATCGCCCTGTTTCCGGCCCTATGCCTCGATCGACATTCTCGGTGCCCAGATCGGCGGCGCCCTCAAGAACGTACTCGCGATCGCCTGCGGGGCCGTGGTCGGCCGAAAGCTCGGAGCCAGTGCCCAGGCAGCGCTGACCGCCCGCGGCTTTGCCGAACTGTCACGCCTCGGCACTGCCATGGGCGCACAGGGTGAAACGCTGACAGGCCTTTCCGGTCTGGGAGACCTTGTGCTCACCTGTTCGTCCAGCCAGTCGCGCAACTTTTCCTTCGGGCTGCGGCTCGGCGAAGGTTTCATGGCTTCCGAGCTGATTTCGGCAGGCGGCAAGCTCGCGGAAGGCGCCTATTCCGCCCGCGTCGCAGTCAAGCTGGCCCGCAAATACGATGTCGAAGTGCCGATCTGCGAGACGGTGGCCAGGATGATCGACGAGGACCTGACCATCGATGACGCCCTCAACACCCTGATGGCACGCCCACTGAAATCGGAAACGGCAGGGCTTTGACCCCGTCTCGACGAAACCGGCCTTCGACATAGGCACAAGCCGGCACCTGGCTCTCTTTCCGCTTGTGATAGGGGATTGGCATATGAGCGATATCCTCATCCCCACGGCGTCACCCCGGACAAGCGAAGCGCAGATCCGGGGCCCACTCGCCGCGCCGCTTGCCGAAGCAGACAAGGTGCCCTGAAGAGGCACAACCCATTCCAGCTCTCTGGAAACGAGTAGCCCCCGGGTCTCGCGTTGCTCGCCCGGGGTGACACTTGTGCTTGCTGCCTGTCTTTAGTCCAAAGTCAGTTGCCCTGCCACGAAGGGGAGAACAGCTCCCCCACGTCCTCATCCTGAGGAGCCGGGCAACGCCAGGCGTCTCGATGGATGGGCCGCTTGCATAGGGTGTGATGCACCTCCCCGACTTTCCCCCATTGAGTTTCCCCCGCCCCGGCCCTAGGTTCGACGCAGATTCGACCAACCCGGGGAATTCTTCATGCTTTATGCCCTGATCTGCACCGACAAGCCCGGTGCCCTGCAGACGCGCCTCGACAACCGCGCCGCCCATCTCGACTTCCTGAAAGGCCTCGGCGACAGCCTCAAGGCAGCCGGCCCGTTTCTTGACGACGACGGCAACATGACCGGCTCGCTGGTGGTGATCGAAGCCTCCAACCGCGACGAGATCCTGGCGATCTCCCAGGAAGATCCCTACGCCCGTGCCGGTTTGTTCGAAAGCGTCGAGATCCGCCCCTGGAACTGGGCAATCAAGAACCCGGAGGCAAACTGAGTGCAATACTGGCTGATCAAGTCCGAGCCCGACAAATGGTCCTGGGAACAGCAGAAGGCCCGTGGCGACAAGGGTGAGCAGTGGGACGGTATCCGGAACTACCAGGCACGCAACAACATGCGGGCCATGGAAATCGGCGACAAGGCGTTCTTCTACCATTCCAACATCGGCAAGGAAGTCGTCGGCATCGTTGAAGTCTGCAGCGACATCCATCCGGACACCACCATCGATGATCCCCGCTGGGAATGCGTGGACTTCAAGGCCGTCCGTGACATGCCCAAGCCGGTGACCCTGGCCGACGTCAAGGCCGAACCGCGCCTTGCCAAGATGTCGCTGGTCACTTCCATGCGCCTGTCGGTTCAGCCGGTCACGGAAGAGGAATGGAAAATCGTCTGTGAAATGGGCGGCCTGAAAGAGCCTGCCTAACGTCCTCTCCTGAGAGATCCGCCCTGAATGGCCCTTATCAAGGATCCGGCAGCCTTCATCCGGAAGGAGACCAAGGTCAAACCTGTGCCGCATGCGGAGGAAATCCTTCTGCATGTGGCCGATGAGGCCATGGATCTGTGGCAAAAGACCGAAGACGAATTGGGCGAGCTAGGCCTGCCGCCGCCATTCTGGGCCTTTGCCTGGGCAGGCGGCCAGGGACTTGCCCGCTACGTGCTCGACACGCCGGAGCTGGTCGCGGGAAAACGCGTTGTCGACTTTGCCTGCGGCTCTGGTCTGGTCGGTATAGCTGCCATGAAGGCCGGCGCAGCGTCCTGCCACGCGGTCGACATCGACCCCTACGCCCTGACCGCAACACGCCTCAACGCCGCGCTCAACGAGGTGGAGATCACCACCGAGACAGCAGACATCACCACCGGAGAACCGCCGCAAGCGGACCTTGTCTTCTGTGGTGACGTTTTCTACGACAAGCCCATGGCCGACAAGGTGCTGGCATTTCTCGACATGTTGCTGACGAACAACATCGAGGTCTATGTCGGCGACCCTGGCCGGTCCTATCTGCCCTCGTCACGCTTGGTTGAACTGGCGGCCTACAGCGTTCCGGTGGTCGGTGCGCTGGAAGACAACGAGATCAAACGCACCCGTGTTTTCCGGTTGCAGGAAAAATCATCCGGAGAATGACCTGGTGGCGGATCAGTCTTGCGGACCATCGCCTTGCACATAACTTTTTCCGCAATCCCACTTCCTCTTTTTGCAGCTTGCGATAGGTTAGCCGTTCAAGCTTAAAGCGCTTTCCTGTTCCGATGTGTTTCTAGGAGTCCTTCATGCCCATCGTTAATCGCCTCGCGGATCTGGCCGACGAGATCACCGCCTGGCGCCGCGACATTCACGAAAATCCCGAAATTCTCTACGAAACGGTGCGGACTGCCGAAAAGGTGTCCGAGCTGCTGCAGAGCTTCGGTGTCGATGAAATCGCAACGGGTGTCGGCAAGACGGGCGTCGTTGGCGTGATCAAGGGCCGCAACGGCGGTGCCGGCAAGACCATCGGCCTGCGTGCCGACATGGACGCGCTGCCGATCGAGGAAATCACCGGCAAGGACTATGCCTCCAAGATCCCGGGCAAGATGCATGCCTGCGGCCATGACGGCCACACCGCCATGTTGCTGGGCGCTGCAAAATATCTCGCCGAGACCCGCAACTTCGACGGCACCGTCGTCGTCATCTTCCAGCCCGCCGAAGAAGGTGGCGCAGGCGCGAAGGCGATGATCGACGATGGTCTTCTGACCCGCTGGCCGATCGAGGAAGTCTACGGCATGCACAACTTCCCGGGCATGCCGGTGGGCGAATTCGCCATCCGCAAGGGCCCGATTATGGCCGCGACCGACGAATTCCGCATCACCATCACCGGCCGGGGCGGCCATGCCGCCAAGCCGCATGAGACCATCGATCCGATCGTGATCGGCTCGCAACTGGTGTCCGCGCTGCAGACCATCGCCAGCCGCAATGCCAATCCGCTCGATTCGGTTGTTGTGTCGGTGACCGTTTTCCAGGGTGGCAACGCCTTCAACGTCATTCCGCAGGAAGTGCTGCTGCGCGGCACCGTACGCACGCTGAGCCCGGAAATGCGGGATCTCGCCCAGGCACGGATGGAATCCATCGTCAGCTCTGTTGGCGATGCGTTTGGCGCAAAGGCAGTTCTGCAGTTCACTCGCGGGTATCCGGTCACGGCGAACCACGACGAGCAGACGGATTTCGCGGCGGCCGTCGCCGAAGGCATTGCCGGGGTCGGCAAGGTCAATCGCGAGATCGAGCCGATGATGGGCGGGGAGGATTTCTCCTACATGCTGGAAGAACGCCCGGGCGCGTTCATCTTCGCCGGCAACGGCGACAGCGCGGGCCTGCATCATCCGGCCTATGACTTCAACGACGACCTGATCCCGGTCGGCTGTTCCTACTGGGTGAAACTGGTCGAAACGGCCCTGCCCGCGGCGGCCTGACCGCCTGTGAGAACCTTCATCGTCATTCCGGTTCGCACGATGCCGACCCGGGACGACGGGCCGGGATGACGGCGGGAAGGTTTTGGATTAAGAGTGACGCCGGTTCCGACCGGCGTTTTCATTTGGATTTTCAAATATGGCTCTTTCCCCGTTCAAGCTTCCCTTTCTGGCAGCCTATGTCGTGGTCGGGGCCATTGTCGGTGTCCTGGTCATCCACCCGCTGAACCTTGTGGTGGTCTGGTGGGAACTGGCACGTTTTTCGGAAACGGCTCCGAACCTCCTTGAATTTCTGACAGCGCGCCTGTGGCTGGTGCTGCTTCCCCGGCATCTGGATGTTGCGGTTGCCTATACCGGCCTCGGCGCAGTTGTCGGCCTCGCCTTCGGCATGTTCACCCGCAACTACATGCGAACGTCCGAAGCCTACCGGTCCCTGCGTGAAGAGCAGACCGCGCTCATTCCCGATCTTCTGAAACAGGGCGAGAACCGGCGCGTGGAGTTCAAGTCGTCGCTGCGCTGGGACCTGAAGGAAAACCGGACCAACCGGTCCCTGGAAAAGGTCATCGCCAAGACCCTTGCCGGCTTCTTCAATGCCGATGGCGGCCATCTTCTGATCGGTGTTGACGACAACGGCACACCGCTTGGTCTCGACAAGGACCTGGCAACGCTGAAAAGCCCGGACCTCGATTCGTTCGAGCGCACTGTCAACGACATCGTTTCCAAGACACTCGGCGGAGATCTCTGCCCTTACATCCACACGGTGTTTTCCAGGGTGGACGGCAAGGACGTCGCCATGGTCATCGTCAGCCCGGCACCCCGCGCCGTCTATCTGGAAGAAAACAAGGCCTCGGTCTTCTATCTGCGCAGCGGCAATTCCACCCGCGCACTGGATGTCCGCGAAGCGGTCAACTACGCCAACAAGAGATGGTCGTGACATGTCGGACATCGCCGGCTTCTTCTTTCCCGATCAGCTGCACCTTGCTGCATCGCTGACACTGATCGTCACCAGTTTCTTCACCTCGGCCCTGACAGCGGCCGTCGGCCTTGGCGGCGGGGTCGCGCTGATCGCGATCATGGCAACCGTCATGCCGGCCAGTGCCCTGGTGCCGGTCCACGGTGTCGTTCAGCTCGGATCGAACGCCGGGCGTGCGCTGGTGCAACTGAAACATGTCGACTGGCTGATTGCGCTCTGGTTCGCAGTCGGGGCGGCAATTGGCGCGGCCGTCGGCGGCGCCATCGCGGTGGAATTGCCACCGGCGGTTCTAAAGGCGGGCATCGGCCTGTTCGTGCTTTGGGTCGTCTGGGGCAAGGCGCCTCACTTCGGCAAGGCACCGAAACGGGTCATGGCGGCGGCGGGTTTTGCCTCCACGTTCCTGTCCATGTTCTTCGGTGCGGCCGGCCCCATCGGCGGTGCCGTCTTGTCGACCCTCGGCCTGCCGCGCCACGGGTTCGTCGCCAACCAGGCAATCACCGCGCTGATCATGCACGTCTTCAAGATCATTGCGTTCGGCGCGCTCGGCTTCGCCTTTGCGCCCTGGCTGGGACTGATTGTCCTGATGATCGCCAGCGGCTTTCTCGGCACACTCGCCGGCAGCCGCCTGCTCGGCCGAATGGACGAGAATAGCTTCAAGACCGGCTTCAGATGGGTAATGACCGCGCTGGCGCTGAACCTCCTGTTCCAGGCAGTGCGGGGCTGGCTCGGCTGATCCTTGCAGGAGCAGTCCTGAAACCGGCTTCAATCCCGCAGCTCTCCGGGCCCTTCAGCCGTTCTTGACCTTTCCCCACGGCTTGCTTGAGTTCTTCGCAACTGGCTTCATCTTGAAAGACAACGGCCGACGCGCTAACCCATCGCCATCAGATTTCTCAAAATGCGGGATGGAACACCCATGGCTTCACAAAAACTTCTGCTTCTGCCGGGTGACGGCATTGGCCCGGAAATCATGCAGGAAGTGAAAAAGGTCATTGCCTGGTTCAACGAAAAGGGCGGCATGTCCTTTGAAACCGACGAAGGCCTGGTGGGTGGTTCCGCCTATGACGCGCATGGTCAGTCGATCTCCGAAGAAGACATGGCGAAGGCCATGGCTGCCGACGCGGTCATCTTCGGTGCCGTCGGCGGGCCCAAGTGGGACGACGTTCCTTACGAAGTTCGCCCGGAAGCCGGCCTTTTGCGCCTGCGCAAGGACATGCAGCTGTTCGCCAACCTGCGCCCGGCCATCTGCTACCCGGCGCTTGCCGATGCATCCTCGCTGAAGAAGGACGTGATCGAAGGTCTCGACATCCTGATCGTGCGCGAGCTGACCGGCGGCGTCTACTTCGGCGAACCGAAAGAAATCATCGACCTCGGCAACGGCCAGAAACGCGGTATCGACACGCAAGTCTACGACACTTACGAGATCGAGCGCATTTCCGGTGTCGCCTTTGAGCTGGCGCGCACGCGCGGCAACAAGGTCACGTCCATGGAAAAGCGGAACGTGATGAAGTCCGGCGTACTGTGGAACGAAGTCGTTACCCAGACGCACAAGAACGGCTACGAGGATGTTCAGCTGGAGCACATGCTGGCTGACGCCGGCGGCATGCAGCTTGTCCGCTGGCCCAAGCAGTTCGACGTCATTGTGACGGACAACCTCTTCGGCGACATGCTGTCCGACGTTGCCGCCATGCTGACCGGTTCGCTCGGCATGCTCCCGTCCGCATCCCTCGGCGCACCGGATGGTGTTACCGGCAAGCGCAAGGCGCTTTACGAGCCCGTCCACGGCTCGGCTCCGGACATTGCCGGCACGGGCGCTGCCAACCCGATCGCCATGATTGCCAGCTTCGGCATGGCGCTGCGTTACTCCTTCGAGGAAGTTGCAGCCGCCGACAAACTGGACAAGGCCATCGCCAACGCTCTCGACAAGGGCCTGCGGACGAAAGATATCGCAGCGCCTGGCCAGGCCACCGTTTCCACCGTGGAAATGGGCGACGCCATCATCGCCGAACTGGACGCCTTGAGCGCCTGACAGGCAATCGCCATTTGCAAGCAGAGCCGTCACCGGTTATCCCGGTGGCGGCTTTCCCTTTTCAAGATTCCGCTGGTCCCATGATCGAAGACAAACTCGCCCCCTTTCTCGGCACCTGGATCCTCGACACGGAGGAAAGCGACTTCGAACAAGGCGAACCGCCACGCAGCGCCACGCTCAAGATCGATGAGAACTTCGGCGTTGCCGTCTTCACGATGAACCAGGTGGCCTTCGACGGCGAAGTCACCAACGACACTTTCGAGGCAATGCCGGACGGTCCGGAAGTGCGTCTTGGCAAAAGCGGCCTGGTCGACGCCATGCGTCTCGTGTTCCAGGGAGATCGCAACCTCATTTCGGAAGCCCGCCGCGGAGGGTTGACGATCATGAAAGCCGACCGGGAACTGTCCGACGACGGCAGAACGCTGACCGTGACCCAAACCGTCCACCTGGTCGACGTTGCAAGCTACACGAACGTGTCCGTCTACCGGCGCGCGCAGTAGGAAACGGCCTGCCATGAAACAGATGATTGGAGCGATCGCCCTCATCGTGCCGGATTATGACCAGGGCATCGACTTTTATGTCGGCAAGCTTGGCTTCGACCTGGTCGAAGACACACACCTTGGCGGCGGCAAGCGCTGGGTACTGGTCGCGCCCAAGGGCAGCTCCGAGACACGCCTCCTGCTGGCGCAAGCCGACGGTGACGATCAGCACGCCGCCATTGGCAACCAGACCGGCGGCCGTGTGTTCCTGTTCCTGCACACCGACAACTTCGATCGCGATCATCAGGCGATGCTTTCGACGGGCGTCACTTTTCTGGAAACACCACGCCACGAGGCTTATGGCAAAGTTGCCGTCTTCCAGGACCCCTTCGGCAACAAGTGGGATCTGATCGAGCGTTTTGAGGGTTAAGCGTCCCGCGCAGCGAAGGTTTCGCATTCCCCCGGCTGGCCCGCAGTCTCAGATAACCTGCAACGTGATCAACGCGACAGCGACATAGCGTGCTGTCTTTGCAATTGCGACCAGCAGGGTGAAGCTCCAGAAGGGCTCCTTGAGCACACCTGCCGCCAATGTCAGGGGATCGCCGATAATCGGCGCCCAGCTGAGCAGCAGGCTCCATCGTCCGTAGCGGTGATACCAGCCCGTTGCCTTGGCGAGCTTGTCAGGCTTGACCGGAAACCAGGAAGCGGTCGACCAGGCGGTTGCGGCCCTGCCGAGGCCCCAATTGACCATTGATCCGAGCGTGTTGCCAAGGCTTGCCGCCACAACCAGCAGAACGACAGGTTCCGTTCCAAGCGCAATCAGGCCGGAAAGGCCAAGTTCGGATTGGGCGGGCAGCAGGGTGGCAGCCAGAAAGGAGACGCCGAACAGGCCCAGCAAGCTGGCACTCATCGGGAACTGCCGGTCTGGGCTTTCTGCATGGCTGAAATGGCTCTGTGCATGAAATCCAGGAACTGCGCCTTTTCCCGTTCCGAAAACCCCTCCAGCGCCTCTCCGTTCTGGGCAATCGCAGACGCGATGGCTTCCTTTTCCAAAACCTTGGCCTTGTCGGTCAGGAATATTTCCTGAACCCGGCCGTCTTCTTCACTCGCCCGGCGGGTGATCAAGCCGTCCCGCTCCATCCGGGCCAGGGTGTTTGCCAGCGTTGCCTGTTCGATATCAAGCAACTGCACGAGTTCCTTTTGCGTGCGTCCTTCCTTTGCCCAAAGGGCGACCAGTGCCGGAAATTGGCCCGGTGAAAGGCCTAGCGGCCGGATGCGGCGATGGAGACCGGCGGCAAACAGCCGTGCCATGTGGTTTGCCAGATACCCGGCGGAGGAATCTTTTTCGAAGGTCATCCCTTGCATATACGATAGATAGCACCCTATATAAATAAACATAGCTTGCTATATAATTAGGAGTTCGAAATGACATCACTCTGGACACGTCGTGCCATTCATCTGGCAGCACTTTCCTTCCTGACCGCCAACCTGGGAGTCTCCGCCATGGCGAGTGAAATCAACACCAACGCCCCGGTAACGCTGATCAATTCCTTCGAAGTTCCCGAAGACCGTCTTGCCGACGCAGTTCGCAGCTGGGAACAGGCGCGCGACTTCCTGAAAGAGCAGCCCGGCTACATCACCACGCGCCTGCACCAGTCCCTGTCTCCGCAGGCGAAGTTCCAGCTGGTCAACATCGCGCTTTGGGAAAGTCCCGATGCCTACCAGGCCGCCATCCAGAAACTCGGCAAAAGCGGCATTGTCGCGGAATTCAAGGGCATCGACTTTCATGCCGCACTCTACACCGTCATTCGGGAGGATGAGTGATGGCGGCCTTGCCCGTAACCGGAAACAGGCTGCTGCACTGGACGATTGCCGCTCTTACCATCAGCGCGCTGGCTACCGGCTATGCCCTGACGAACGACGAACCGTTTTCTCCAAACCTTTTGAGAACCCATCTGGGACTTGGCTTGTCTGCCGGCCTGCTCGCTCTTGTCCGCACGATCTTTTGGCTGGCAAAGGGTGCCCCTCAGCCGGTGTTCGCCGTTCATTCCGGGTTGCAGCAAGCTATCGGCAAGGGCGTCCACGCCGCCTTGCGCCTCGTACCGCTTCTGCTCCTCGTCAGCGGTATCGGCATGATCGTCATATCCGGTAGCCTTGAAAAGATTGCGAGTGGCACATTGCCGGGACTTGCGGCTTTCGCCGGATTGCCACCGGCAGGCCTGCACCATGCCGCGGCGCTTTTGCTTGCAGCACTCATCGGACTGCACAGCCTTGCCGCCCTGTGGCACTGGCAAAGACGAAGTTTCACGGCTTGAAAATGGCAATGCAAAAAAGGAAAGGCCCGGCTGCATAAAGCGGCCGGACCTTCGCTCAGGTCTTGGGAGGACCTTTGTCTGAAGTGCCTTAGTTCAGGCGGCTTGCCGGGCCGAGGTCGATCAACTGGGTTTCACCCGGTGCATCGTCGACACCGTCATTGTCGGTGACCAGGATCAGACGGCCGTCGGCCGTGATCGTCAAGCCTTCCGGCTTGTCGAGAACCCAGCCCTTGCCTTCGGCCAGAGCCGGCAGGATATCCATGGCGTAGCGCTTCTGGACCACCGGGAGCTCAGATCCGTAGGCAGCCGGGGTCACACCCTCCAGGGAGATCGTGGTGATCTGCTTGATGGCTGCGTCTTCACCACCCTTGTTGTCGCGCTCCAGAATGGCGAACTTGCCGTCGCCCATGGAGACGATTTCCGACAGGCCGACCCAGCCGCCGGCTGCGCTCTTCGGCTTGTCGAGCGGATAGTGAACGAAGCCCCAGGACTTGTCGGCCGGGTTGTAGATGGCCAGCTTCACCATGCCCTTCGGGTCGTCTTTCCATTCACGCTGAACGGCGACGGCCACCAGCGTCTTGCCGTCCATTTCGAACTCGGCAACGCCTTCAAAGGAGAAACGCGCGGACTGGGCGTTCAGCTCTTCCGGAAGCGTGATTTCTTCCTGAACCTGACCGTCGGTGCCGACTTTCAGCAGCAGGTGCTGCAGTTCCTTGTCCGGATTGCCCTCGGAAGCCAGCCAGAAGCCGCCATCCTTGGAAACAGAGATGCCTTCCAGGTCCAGTTTTGCCTGCTTGCCACCCTGAACGGTTGCATAGGCAACGATTTTTGCCGGTTTGGAAGAGATGTCCAGCGTGTAGATGCGGGCGTCGTCATAGAAGCTGTCGCTGACGGCGTAGAGCTTGTTGCCGTCTTCCGGGTCTGCAGCCAGTGCGGACAGTGCGCCCCAGCCGATCGGCGCGCCTTTTTCCGGGTCGGTTTCGGACACGACCATCGGGTAGGACGGAGCTTCCACACCAAACTTGTAGAGGGAGACCTGCGCACGAACGTTGTCTTCCGCACTGTCGACCTCGTTGGCAACCACAAACAGGTCACGGCTCGGGATCGCAAGTGAGCCTTCCGGACCGACATGGGTCGGCAGGAACTGGACGAATTCCGGCTCGGCGCCGGTGTCCTTGTAGACAGCAACGAAGTTGCCGCGTTCTGAATTGACGAAGATCAGCTTTTCACCGCCGAATTCACCAACCGTCACACCTTCCGGCTCGGTGCCCTTCTTGGACGCGCGCTTGGCCGGATAGTGGCCGTTGGCCATGCCAAGGTGTTCCATCTGGTTACCGCTGTCGAACAGGACCTCGCCCTTGGTGTTCCAGATGGTGAAGCCGCGCGAACCGCCTTCGTAGTCACCTTCGTTGGCGGTCACGAAACGCTCGTCATCAATCCAGGCAACCGCATCCGGCTCACGCTTGACGTTTTCGGTCGAACCGGAGGCATCACTCATGCGCGCCTTGGAAACCGGAATGTTTTCAGCCGAAGCCGTACCGGCGGAGAAATGGCTGACAACTTCACCGGAGGCCAGATCAACCACGGCGATATGGTTGTTTTCCTGCAGCGTGACGACAACCTGGTTCTGGGAGTTGATCGAAACGAACTCCGGCTCCGGATCGGTCGGCGCGACTTCTGCAAGACCCGTCAGGTCAACAATGCGGACCGCGTCACAGTTGGTCGGCGTGCCGGTTTCGTCCAGATCGAAGATCGCGAGATGGCCGGCCGGCATTTGCGGGATCACGCCGTCGTTCAGATCTTCGTCGCGCTCGTTCTCGATGGCGATCGCAACGAACTTGCCGTCCGGAGAGATGGCAACGCTGTCCGGCTGACCCTTGGCATCGCACTTCGCGGTGATGCCAAGACCATCGAGAGCGATCACGGCCAGATGGCCGGACGCATTGACGTAGTCTTCGGACGTGTTGACGCCGGCATAGGCGAATGTTTCGCCGACGGCGACCGAAGTAGGCTCACCACCAAGGGCGGTGCGGCCCATCGGCTGCAGGTTCAGCGGGTTGGCCGCATTCACGAAAACAATGGCTTCGCCCGGGCTGTCGGTGAAGACGAGCGTGCGGCCGTCCTTCGTGGCGTAGATGATTTCGGCAACGGTTTCGGTGGCCTGATCCACGCCTTCCGGCAGGGTCTTGTAGACCGGGAATGTGTTGATACGCTCGAAATACTCTGCCTGTGCTGCCGACACGGCGCCAAGGCCGAACAGGACTGAAAGGCTGACACCTTTTAAAAAGCGCCCACGAAGGTCCGCCATTGCACTCGCTCCCACAAAATATCGGGTTGATGGTGCGCGCAAGCTAGTGGCCCTGATTACAATATCGGTGACAGTTGCATGAAGCTTTCATGACAACACCCAGCAAGCCTTGAATTTGCATTTCGAGCACTTACATCATATCAAGGCCGGGCGGTGATCTCCGCCACCTCCATCTTCCAGACTTTCCCGCATTTGTGCCTCCGGCGCATTTTTCATCGGATTTTCCAATGCAGATCGGTTTTGTCCGCTCCGCCATTGTGCTGGGGCTTCTCGCTGCTGTCGGTCCATTTGCCATCGACCTCTATCTGCCCGCCATGCCGGAAATCGTGCAGGCATTGCAGACGGACGACGCTGCGGTTCATATGACCTTCACGGTCTATTTCATCGCTTTCGGGCTGGCCCAGTTGATCTACGGTCCGCTGGCAGACCGGTTTGGACGCAAGCTGCCCGCCTTCCTGGGCCTGATCGTCTTCCTCATCGGATCGGTCATGTGCGCGACCGCGGTCGACGTTTCAGCCCTGACATTCGGCCGTTTCGTGCAGGCGCTTGGTGCCGGCGCGCCGATGGTCATCGTGCGGGCCGTGGTCCGCGACCTCCACACCGGACCAAAGGCGACCAGGCTGATGGCTCTGGTGATGCTGGTCTTCAGCGTTTCGCCGATGCTTGCACCGCTCGCCGGCAGCTTGATCATCCAGTTCGGCAGTTGGCGCCTGATCTTTGTGGCCCTGGGCGTTATTTCCCTTCTCGCCATGCTGCAAATGGCCTTCTTGCTGCCCGAAACGCTACCGGCCGAGCGCCGGGGCAAGATCGACCCGACAGCAATGCTGCGCAGCGCCATCTACCTGATGCGTGACAGCAGGTTCATGGGTCTGACGCTGATCGGTGGCTTCTCGCTGGCGAGTTTCTTCGTCTTCATCGCCGCAGCGCCGCTGGTCTACATGACCCAGTACCAGTTGACGCCGACAGCCTTCAGCCTTGTTTTCGCGCTGAACGCGATCGGCTTCTTTGCGTCTTCCCAGTTTGCCGCCTCGCTTGGTGAGCGCTTCGGCATGGGCAGAGTGGCATTGAGGGCCGTCAGCGGATTTGCGGCAGCCAACGTCCTGCTGGTCATTCTTGTGTGGAGCGGCATAGACGACCTGCCGGTTCTGATGGCGCTCTTCTTCATCGGCAACACCTGCCTCGGACAGGTCATTGCTCCGGTGATGGTCATGGCGCTGGAAGAACATGGCGAACATGCCGGCATGGCATCCTCCCTCGGTGGCACCTTCCAGATGGTTGCCGGTGGCGTGATGATCCTCGTCTGCAGCCCGTTCTTCGACCGGACAGCTTTGCCATTGGTTGGCGCGGTTGCCGCCTGTGCGCTCATCGCCCTGGTCATCGCACTGCTGACCCTGCGCACGTCGCGCGAAGGCCAGGCAGTCGCCTGAGGCAATATTCCCGAAACAGGTACGCCGGAGCAGCCTTACACGGGCTCTTCGGCAGACTGACCGATTTGATCGAGTTTCTTCTGCAGGGACAAACGGTCAAGCGAAGACATCGGCAGGTTCACGAACACCGAGATCCGGTTGCTGAGCATCCGGAAGGCCTCGTTGAATGCGACAGCCCTTTCGCTGTCGCTTCCGGAAACGGCTGCCGGATCCGGCAGGCCCCAATGGGCTGACATCGGCTGGCCAGGCCAGACAGGGCAGGTTTCCTTCGCCGCATTGTCGCAAACGGTAAAGACGAAATCCATGACCGGGGCATCCGGCTCAGCGAATTCGGCCCAGTCCTTCGAGCGCAGCTCATCCGTCTTGAAATTGAGCTTGCTGAGCAAGGCAAGTGCTTCCGGACGCACCGCTCCAGCCGGTTGTGACCCGGCAGAAAACGCCCTGAAGCGGCCCTGCCCCTCCCGGCTCAGGATCGCCTCCGCCATGATCGACCGGGCGGAATTGCCAGTGCACAGGAAAAGCACGTTGTAGACATCGCCGGACATTTGATCCCCCTTAACCTCAACAGGTCTCTCCGCAGGCAATCGTCTCGATGACCTGCGCACAAAGTTCCGGATGACCACCACAGCAATCGGCCATCAGAAACGTCAGCAACTCGCGTATGCCGTCATGATCCGCGAAGTAGCGAATCGACCGCCCCTCGCGTTCATTTCGGACCAGCCCGGACTGAAGCAGAACAGCAAGGTTCGCCGACATGGTGTTCTGCCGAACGTCCAGAGCCTCACCGATCTCGCCGGCGGTCATTCCTGCGTCACCAGCCCGGATCAACAACCGGAAGACTTCCAGTCTGGTTTTCTGGCTGAGCGCCCCAAAGGCGCTCAGTGCATCTTTCATATCCATAATTCATGATATTTCGATTCATCAGAAACAGGCAAGTCTTTTTCGCAACCAGGCGCAACATCTCGGACACGGCCCGATCTGGTTCGTAACCGTCATTTTCAGCAAGTCGCTTGCAACCGGCCTTCAGAGCTGCTGACCTGCCTGGGAAACCGCGCGGGGCAGATGATGAAAACACTGAAGAATCCGTTCCTCGGCAAAGGCCTTCCCGAGCAAAGCGGGCTTGCGGATGGATCCGTCTCACAGGACGTCGCCGGAGCAGAGAACCTTTTTCGGAAATGCCCGCGTGCGGATGAAACCCCGCTGCTGATTGCGAATGACCTCGCGGTCGGTCTTGCTATCGGCAACCTTGCCCTCAAGGACGAACGGCAACGCATGGGTCTTGGAAGCTTCAAGGCACTTGGCGCGGCCTATGCGATTGCCAAACTGGCGGACAGCCGCGTTCGGGGCGGACTGACCCAGTCTCACGCTTCCGCGCTGACCGGCAGAACCTTTGTCTGTGCGAGTGCCGGGAACCACGGCATGTCCCTTGCCGCGGGCGCTCCGCTGTTTGGGGCAAGGGCTGTCGTCTTCGTTGCCGAAACTGTACCAAGCGCCTTTGAGGCCCGCCTCAAGGCCCGGGGCGCTGATGTTGCCCGGGCCGGAGCCACCTATGAAGACAGCATGACGGAAGCCCAGAGGCGCGCCGAGGCCGAAGGCTGGACCTTGCTGCCGGACAGCACCTTGCCGGGCATGACCGCCGCCGGACACGACGTCATGGAGGGCTATCTTGTGATGGCCGCGGAAATTGCCCGGCAGATCAAGACACCGCCCACGCATGTCTTCCTGCAGGCGGGTGTCGGCGGACTTGCCGCCGCCTGTGCCGTCGGCGCGCGCCTGACCTGGGGCCGCGATGTCACCATCGTCGTGGTGGAGCCAGAATACGCACCCGCCCTTATGGCCAGCATCGAAGCCGGAAAGCCCGTCACGGCGCCCGGTCCGGTGTCGAACATGGGCCGGTTAGACTGCAAGGAACCCTCGCATCTGGCGCTGAAGTACCTGGCCAGGGAAGCCGATTTCTTCGTGACCGTTTCCGACAGCGAAGCGGCTGAAACGGTCGACTGGCTGGGCAACAACGGCATTGCGACGACGCCATCCGGTGCGGGCGGTATCACAGCCGTTCGACACGCAGGTGGCGGGGCATCGACCCTCGGCCTCGGACCGGAAGCCCGGGTGCTCTGCTATCTTTCCGAAGGACCGGAAGATGTCTGAACAGGATTTTCCTGAAGACGAATTTGCCGCGCGCACGCAAGCAGCCCAAAAAGCCATGCATTCCCAGGGCATCGACGCGCTGTTTTTCACGACCGAAGCCGAAATGCGTTATTTCACCGGGTTCCGGACCCTGTTCTGGCAGAGCCCCACGCGGCCCTGGTTCCTCGTGGTGCCGGTAAACGGCAAGCCGATTGCGGTCATTCCGCAGATCGGCGCGCACCTGATGGCGAGCACCTGGATTGACGATATCCGGGTGTTTTCCGCCCCGCACCCCGTCGATGACGGCATCGCCCTGCTCGCGGACACCCTCAAGGACTTCACGAAAATCGCCATGCCGATGGGGCGGGAAAGCGTGCTTCGCATGCCACTTCGCGACTTTCAGCGCCTTCGAGATCTCACAAACGACGCTGAATATCTGGACGGAACCGGTCTGATCCAGAGCCTCAGGATGGTGAAATCTGAACGTGAAATTGCTCTCCTGCGCGAGATTTGCGGTATCGGTTCGGCAGCATTTGCCAGGGCACCGGAGTTTTTCCACACCGGCCAACCGCTCAACGAGGTATTCCGGTCCTTCCGGATCGAACTTCTGAAGCAAGGTGCGGACGACGTGCCTTATCTGGTCGGCGGAGCCGGACAGGACGGCTACGGCGATGTCATTTCTCCCCCGTCGACCCGACCCCTACAGGAAGGGGACGTCCTGATGCTGGATACGGGTGCAACCAAAAACGGCTATTTCTGCGACTTTGACCGCAACTTCGCGATCGGCCAGGCCAGTGATGCCGTCAGGTCCGCCCATGAAACACTTGTCCGGGCCGTTGAGGCAGCTGCCGAAATTGCCCGCCCGGGCCGCACCTGTGCCGATCTATTCCAGTCCATGGCCAAGGTGCTGGACCAGGGCGAAGGTGACGTCGGCCGGCTCGGCCACGGGCTTGGCATGCAACTTACCGAAGCGCCCAGCCTGACCGGCTTCGACGAGACCCCACTTCGAGAAAACATGGTGCTGACACTGGAGCCGAGCCTCTCGCTTGGACCCGGCAGGATGATGGTTCACGAGGAAAACATCGTCATTCGAGACGGATCGCCCGAATTCCTGACCGTGCCGGCAGGGCCGGACATTCCTGTTATCACCCGCTAGAACACCTGGAACCGCGGCATGAAACTTTCCTTCGACTGCGACAGGGGATCGGCAACCAAAGCGGCTTTCGGCCTGATCTTGCTATCGGTTGACGAAACCATCGAGAGCGAGTTCCGGCCTCTCTTTGATCAGGAAGGCGTCTCGCTGCTTCACGCTAGAATCGAGAGCGCTTCCGAAGTCACCTCCGAAAAACTCATGCAGATGAAAGCCCGGCTGACGGACACCGCAGCCCTATTGCCGGGAACGCGCCCACTCGACGTCATTGCCTATGCCTGCACGTCCGGCGCAACGGTGATCGGATCGGATCAGGTTGCCTGTGCGATCCAGGCAACTCATCCTGGCGCACGCGTGACCGACCCCGCCCGCGCAGTCGTTGCAGCCCTTGCACACCTAGGTGTCTCGCGGATCGCCATCGTCTCGCCCTATGTGGAGGAAGTCTCCGACGCACTCTGCCGTCTCCTGGAAGAAAACGGCATAACGCCCTTGAGTGTCGGTTCTTTCGGGCAAGCGGAAGAAGCCGTGGTTGCAAGGATCAGCCTGCGGTCCGTGGAAGAGGCAATCTGCGAGGTGGGGAAGGATCCGGAGATAGAAGCCGTCTTTGCCTCCTGCACCAACTTGCGCACGCTGCCTGTCATTGAAGCCTGCGAGAAACGTCTTTCCAAACCCGTCATCAGCTCCAACCTGGCACTCGCATGGCACATGATGCATCTGGCGGACCTGCCGACGACGGACCGTGGACCGGGACGGCTCTTTGCCACCTGACCGGCAAAAAACGGAAAGATCCACGCCAGAACACAAGGCTGGCGAAGGTCTTCTTTCGGTGAAATTGCCGAGGCTGCAGCTATTCGACTGTTCCCGGACGGCATCAATTCGTTCACTTAGCTGGCAACACCCGCCTATTCCTTGTTGACTCGCGGGGATTTCCGGGCAAAAACACCGCCGTCTCAAGTTTTGACGATTGCGAGCCCCGATGACCCGGCTGAAAGCCGACATTCTGGATATGATGTCCCAGGCCCTTGCCAGCGCTACCTTCATGCGCGGCGAGCCCCGGACGGCTGCCGCAACCGCTCTTAAACGCACTACCAAGACCACCAAGACCACCGCTTGACGGTGCCGCTCATCCCGCCTCCCCGGGGATGGGAGGCGCCGGGAGCCGGCCACGCCCATCCAGAACCGGGCGGCTGGCGAAGCGGGGAGACGGACAAGGACTAGTCAAAGATGGGTTTCAAGATCGCAATTGCAGGCGCTACCGGCAATGTCGGACGCGAGATGCTGGACATTCTCGCTGAGCGCGGCTTTCCGGCAGACGAAGTCGTCGCCCTCGCTTCCCGCCGTTCCCAGGGCACCGAAGTCTCCTTCGGCGACAAGACGCTGAAGGTTCAGGCCATGGAGAACTACGATTTCTCCGACACCGACATCTGCCTGATGTCCGCCGGTGGCACCGTTTCCAAGGAATGGTCGCCGAAGATCGCTGCCAAGGGCTGCATTGTCATCGATAACTCTTCCGCATGGCGCTACGACGCGGATGTGCCGCTGATCGTGCCGGAAGTGAATGCCGACGCCGTTGCCGGTTTCACGAAAAAGAACATCATTGCCAATCCGAACTGCTCCACCGCCCAGCTGGTCGTGGCGCTGAAGCCGCTGCATGATCACGCAAAGATCAAGCGCGTCGTCGTTTCCACCTACCAGTCGGTTTCCGGTGGCGGCAAGGAAGCGATGGAAGAGCTGTTCAACCAGACCCGTGCGGTTTTCGTGAACGATCCGATCGAGCCGAGCAAGTTCACCAAGCGCATCGCCTTCAACGTGATCCCGCACATCGACAGCTTCATGGAAGACGGCTACACCAAGGAAGAATGGAAGGTGTTGGCGGAAACCAAGAAGATGCTCGACCCGGCCATCAAGGTGACCTGCACCGCCGTTCGCGTACCGGTGTTCATCGGCCATTCGGAAAGCGTCAACATCGAATTCGAAAACGAGATCACCGCTGAAGAAGCCCGCAACATCCTGCGCGAAGCTCCGGGCTGCCTCGTCATCGACAAGCAGGAAGATGGCGGCTACATCACGCCATACGAAAGTGCCGGCGAAGATGCGACCTACATCTCCCGCATCCGCGAGGACGCAACCGTTGAAAACGGCCTCAACATCTGGGTCGTTTCGGACAACCTGCGCAAGGGTGCGGCGCTCAACGCCGTCCAGATCGCCGAGGTTCTCGTCAACCGCGGCCTGATCACGCCGAAATAGGCAGCAGCCTGATCGACAGTTCAAACGGGCGCCTCGGGCGCCCGTTTTCTTGTGGCCTGCCGGCTGCCATCCGGTCGACGGCGCTGCGAAGGTCCTGAAGCGGGAACCGCGTTCCCGACACCCTACCGGGCAGCCCCCCAAGCCATCGATCCAGGCCCCGGATTTCCTCTTTGCGGGGAAGCTCGACGCGCTATGTCGAGCGTTGAAGCGACAACACTCAGCTCAACGCCACAAACCCGAGCATTGCCGGCGACCGACAGGTTTTGATGTTGACAGGCTGCGAAAACAGCATCACCTCTGTCATCCCCTGTTCCCGGCGTTCGCAAAGGCCGCCAACGAGTTTTCTCCCATGCCCTCTGAATTTGACGGGTCGTTCACCGACTTCCTTGAAAGCACTCCCGGCGGACGCTTCAACGACTGGCTGGCAGCTTGCGCCGAGCCCTACTGGAGCGATGCGTGCAGCCATCCCTTCACCGTTGCGATCGGCGATGGCACCATGCCGGAGGAGGCCTATGCGCGTTATCTGATCGAGGATTACACCTTCGTCACGGATCTCGCTTCCACTCTGGGATATCTCGTCGCCAAAGCCCCCGGGATGCCCGCCAAGTCGCGGCTCTCCGGTTTCCTGGCTCTGCTGACCTCGGAGGAAAACGACTACTTCCTGCGCTCGTTCGAGGCGCTCGGCGTGGAATCGCAAGTTTATGAGACCGCAGCACAGGGCCCCGTGACCCGCGCTTTCTCGCAGCTCCTGCTGAAATCGTCCGGACAAGGCAGTTACGCCGAAGGGCTTGCATGCCTTCTCTGCGCGGAATGGTGCTACCTGTCCTGGGGCCAGCGCGAAGCGGGAAAACCGCGCCCGGATGCGTTTTATCTCGCCGAATGGATTGACCTGCACGCCGTGCCTGGCTTCGAGGCCTTCGTGACCTGGATCCGGGCGGAAATGGATCGGATCGGCCCCACTCTGCCGGAACCCGAGCAAGCCCGCGTTGCGGGCCTTTTCCGCCAGATGAGCAAACTGGAAGTCGCCTTCTTCGAAGCCGCCTGGACCGGCAAAGTGCCCGGTCCGGAGGACGATCTGTTACGGACCTGACCCGATGTTTCTCTATGAAGCCGCAGCCCTCGGCGCGGCTGCCCTGTGGGCGCTGACGGGCCTGTTGTCCACCGGCCCCGCTCAGCATCTCGGAGCGATTGCCTTCAACTGTACCCGCATGGTGCTTGTGGCATTGATGCTGTGCGCCTGGGTGTTCCTGACCACCGGGTGGAGCTCCATCGGCGATGCCCAGATGCTGCCTCTAGTCCTGTCCGGTTTCGTCGGCATCTTTCTTGGCGACACCGCGCTTTTCCTGACGTTGAACCGCATGGGTCCACGCCGGACTGCAATGCTGTTCTCTCTGAATGCCCCCATGTCGGCGATCCTCGGCTGGCTGCTCTTGAACGAAGACCTCAGCCCCACGCAGATGGTCGGTATCGGCCTTACCTTTCTGGGGGTCCTGCTGGCCATCCGTTTCGGCAAGCGCAAGTCCCAGCTTCACAAATGGGAAAACATTAAGGGTCCGGTGTGGATTGGCGTGCTTCTCGGCCTTGCCGCAGCACTGTCCCAGTCAGTCGGCTCCCTCATTGCCCGTCCGATCATGGAAACCGGCGCTGACCCGGTCGCAGCCTCCAGCATACGCGTCGGTGTTGCAGCTGTGGGGCTGCTGCTCCTGACACGCCTTCCGGTCAGCTGGGTCAAGCCGGCGGGAAACTTTACGCTTCCGGTCGTCGGCCTGATCGCCATTTCCGGCTTGCTCGGCATGGGTCTCGGCATGACGCTGATCCTGTTCGCGCTGTCCGGCGGAGAAGTCGGCATCATCGCAACTCTGTCGGCAACGACACCCGTCCTCATGCTACCGATGATGTGGTGGCGAACCGGGGAAGCACCGGCACTCGGCGCCTGGGTAGGCGCGGCAGGTGTTGTGGCAGGCAGTGCGCTGCTCTTTGCCAGCTAGGCAAAAGGAAGTTGGCAGATCGGAACAATGGATCTACAAGTGTGAGAGGAATATGGGAGCCGGATTCGAACCGGTACTTTGCAGCGGGCTGCAAGCGGGTAGTTCCGACCTCACCCGGCTCCCTAACGCCAGTATCGATAGTTTAAAAAACACCCGAAACGAATTTCGAGGACCGACCGCCCCTCGAGTAAGCAACCGGCAAAAACACAGCTGACACCAAACAAGACGTTCCAGCTTAAACAGCCATACCGCCCCGACGCAGCCAGGAAGATCTTATGCCCCTACGGCATATCTCCTATTCCCCATCTGGGGAATATATCGGTACTTTTTTCGAAAAATTTACTTAAACCCGTTTCTCAACCTCGCCTGAATTACTACTACTGGGTGTATTTTTGCAACAAACACCTCGATGACAGGAACGGTTGTCAGCATCGATTTACGGCCAAGCAGCGCCTTTCAGCCGCCAAAACCGAACGGTAATGAGCGCAGATCAACGCAAACTGGCGGCCTGTTCGTCGGGGCGCGAACCATCCGAAATCACATTTACGCCATCTGCGGGATATCCATCTTGCGCTACGTCCATGTCCGGCATGTCGCTTAGACTTTGGCGCAGGATCGGCGCCAGGTGATCGACAAAGCGGCGCACCTTCGCCGTCACCAGTCGGTTTGAAGGATAGACGGCATAGATGCCGCTTTCAGGTAGCGTCCAGTCCCGCATCACCCTGACCAGGGCCCCCTCATTCAGCTCAGTGGCAACCGCCCAACGGGGAAGTGCCGCCAGGCCGATACCCGACACGACCGCTGCCCGTAGCGATGCCGTGCTGTTACAAATCATCACGGGAGACAGTGAAACGGTGTGTTTCTGTGGCGACAAGAACGGCCATTCGCGTGCCCAGTAGAGCGCAGCGAAGCCGATGCACTTGTGGTCCGGAATGTCGACGGGATGTTGCGGCACCCCATGCCTTGCGATGTAGTCCGGTGCGGCACAGACGAGGATCTCAGACATGCCGAGTTTACGGACAATCGTCGCAGGCTCCGGTTCACGCACGATCCTTATCGACAGGTCGAGACGCTGCTCAACGAGGTTGACCATGCGCATATCTTCGACGATTTCAGCTGTCACTTGCGGATTCTCTGCAAGAAAAGACCCGAGTGCCGGAATGATAAACCGGTCAGAAAAAGCTTCAGGCGCACCGATCCGCATATGGCCAACTGGGGTTTCCTGATACGCCATCACTTCAGTTACGCCTGCGTGTGCCTCTTCCAGTGCACGGGTACAGCGCTGGTAGAAGATCAACCCGGCTTCGGTTGGAGAAACGTGACGGGTGGTCCGGTCGAGAAGGCGTACTCCCAGACGTTTTTCCAGGGCAATGACACATTCGCTGACACGGGATTTGGACAAGCCGAGCTGCTCGGCGGCCCGGGTAATGTTTCCGGCTTCAACCACCCGGGCGAAGATCTCGATTGCATCAAAGAGTGCCATGCGAACGTCCTGTGAAACCGGACAAACTGTCCGGAGTATCACCACTTCCGCAATTTCGGGAAAGTCGTATTTTTTGCCCTCGCCGCAGTTTGCGGCTTGAGGAGACCCATTATGACAGCAATTTTTAATGCAGCCGCAATCGCGGCGCACCGGGACGCTTGCGAAAACGAAATACTCGGCTTCCGCCGCTTAAGGGTGCGGAGTGCCGATACCGGCGGACGGCTTGGATTTTTTGAGGAAATCGTTCCGCCCGGAGAAGGTGTCCCCCTGCACATCCATCACAAGGAAGACGAGATGTTCAATGTCCGCGAAGGTCATTTCCGCATCTGGTGCGCCGATGAAGTCTTCGACGTCCATCCAGGTGATGTCGTCGTCCTGCCGCGTGGTGTCCCGCATGCGTTTCACAACGTCGGCGATGTCGAGGGTTGGCTCGATGTGACCGTTACGCCCGGCGGGTTCGAAACAATGTTCGCACGCGCTGCCGAAGCTGGCACGCAAGGTGCAGAACGTTTCATGGAACTTGCTCCCGACTACGGCCTGGAAATGCTTCCAGGTCAGGCTGCGGCTTAGGAGGCGGCAATGATCTGCTTAGTCTTCCAGAGAACCATTCTGGCTTTCGCCGTGCTCGCGGCCTTTTCAGGATCCGTGTCCGCGGATGAGAACAAGGCTGCACGTGGAGCCTACCTTGCCCGGATAATGGCTTGCGCCGATTGTCACAGTCCGCGCGGAGCGAACGGCGCACCGATGCCCGAAGCCGGGCTCATCGGCGGCAATGTCGGCTTTGAAATTCCGCAGGCAGGTATTGTCTGGGGCCCGAACCTCACGCCCGCCAATGGCGGTGCGGGATCCTGGAGTACGGAAGAAATCGTAACGGCCCTGACGACCGGCGTTCGACCAGACGGACGGTTGCTCATTCCCGTTATGCCCTGGCCTGCCTACGCCGGACTGACCACACAGGACGCAGAAGCTCTTGCGAGCTACCTGCAGTCCCTGACACCGGATGACAATCCCGTTCCAGGGATGATTGCGCCGGGGGAAAACGCCCCTGCCCCCTATTTCACGATAAAGTTTCCAGGATAGGGCACACCAATGCCGTTGGCCTTACGGCCAACGGCGCCTGGAAGCCGAATTCGGTCTAACCTCCGATCGACTGCCCGTTACCGTGCCTGCCGACGCCACCTTTCGGCATAAGGCAGGGCAAAAAGGTAAAGTCCCGATACCAGCAAGAAGATCAATGGCACCAACGCCAGTAAACCGACCCAGAGTGCCGGCTCGGATTGCCCCATGGCAGCCAGATTGACAACCACGGCCAGCGTAAAGGCTATGGACAGCCAGCGGTGCAGCTGACGGATGATCTTGGTCCAATTCATGATTTGCTCCTGGTGATCACGACGCAAGATCCCGTCTGCCGGAAAGGTCCGTCAGCAAAGGGTTCTTGAGAGTTGGGGGTGCGCGCTCAGGCCGCCGCGTGGCGGACTGTCAGACCTTGGCTGATTTCCTGCGCGTTTTCCTGGCGGCCGAGGCAGCGGCATTCTGCTCGGCGGCTGCACAAACGAGGGCTTTCAGCGCCGCTTCATCGATGTCTGCATCCTCGAACAGGTCGATTGCCCGGCGCACGTTGCCGTCCAGGCTGGAATTGAAGAGACCAGCCGGATCATCAAGTGACGCGCCTTTTGCGAACGTCAGCTTCACGGCTTTCTTGTAAGTCTCGCCGGTGCAGATGATGCCGTCCTTTTCCCAGACGGGAACACCGCGCCATTTCCAGGCTTCCTCGACTTCGGGAACCGCTTCGTGAATGAGGGCGCGCATCCGCGCCAGTGTGCGTCCACGCCAGTCGTCAAGTTCTGCGATCCTGGCGTCAATCTGCTGCGCGGGGGACATTTGATTGTCCATGGTCGTCTTCCTTGCGGTTATCAGGCGTCTTTGCCGGCATCGTCCAGCCGCGCAACAACGCTTTCCAGCGCCTCCATGAAGCGGGGCCAGGCGGCGCTTGCACCGCGATAGTAGGGCAGTTGTTCCTGCGTGAAGCCGATTTGCTCCATCCGCAGAAGGGTGCCGTTATCCGTCGGGGTCAATGTCCAGGTCACGGTGCTTCGAAGATCCTTGGTGTTCCAGCTGTAGGCCAGCGCTTTATGCGGCTCGATCGACTGGACTTCGCAATCGACCATTCCCCAGTCGGCACTCAGGTCGAAGCGGTGACCGACAACCGGTTTGAAGGCATTTTTCATGAGCCATTCCTCGATCAGGTGGGGCTGGGTCAAAGCACGCCAGATCTTTTCCGCGGGAAAGGGAATTTCCCGTTCCACGACAACAGCAAGGGTATCTTCGTCCGAGAAACTCATTGGTCCATTCTTCTCAAAAGGTCTTCCAGATCGTCGAACCGGCGTTCCCAGAACACGTTCATGCGCTGAGTCCAGTCGACCAGTGGTGCGAGCGCTCCGGGCCTGGCGCTATAGTGCGACTGCCTGCCCTCCTGGCGGTCCGTGACAAGCCCGGCCTCCTTCAGGACGCCAAGATGTTTGGAAACTGCGGGCTGGGAGACACCGGCCTGGTCGGTCAACACTCGCACTGTCAGCTCGCCTTCGCGGCAAAGCCGCTCGAACAACGCCCGCCGGGTCGGGTCGGCCAGCGTCCGAAACAGAAGGTCAGGTGTTGGCTCACTCAAATTCATAACTCCACGGTTATTGATTTGATTGATAACCTCGGAGTTATGAATGAGTCAAGGCACAATTCAGACCTGCACCGCTTCCCGCTTGCGCGCAAGTGACGGCAGGCAGACGGTGCGGCCATCGGCGAATTGTTCGATCCGCACATCGACACCATAGACTTTGCAAAGAGCAGCGCTTGTCAGCACTTCCTTTGGGGGGCCATCCGTCTTGATGCGACCATCGTGAAGCAAAGCCACCCTGGTTCCGATTGCAAAGGCGTGATCAGGGTCGTGGGTCGACAGGACAACAGTCAGGCCGTCCGCCGCAAGACCCGCAACTTCGGAAAGCACCAGCGCCTGATTCCCGAAATCGAGACTGGCTGTCGGCTCATCCATCACGAGGACACGTGTTTCCTGCGCAAGTGCCCTGGCGATCAGCACCAGTTGCCTCTGTCCACCGGAAAGCCGCGTATAGTCTGCACCGGCGAGTTCCCCGATACCGAGCCTTTCCAGCGCCGCCAACGCGACGTCCCTGTCACGCGGGCCGGGCTGCTGAAAGGCACGCAGTTTTGCGGTTCGGCCCATCAGCACGACTTCCAGAACCGGAAAGGCAAAGGGCGCGGCGTGTGCCTGTGGAACGTAGGCGATCCGCGTCGCGATATCCGCACGGGACAGCGACTTCAGCGGCCGTCCTTCCACAAGCACCGTGCCGCCACGCGCCGGCAGCAGCCCCAGAAGCGTCTTGAAAAGAGTGGTCTTGCCGGACCCGTTGGGCCCAAGCAGGCAATAGACGTCGCCAGTGGAAGCTGTCAGGTTCAACTCGCTCCCGACATCGTGGCCCGGATAGCCGATGGACAGGTTTTCAGCCCTGAGCTTCACGCCCATGCCCGCCTCCCCCTGGCAAGCAGCCACAGGAAAAATGGCGCACCGACAACGGCGGTCAGAATGCCGAGCGGGACTTCGGTTCCCGAGAGCGTGCGTGCCAGCGTGTCGACTGCAAGAAGGTATCCCGCACCAAGCAACGCTGCTGCCGGCAACAGGCGCCCGAAACCAGGGCCAACGATCATCCGGGCGATATGCGGTATCACCAGCCCCACCCAGCCCACGACACCGGCAATGGCGACGACGCTTGCGGTGATCAAGGTCGCGCAGAAAATGACAACAAGCCGCAGCCGACCGGCCTCCACACCAAGCGCCTTCGCTTCTTCATCCCCCAGAGACAGGACGTTGATCCGCCAGCGCAACAGGAACAGAGGGACAAGCCCGAACAGAACTGCAGGTACCGCCGGCAGGATATCGCCGGCCTTCACGCCTGCCAGACTGCCCAGCAACCAGAAAGTGATCGCCGGAAGCTGGTCGTAAGGATCTGCCAGCACTTTCAGCAAGGATGTCGCCGCCCCCGCCAGAGCGCCGACGACGACGCCTGCAAGCACAAGGACCAGCGTGCTGTCTCCTCCGCGCACCGTCGCGGCAACAAAACCGACAAGAGCAACAGCGGCAAGACCACCGGCAAAACCCATCAGCTGGATTGCCGCGACAGGAAGCGACAGGAAGATGCCGAGCACGGCCCCGAGCCCCGCGCCGGCAGAAACACCGAGAATATCCGGTGACACCAGCGGATTGCGGAAAAGTGTCTGGTAACATGCACCGGCGGCAGCAAGCGAAGCACCGACCAGCAGCGCGGCAACCACCCTTGGCAGACGGATCGAGAGCAGCACCGTGTCCTGCGTTCCCGAAGGCTGTGCGCCGGATACGACGCGCGCCAGCACACCGACGGCCTCGGACGGCGTAAGCGGAAACGGACCGATCAGAAGAGCCGCGAAACTGCCAAGAACAAGCGCGAGGCCGAGCCATACGAACAAGCCGGAACGCGCGAAAGAAGTAGATTTGCCGGTCAGGGAGCCCGCCCCTTTGCCCATTCCAGCAGAGTGTCGAGCTCTGCTTCACTCAGGTCCACATGATACCACAACTTATAGAAGTCGGCGGTTTCCTGACGCAGCTCCCCATCCCAGAGTTCGGGATAGAATAGACCTGCAAGCCATTTCAGACCCATCATCCGATTGACGGACGGCGGCCTGTCGATCCAGCCGAAAGGGGCCGTTGGCGACAGGAAAACCCGGCCTTCACGCACCGCGGCAATGCCTTGCCACAGGGGATCCTGCCAGACAGCTTCATAGAAGCTACGATCCCACGTTACGATTGTGTCCGGGTTGGCAACGATAATCTGCTCGGGACTTGCCTGCACCAGTCCGTATTGCCCGGGCACATCGGCAACGTTGCGCCCACCGGCCTTTTCGATGATTTCGGTGTTGATCGAGCCTTTCAGGCCTGTTTCAAGTCCATCCGCCCCACGGGCGAGGTAGACACGCGGCCTGTCCGCCTCGGGTACGGCACCGAGTGCCGACGTCAGCGCGGTGAAGGTTGCCTCGACATCTGCGGCCAGAAGATCTCCACGCTCCGGAACGCCAAGCGCCTCGCCCACAAGACGCAACGCGCCGGCGGTTTCATCGAACCGGCCGTTGACCAGGAGATAGGGAATCCCTGTCTGTTCCTGCACACGGTCGGCAAGATCGATATAGGTATCGCGGACGGACCCGAAATCGATGATCAGATCGGGTTTCAGGGCAAGAACCCGCTCCAGGTTTGCCTCCCCGCCGCGTCCGGTCAGGCGGCCGGTCTCGGGCAGGTCCCGAAAGGCTTCGGCGATGAATGGCTTCTCGTAGTCCCGAAGCGCTCTCGGCCAGCCGAGCAGCGCTTCCGGTTTGAGCGCGTAGACGAGAATGGACGCCGGAGGCCCGGCAGCAAACACCCGGGTCACCGTATCCGGGATCTCGACCGTACGACCCGCGGAATCGGTAACGCTTCGCGCCAGGACGGACGTCCCCGAAATGCAAAGCAGGAAAAGGCAAATGGCGGCCAGGCGCGTCATGTTTCCTCCAGCATTCTTTTAACTGACCGAGGGTTTCTGCTCATTTCAGTTCAGCTTCAGGAAAGCGACAAGACAGAAACTCCATCGGTACAGAGATGGATCATGCGGAGAAAATACACAAAAACAACATAAACTGCAGCTCTTTCACGGAACTATGAAACGCTCACTAAACTGTGATTATCACTGCTATTTTTACGCGAATTTTCTTTCATTCTTAATTTACGCAAATCAACAAAGATGATCCCAATTATGACCTTGGGGGAAATGATGAAGAAGTTCTTGTCCCGATTAAGCGTGACTTCGACGCTCGCAATTATTTCTGCCAGCGTGCTTGGAATATCGATGATTGTTGTGGGCTTTATCCTGTATCAGGTCGCCCTTGGCCAGGCTGAGGACCGTGCCCTCGTCAAACAGGATATCAACCTTCGCGTGGCAGCGACGCTGTTTCAGGATCGCATCGACGGTGCAAAGGTCAGCTGGGACGCGAACAACAACGTCAAGCGGATCGAACTGGCCGAAATGCCGGTGTTCGAAAACCATGACATGATCGACGCCGTCGGGCGCATGACAGGTGAAACCGCGACTGTTTTTGCCTGGGATCCGGAAACGAAGGATTTCTGGCGCAAGACCACCAACATCATCAAGGGTGACGGCAAGCGTGCCGTCGGAACCCAGCTCGGCCAGAACGGCGCGGTTTATCCTGTCGTTACCCAGGGCAAGACCTTCCACGGGCAGGCCACCATTCTCGGCAAGGACTACTTCACTGTTTACCAGCCGATTTTCTCGTCCAAGGGCGATATTCTCGGCATCCTTTATGCCGGCGTGGAAAAGGCTGCAGTCGAAGCCAACGCATGGGAACTGACCAGCCGCTACGCGATGCTGGTGCTGCCGGTCGTCGCCGTTTCGGTGGTCCTCCTGATCCTCGCAATTCGCCGCCAGCTGCGTCCGATTACACGCCTCGCGGAAATCACGGACCAGATTGCGCAGGACAATCTCGCAGACGAAGTCCCCTTCAAGGAACGCTCCGACCAGATCGGCACGCTTGCCCAGGCCGTCAGCACCCTGCGTGACAGGGCCGTCGAGCGGATCGAACTGACCGAGCACCAGCGCACGTCCGAAGCCGCTGCGATCGACCGCCAGAACCGTGTTCAGGGTCTGATCGAAACCTTCCGGACCAATGTCTCCAACGTGCTCAACTCGGTCAACGAAACCGTTCATGGCCTGGAAGGCACCGCGGGACACCTCTCCGACCTGTCCGGCCAGAGCGCCTCAAGCGCGACGGAAACCTTGAACTCCGCCGATGAAGCAACATCGAGCGTTCAGACCGTGGCCAGTGCCGCGGAAGAACTCTCTGCGTCCATCAGCGAAATTTCCCGCCAGGTGGCCCAGACGACGGAAGTTGTTGGCCGGGCAACCGAAGGCACCCGCATGACCAACGAAAAGGTGGAAGGCCTTGCAGCCTCCGCCTCCAAGATCGGCGAAGTGGTAACCCTTATCCAGGCGATCGCCGAGCAGACCAACCTGCTGGCCCTCAATGCCACCATCGAAGCGGCACGCGCCGGGGAAGCCGGCAAGGGCTTCGCGGTCGTCGCAGCGGAAGTGAAGGAACTGGCCACCCAGACCTCCAAGGCAACCGAGGAAATCAGCGCCCAGATCACCGCCATTCAGGATGCGACCAAGGACTCGGTCGGTGCGATCGCGGAAATCACCAAGATCATGGAAGAGGTGAATTCCTACACCAGCACCATCGCGGCAGCCGTGAGCCAGCAGGGCTCGGCCACCGGCGAGATTTCGCAGAACGCCCAGAATGCCGCCGAAGGCACCACCTTCGTGTCGTCCTGCATGTCCGACCTTTCCAGTGCGGTCAATCAGACGTCGCAGGCTTCCCAATCGGTTCTGGACGCATCGGAAATGCTGTCTTCGCGCACGGAAGAGCTGAAACAGGAAGTGGAAACATTCCTGAACGGTGTGGCCGCCGCCTGAGGCAACCAACCAACGACAAATTATCTTGTCAGGAAGGCGCGGACATCGTCCGCGCCTCTTTCGTTTTCGGCATCCGGTTTTCGCTCAGAACACACCCGGCATCAGAGCCCCGCGTCACGGCAATCAGCCTCCAACCACGTTCATCCAGAGACCGCACAGGCCAGCTCGCCCGGCACGTTGGTGAGCGCAGGAAACGTCGAGCACCTGAAAAGGCGAGACTTTCAGCCCTGCAACCGTCACGCAGCACTTTTCGCGTAGCCAAAACTTTGCTGCACTGCACTCGATTATTCACCAAGTGCCTTTAACGTTTACAGGCAGGCCAATTCACACAGGCGGTTAAAGGGAAGTGTCCGAAGCAAAAATTACTCAGCATCCTGCGTATTTTTACTTGGCAGATTTACTAAACCTTTTTTAGGTTTTTTCTACAATCCTTGATTTCAACCAAAATTGTTTCAGATGCCAATTGATCATGGTTCAAATTTTAGTTGCGGCAGTGGATTTCGGAAATTTTCCATCGCGTTTCGCCAGAATCGCGACCCTCTACCCGACAAAACGAATTGCCTTCTCCCGCCCCAACCTGAGGGACATCAAGCCCCGCTCGCTGCTTCTTGTCGACTTTCTGGACCTTGGCACTGACCACATCAAAATACTTCGAGATTTTTCGAGAAGCGGCCAATCCGTGCCGGCGCTCGGCATCGTTGACACAAAAAGCAGACAGAGCGTGCTGCAGGCGCGCGAGCTTGGCTTCTACAATCTGATAGATCGCGAGGAAAAATTCGCGACACTGTTCGAAAAAATACGCGAAGTGGTGGGCGACTATTCCAAACCGACGCTGCCCAGCCGGTACTCGGAGAAAATCGTCAAGTCGGTTGAAACCACCAGCATGGGCTTGAACCTGATGTCGGCCGCAGCCCTTTCCGGCGCTCCCCTGCCCATGCAATTCCTGGCTACCAACGCCCAGGACATCACCTCGGTCATCATGACGGACGGTCTCGACAGTTGGTTGAGTGCGGTTCAATGCCACCACAGCCACACCTTCTGCCACACGATGATGGTCGCCGGGCACACCGTTTCGTTTTCGCGTGCACTCGGCCATTCCGAAGCGGAGCAGACAATTCTCGGCCTGGGTGCACTGGTGCACGACCTGGGCAAGGTCAAGATCCCGCTTTCCATCCTGGACAAGCCTGGCAGGCTGACCCTGGAAGAACGTGAGCTTGTCAACAAACATCCGCTCTTTAGCCGGGAGATGCTGGCAACGCGCCAGGAAGTTCCAAAGCAGGTTGTCGAGATGGCGCTGTGTCACCATGAGTTTCTGGACGGAACCGGGTATCCGGATGGCCTCAAAGGCAATCAGATCTCGCAAAGGGTCAGGCTTCTGACGATCAGCGACATCTATTCCGCCCTCACCGAAAAACGAGCCTACAAGGACAGCCTCAGTCCGCGCCAGGCCTTTGCGATCATGTTCGAGATGAAGGGCAAGCTCGACATGGACCTGTTGCGAAAATTTAGAACCCAGGTGCTGAGCTCGGAATTCGGCCGTGTCCGGCGGCAGGCCAGGGCCTGAGACCTGGGAAAACACCCCAAGACTGTAGCGCTAAATTCAACACCGCCCCAGGATTGCGCGATCACCTATTTGTGTTGTCAAAAATAGCTATATCGTCCTACTAGAAAGGGTCATTGAAACTCTTTCTTTAGTTTCCCCTACGACAATATCTCCCCCTACAGAGGCAAAAACCGGGAGTAAACAAGGTGCTGTTTTCAGGGTCGAACATGTGGAAAGCCGCCTTTGATGCGCTAAACCGCTCGCAGGCCATCATCGAGTTTACACCCGAAGGCACGATCCTGACTGCCAATCCCAATTTCCTGAAAGCGATGGGCTACGCCCTCAATGAAGTTCAGGGAAAACCTCACAGCATGTTTGTCGACCCCGCCTACGCGGCATCGGCAGAATACAAGGCCTTCTGGAAAAAGCTGGCGCAAGGCGAATTTCAGACCGCCGAATATCTGCGCTACGGCAAGGGTGGCCGGGAAGTCTGGATCCAGGCTTCGTACAACCCGATCCTCAACACCGCCGGCAAGGTGGTCAAGGTAGTCAAGATCGCCTCGGACATCACCGAGCGCAAGCAAAAGAGCGCCGATTTTGAAGGTCAGGTTGAAGCGATGAATCGGTCGCAGGCCGTGATCCATTTCGACCTCGACGGCACGATCCTCGACGCAAACGAAAATTTCCTGTCCGCGATGGGTTACTCCCTCGATGAAATCAAGGGCCGTAAACACGGCATGTTCGTCGAAAAGGACCATGCGGCGAGCACGGAGTACCGGCAGTTCTGGAAGAATCTCGCCGAAGGCAAATTTCAGGCGGGTGAGTTCAAGCGCATCGGCAAGGGTGGGCGCGAAGTCTGGATCCAGGCAACCTACAATCCGATATTCGATTCCGCCGGCCGTCCCTTCAAGGTCGTGAAGTTCGCGACTGACCGCACGCCACAGGTTGTCGAAAGACGTCGCCGCGCCACCGTTCAACACGGCATCGACCAGGATCTTTCCGAAATCGCAACGGCCATTTCCAACACGACGGAACAGGCAACAACGTCCGCATCAGCGTCCGAACAGACCTATTCCAGCGTGCAGACAGTTGCCGCTGCGGCAGAAGAACTTGTTGCTTCGATTCAGGAAATCAGCCGCCAGGTCCAGACCGCGCTTGAAGTTTCGCAAAGCGCTGCGACCGAGGCCGAGCGATCCAGTGACATCATGAGCGGGCTTTCTGAGGATGCAAAGACGATCGGTTCGGTAATCGAACTGATCGACGGCATCGCCGACCAGACCAATCTCCTGGCCCTGAACGCGACCATCGAGGCCGCAAGAGCTGGGGAAGCCGGCAAGGGCTTTGCCGTTGTTGCCTCCGAAGTGAAGAGCCTCGCCGCGCAGACAAGCAAGGCAACCGAAGAGATCTCCAACCAGATCGGCTCCATGCAGGAGACGACCGGTCAGGCAGTCGCCGCAATCGAATCGATCCTTGCTGTCATCAAGAATGTCGGAGACATCGCCGCCAGCATCGCATCCTCGGTCGAGGAGCAGTCGGCGGTTACGAATGACATATCCTCCAACATGCATTCGGCCGCCCAGGGCGTGGAACGGATCACCTCCAACATGCAGTCGATCTCCTCGGCAACTGCCCAGATAGACGCCGCGACCAAGAACGTTAAGCAGGCCTCGCAATCCCTGATGTGAACACGGGACGCGCGATCTGACATCACGCCCAGTCCCTGCCAGACAAAAAAAACCCGGTGCCAAGGCACCGGGTTTTCTTTTGACGGGTTATTGAACCTGGCCTTAGCGCGCCGGAAGCGGGATCCATTCGGCAACAGAAACATCGGCATGCTGGAACTGCGGCATCTTCTGGCCCAGCTCTTCCATGTTCTTGACGTCCTGCTCATTGAGGAAGTCCTGGGTAATCAGGGTCGGCGGCACGACAACCTGCTTGCCCGGGTCTTCACCTGCCAGCATCAGCGCCAGCGTGCGCACGCTGACTTCACCGACAACCGCCGGGTTGGTCGCGACCGTTGCCGCCCAAGCGGAATCCGGCTCGCGCATGGCAGAGATATCGGCCGTGGAAACGTCTGCGGAATAAATGGCGATGTCCTGGCTGAGACCGGCTTCATCGACCGCGATCTTCACGCCTTTGGCAAATTCATCGTAAGGGGCAAAGACGACGCTGATGTTCGGGTTGGCCTGCAGCACCGAACGGGCCTGGTTGGCAACGGAGTTGGCAATCGGGTTATCAAGCGTGCCGAACATGGCCGCTTCCGTGATCCCCGGATTGGCTTCCTTGACTTCCTTCCAGGCGACGTCGCGGCGGTCAAGCGGCGCGATGCCCGGCACATAGACATAGCCGGCGGTAAAGCTGTCGCCATTGTCCTTGATCGCCTGTTCCAGGGCCAGCTTGCCGAGCAGGTAGTCGGACTGTTCGATCTGCGGGATCGCATCGTTTTCAACGTTGACGTCGAAGGCGACAACCTTGATGCCCGCATCGACAGCGCGCTGTGCAGCGGCCTTCATGGATTCGGTCAGGCCGTGCTGGATGATGATGCCGTCGACACCAAGCGCAATGGCCTGGTCGACCATGTCGGCCTGAAGGGCGGCATCCTGACGGCTGTCGAGAACACGCAGATCAACGCCAAGGGCAGCTGACTGCTTTTCAACACCCGAAAGATAGGACTGGAAGAAGTCACCGGTGGACAGATAACGCACCAGCGCGATCTTGACCTCTTCCGGCTTGTCGAACGGCGCCGGCATGTCGGCTGCAAAAGCCGCTCCGCCGGAAAGCCCGATCCCGGCGGCAACCGCCAGCTTCATGAATTCACGTCTCAGCATTTGTTTTCCTCCCAATGGAAACGGCGCCATTCAGGGCGTCACGCTGTTCTCCGGCCCCCACGTCGCGAGGACAGGTAGAATGTGAAGACAAGGGCGGCGACCAACACGGCGCCCTTGACGAAATCTTGCATGTAGTAAGGAGCGTTCATCATCGTCAGCCCCTGAAGAAGAATACCGACGAACAGTGCCCCTGCCGCCGTGCCGAAGGCGTTCGGGCGGGCAGCGCCCAGTACCGCGAAGCCGATGAGGGCTGCGGCCACGCTGTCGAGCAGAAGGTTGTTGCCGGAGGCGATGTCACCGCGGCCAAGGCGGGCAGCCAGCAGAATGCCGCC
Organism: Roseibium algicola; assembly: GCF_001999245.1. NCBI lineage: Bacteria > Pseudomonadati > Pseudomonadota > Alphaproteobacteria > Hyphomicrobiales > Stappiaceae > Roseibium > Roseibium algicola. The sequence goes on along the minus strand of NZ_CP019630.1, from coordinate 3,045,059 downwards.
AACCGATGCCAGCATGCCGGAAATCATGTAGGCCACGATCTTGTAGCGCTGCACGTTTGTGCCGACCAGTTCGGCAGCCCGTTCGTTGGAGCCGATGGCATACATCAGGCGGCCATGGCGGGTGTACCCCAGGAACAGCCAGATCAGCAGCGCGATCAAAAGGAACACCACCACCGGCACCGGCAGCAACCGGTCCAGGAACAGGTCGAACCGATGCCGGCCGAGCCAAAGGAAGGCCGCGGAGAACGTTCCCTCCGCAACGACGCCCTCGCCCAGGCTCATCCCGGTCGCAATCGAATTGCCCTGGGTCGGAATGCGCTGCAAACCGATGAGAAGGAACATCATGCCGAGCGTCGCCAAAAGGTCCGGCACCCGCATCTTCACGATCAGGAACCCGTTGATCAGCCCGACGACCGCACCCATCACCAGGCAGAGTGCAACCGCGACAAAGGCGGATTGCTCCAGCACCACCATGGAATAGGCGGACAGCATCAGCGCCGAGGTTGCGACAGAGCCGATGGACAGGTCGAACCCGCCCACCACCAGCGTACAGGTGACACCGAGTGCGAGAATGCCGGTAATGGCCACCGACTGCAGGATGAAGACTGCCGAACGCGGGCTGGCAAAGCCGCTGGCATAGAGGCTGAAGAAAAGGGCCAGTCCGCCGAGTAGGACGAGGAAGCCGTAGCGGATGGCAAGTTCGAGCGGGTTCTTGTTCATTGTTCCGGTATTCATCCTGCCATTGCCTGCGTTGCTGGCTCGCTCTGCCCCTGCCCGCCTGCGGGCCCCGAGACATCCGCGACCAGACGGTTCAGGTCGACGTTCTTGTTGATGTATTCGCCGACGATGGCGGCCTCGTGCATGACGACGATGCGGTCGGCGATTTCCAGGGCCTCGTCGATTTCCGCGACGAAGACGAGCGTCGTGCGCCCTTTTGCGGTCTGCCGGATGTAGTGACCGATGTCCCGCCGGGCGCCGATGTCGACACCCTGGAAAGGTTCGTCCAGCAACAGCACGCGGCTTGCCTGCAACAGCCAGCGGCCGATCATGACCTTCTGCTGGTTGCCACCCGACAGGGTGTTGATGCCGTCGCCGTTGCCCTGACAGACGATCCCGATCTTGCCGATCATGTCGTCAGCAGCCCGGCGCTGTCCGCGTTCGCTCAGGAAAGAGAACCGGCTGAATGCCCCCAGGAAAGGCAGTGTCATGTTGTTGGCGATGTCGAAGTCCGGCACCACGGCGTTCACGCTGCGGTCCTTGGGCGACATGAACACACCCTTGGCGACGGCGTCTTCCGCACTCTTCGGAGTGTAGGCCTTGCCGTCCAGGCGCAAGGTGCCGCCAGCCGGTTTCGCAAGGCCAAACAGCACTTCCGCCAGTTCCGTGGTGCCGCTGCCGAGCAGACCCGTCAGGGCTACCACTTCGCCTTCGCGAGCAGTCAGATCGATCTGCGGGCCATTTTCGTGTAGGCGCACACCATCGACTTCCAGGATCGGATCGCCGCCGGCAACCGGATCGATATCGACCTCGGTCATCTGGTGGCCAAGCATGGCGTTGACCGCGCCGACATAGTCCAGCGGCTCTGCCTCGAACAGGCCGGAAATCGCCCCGTCGCGCATGGAAACGATCCGGTCGGCCACGCGGCGGATGTCCGACATGCGGTGGGAAATATAGAGAATGGCGACACCTTCCGCACGCAGCCGGTCAATCAGCGCGAACAGGCGGTCGGCTTCGGAAGCGGACAGTGATGAGGTCGGCTCGTCCAGAATGAGCAATTTCGGCGCGCGGGCCATGGCACGTGCGATCGCGATCATCTGGCGGTCGGCAACCTCCAGATCCGCAACACGGGTGCGCACGTCCATCGTCAGCCCCATGCTTTCGGCAACCTTGCGGGCCTGCCGCCGAAGTTTCCTGTCGTTGACGAAGAAATCGGCGCCCGGTTCGGTCAGGAGGTCCAGCGTCAGGTTGGTGGCAACATCGAGATCCGGAATGACACCGTCATCAATGGACTGGTGAACGGTCACGACACCCTTTGAGATAGCATCGGCCGCATCAAGCGGCTTGAAGGGCGCACCGGCCAGCTCGATCTCGCCGGCATCGGCAAAATGATAGCCGCACAGGACCTTCACCAGCGTCGACTTGCCGGCACCGTTGGCTCCCATCAGCGCCGTGACTTCGCCGGCGCGCAGCTCCAGATCGATCCCCCGAAGCACGTGGTTGCGCCCGAAGGACTTTTCCAAGCCGCTCAATTTACAGGTGACGTCTGGCACCTTTCCTCCCGATATTTTTGCGAGTTCCTCCCCCGCTTCTCATCGTTACAACACGCTAAATAGGCATTTGTCAACTGTGTTGACTTTTGAATAATCTTGACCATTATCGGGGCAAAATAGGGAGGAACAAGACCCAAGATGGACACGCCAGACCTCTATCGGCCCCTCACGCCGGAAACGCTCGGCGAAAGACTTTCCGGCATTTCCGCCGTTGCGGACAGGATCGGAGCAGACCCGTCTGACTGGACCGTTCGCGAAGTTGGCGACGGCAACCTGAACCTCGTCTTCATTGTCGAGGGCCCCAAAGGCACGATCATCGTCAAGCAGGCACTGCCCTATGTGCGCCTGGTGGGCGACAGCTGGCCGCTACCGCTTTATCGCGCGCTTTACGAGAACCATGCGCTTGTGCGACAGGCCGCCCGTGATCCGGGCGCAGTGCCGGAGGTCTACCACTTCGATGAGGACCAGGCGCTGATCGTCATGGAATTCCTCTCGCCGCACAAGATCCTGCGGCGCAAGCTGATCGATGGTGAAAAGGTTGCAGGGCTCGGTACTTTCCTTGGCACCTTCTGCGCCCGCACCGCGTTTCGCGGCTCGGAACTGTCCATGAAGAGCGTGGACAAGAAGGCCGATGTCAGCCTGTTCGCCGGCAACGTGGAAATCCCTGCAATCACCGAAGCGCTGGTTTTCACCGATCCTTATTTTGCTGCTGAAATGAACCACCACACGGAAGGTCTCGACCCCGTTGTGGCAGACCTGCGCGCCAATGCCGAACTGAAGGCAAAGGTGCAGCGGTTCCTGATGAAATTTGCCTCCAACACCGAAACAATGGTGCACGGCGACCTGCACAGTGGCTCGATCATGTCCACGGACAGCGACAGCCGCGTCATCGATCCCGAATTCGTGCAATACGGCCCGCTCGGCTTCGACATCGGCATGCTGACGGCCAACTTCCTGATGGCCTATTTCAGCCAGCCGGCCCATCGTAGCGCGGAAACACTCGACGATTTCCAGGAATGGGTTCTGTCGGTCATCGCCGAAACCTTCTCATCGTTCGAGGCCGAGTTCACCCGCCTCTGGAACACCGAGCGCACCGGCATGCTTTATCCGGCTTCCCTGTTCGAGGATCAGGGGCAGGCATCGGACTTCGCATGTGCGGGCCTCCTGCAGGAAATCCGCAACGAGGCCATGGGCTATTGCGGTATCGAGATGCACCGCCGCACCCTGTCGCTCGCCCACAATGCCGACTTCGAGGAAATCGAGGACAAGCAGCTGAAGCGCCGTCTGGAAACGCGCAACCTGCTGATGGGGGCCGACCTCATCCTGTCGCCAGAAAGTTACGGCTCGACCGATGCGCTCGTGAAGCTTGCGCGCCAATTCAACAAAAAGGACATCCCATGAAGGTCAACGGCACTCATTACCGCTCGCTCTGGTGGGATGACGACAAGGCTGCCCTGCAGATCATCGATCAGCGCTGGCTGCCGCACGAATTCCGCATCCAGCAGGTCGACACACTTCAGGACTTCGCCGACGCGATCGTTGAGATGCGCGTGCGCGGCGCGCCGCTCATTGGCGCAACCGCTGCCTACGGCATGGCACTGGCCGCAAAGATCGACCCGTCCAATGCGCATCTGGACACGGCCTGGGAGTTTCTCGACAAGACCCGGCCGACGGCCATCAACCTGCGTTGGGCGCTCAACCGCTGCCGTGCACACCTGCTCCCGCTGCCGGAAGCCGACCGTCCCGCCGCAGCGCTGAAGCTCGCGCACGAGATTTCCGACGAGGATGTCGGCATCAACCACAGCATCGGCCAGAATGGTCTTGAGATCATCCGCAAGATCGCAGCGGGCAAGAAGGACGGAGAGCCTGTCCGCATCCTGACCCATTGCAACGCCGGCTGGATTGCGACCGTGGACTGGGGCACGGCGACGAGCCCGATGTACCAGGCCCATGACGCCGGCATTCCGATCCATGTCTGGGTGGATGAAACCCGCCCGCGCAACCAGGGCGCCCTCACCTCCTGGGAACTGGGCAGCCACGGCATTCCCCACACCTACATCACCGACAATGCCGGCGGCCACCTGATGCAGCACGGCCTTGTCGACATGGTCATCGTCGGAACCGACCGCACCACACGCCGCGGCGACGTCTGCAACAAGATCGGCACCTATCTGAAGGCACTCGCCGCCAAGGCCAACAACGTGCCGTTCTACGTTGCCCTGCCTTCACCGACCATCGACTGGACGGTAGATGACGGCGTTGCCGAAATTCCGATCGAGGAACGCCAGGAACGCGAAGTCACGCACATCCAGGGCCTGACGGACGACGGCAAGATCGGCGTCGTGCAGGTGACACCGGTCGGCACGCCCGGCGGCAATCCTGCCTTCGATGTCACGCCGAACCACCTCGTCACCGGCCTGATTACCGAACGCGGTGTCTGCGAGGCCAGCGCCGAAGGCCTTGCCGCCCTCTTCCCGGATCTCAGCAGGATCGCCAAGAGCGCATGAGCCCTGGCCCGACCAGTTCCCGGCCAACCGGCACCAAGGCCGCGGCACCCTCCGCGGCCACCAGGGCGCGCAGCCAGGACGATGCCATCATCGAGGTCACCTGGTGCTACTACCAGGAAGGCATGAACCAGAACGAGATCGCCGAGCGCCTCGGCATTTCGCGGGCGACGGTCGTCAACTATCTGTCCGAAGCGCGAAAGCGCGACTATGTCCGCATCACACTGGACACGGACATCTTCCGCGATCACGACCTGGCGCGCCGTCTCGTCGACCGGTTCGGTCTGCAGGACGCCATCGTCGTTCCGACATCCCCCGCCGGAGCCGATCAGTCCCTTGACCGAGTAACCCGGGTGGTTGCCGACTGGCTGCCAGGCCTGCTGGAACCGGGCGACCGGCTTGGCGTTGCCTGGGGCGAAACGGTCTACCGGGTGGCGGAGGCCGCGCCGCGGGTGACGGTTCCGGACCTTACCGTGGTTCAGCTGGTCGGTTCGCGTCCGGCAGCTCTCGGCTTTGCCGCGGAAACCTGCTCGGCAACGCTCGCCCGCCGCTATGGCGCGCACTGCGTCAACCTTCATGTGCCGCTGCTCTTGTCCAACCGGGCGCTGGTGGAAGAACTGAAGCGGGAACCGGTGATCCGCATGCAGCTTGATGCAGTGGCCGACTGCAACAAGACCATCTTCGCCTGCGGCACCTGCACCGCAGACAGCCACGTCGTCCATACCGGCCTGCTTGACCCCGCCGACGTTGACCCATGTGCGGAACGTGGTGCCATCGGCGTGATCTGCGGCCGCCTGATCGACCACGACGGCAACGGTCTCAACCGGGAAATCGAGGACCGGATGATTGCCGTGACGCTGGACCAGATGCGCGGCAAGGACATGGGCCTGCTGGTCGGCTCCGGCCCGGACCGTGCCAGACCGATGCTGGCCGCCCTGCGCGGCGGCTACGCCACCCACATCGCCACCTGCTCGGAAACGGCGACGGAAATGCTCTATCTGACGGAAAACAATGCTTAAGACGCCTTATCAGGACACTCCCGAACTTCGCCAGGCCATCATCGATTCCTGCAAGGAGATGAACAGCCGCGGTATCAACCAGGGCACATCGGGCAATATTTCCGCGCGCGCAGGCGACCGGATGATCATCACGCCCTCCGGCGTGCCCTATGACCGCATGACCCCGGAGATGCTGGCCTCCATCCCGCTGGACGGCGACAGCGCTTTCGAAGGGCCCCTGCCGCCTTCAACCGAATGGCAGTTCCACCTTGCGCTGCTGCGGGCAAAGCCGGACATGCACGCAGTCGTGCACGCCCACCCGGTCCACTGCACCGCGCTGGCGATCAACCGGATGGAGATCCCCTCCTGCCATTACATGATCGCGCTCTTCGGTGGTGACACGGTTCCCCTGGCGGGCTACGCCCTCTTCGGCAGCGACGAACTTGCGCGGGAAGTGACAGACGTCATGAAAGACCGGCAAGGCTGCCTGATGGCCAACCACGGTGCCGTGGTTGTCGGCGAGACCCTTGAAAAGGGCCTCTGGCGTCTTGAGGAACTGGAAGTCCTGGCCAAGGCCTATATCCTCAGCCGGACGATCGGCTCGCCGCACATTCTTTCGAAATCCGAGATCGACGCGGTGCTTGGCGCGGTGAAGAACTACGGAATGAAGACGGAAGTCTGAACAGGCTTCCCCGTCACACCAGATCGGGCATGAACGGCAGATCGGTTACGCCGATGTCATGCCCGGCCTGTGTCAGCAGTGTCGACACCTGGCCGCGATGATGGGTCTGGTGATTGAACATGTGGGTGACAAGCATCCAGCGCGGCCGGGACCGGGGAATACCGTCCTGGCCGCTTGTCCATTCCAGATCCTCCGCCAGCCAGTCGATGGTCAGCCACTCGGCAAAGTCGGAAATCTGCAGGCACATGTCGAAATGGGCGGCTTTCAACTCATCGAAATTCTCGAAGAGATCGACGCCCATGCCCTTGATTTCGTATTTGCGGCCGGTGAAGCGGCTCATCCAGGCCCTGTCGGCAAACAGGATGTGGTTAAGCGTGGAATGCACGGACCGGAAGAAGGCGCCCCGGTCGGCCTTGCGGTCTTCATCGCTCATGAGATCCGCTGCCGCATAGACCTTTTCGGTCATCCAGCTGTTGTATTTGGCCATTCGGCGATAGAGCACCGGATCGACGAGCATGACGTCCCTTTCCTTGCAGCGCTTATCCCGCGGTGGCGAGAACTTCCGGGGCTGTCGTGGAGAATCTCTGTGTTTCGGCGTCCATGACCCGCAATTCGCCGGACCCGATGTCGAACCAGGACCCGTGCAGGCTGAGTGACCCCGCCGAAACGGCCGCCTCGATGAACGGGAAGGTCATCAGGTTCTTCAGCGACTGGCGGATACCGGCATATTCCATGGCAAGCTGAGGATCGTCAGCCTTGTCCACCGGCATGCAGGCCATCGCGATTGCCGCCGGCTCCAGCAGCTTGATCCACCGACCAATGAACTGACCTGTCGCCATCGGCGCATTCGCGTTTTCCCGGAACGCCTTCACGCCGCCGCACTGGCCGTGTCCCATGATCACAATGTGCTTGACCTTGAGCCCGTTGACCGCGAATTCGATCGCGGCGCTTGTGCCGTGCTGGCCTTCCGTATCCTCGTAAGGCGGCACCAGGTTGGCAACGTTGCGCACCACGAACAATTCGCCCGGACCGACATTGAAGATGCCTTCCGGCGTAACCCGGCTGTCGCAGCAGGAAATCACCATCACATCCGGCGTCTGACCATAGACCGCCAGGCGTTCATGGGTTTCCTTGTATCTGACGAACCCCTTGTTGAGGTAACGGCCGTAGCCTTCGAGAAGATGTGCGGGGAAAGTCAAACTCAAGTCTCCAGCTCTTGTCACCCGGGATCAGCCACCTGCGCCAGATATGGGCAGGCCTGCCAACCGGAATGGCGGCACCTGGCACTGCATCCCGAAGGACGCGCACCTGTGCACGAACGATAGGGGATCTCCCCTGCCGGCCATAGATACGGGTTAATACGTAACGAGCCAAGTGACTTCAACCTTTTGGACGACTTCGCCCGTCAGGTCGCGACATTCACCTCATGGGGCGGCTCACCGTCCTCGTGATCCTCATAGGCATGACGGAGGTTGTCCGCGGGCATCCTGTCCACAGGTCCCCGCAAGGGGTGTACCGGCCCGTGATCGATGCCCGGTTCCATGACCTGCAACGCGACAGCCCGATAGGCGGCAACGCCATCCAGCACATGATTTACGGTGTGGTGATCGTCAACAAGAACTGCCGGAGTGTCCTCGGACATCCCGGTTTCATTTTCATGGCGCTCTGCGGTGTCACGCTTCTTTCTGCGGTCGTAACCGGTGCCGTCACCGTCACGGTCCGCGGGGTACTCTGTCGCATGCGCCACGACCTGGGCCGATTGCGGCCTTTCGATCGTCGCCATTCCGGCCTCCTGGCCCTCAGAGAATTGCCGCCTTCTGGCGGAACCCGCCAATTGTTTCAACAAAGGGTTAACAAAACTTTACGTTAAGTTAACCCTCGGTATTGTCAAAGGCAACTGTCTCAGGCCGACTGGGACCGAGGGGTCGGATAGTCGACACAGACCCGGTTGCGGCCCGACGATTTGGCGATGTAAAGCGCCTGATCCGCCCGGGCGATCGTGTCTTCGACATCACGATCATCAGCCGTGACTTCCGCCAGACCAATGCTGACCGTGACGGAGATATTGCCAACGCCGGCATCCACGGTGAGGGCTGCAATTCTCAACCTGATGCGCTCGGCCAGAACCCAGGCCCCGTTTGCGTCGTTTTCCCTCAGGAGGAGAACGAATTCTTCCCCGCCGAACCGGGCAGCCTTGTCGGTCGAACGGATTTCTTCAACGATGGCATCCCCGATGGCCCGGATGACGTCGTCACCGGCCCGGTGCCCGAATTGGTCATTGACGGTCTTGAAGTGGTCCGCATCGATCATCAGCACGCTGAACAGCCGGTCGTGACGCTGGAAGGTCGCAAAGGCATCTTCCGCAAATGGCTGGAACGCACGCCGGTTCAGGAGGCCCGACAGGGAATCGTGTTCCGCCAGCGTTCTCAAGGAGCGGATGTCGGCTCCCAGTTGCCGGTTCCGTTCCTCACTGGACCGTATGTTGCGGCTGTATTCGTCCTTCAGAACCGCCAGCATGTCCCGGGCTGTTCTTGCGCTTTCTTCCACCGCACCGAGCCGGCGCAACAGCGATCTGACGGAGGCAGACACCTGCGAAAGCTCCCGGAACCCGTGCAAGCGCGGAACTGTCGTTTCCTTTTCGTCACGCCCGATCCTGTCCAGTGCTGTGACCAGGCCGAGAAGCGGCTGCGAGATGGTGCGAGACGCAAGCCATGCCAGCAGCGCGGAAAGACAGGCGACCGCAAATCCGATCAGAAAGATATTGCGAACCAGAGCCGCCACCCGAGCCGACACGACGCTGACCGGCTGCTGCACGGCAACTTTCCAGCCCAGCCCCGGATAATCGCCAAGGCCCGAGGTTTCGACCTCCGCGACCACCATGTCGGGATTGCCGGGATCGTAGGCTGCAGCTTCCCGAGAGAGGCTCGCGCCCTCGGCGTCTTCCCCGACAAGCACCGTGCCGTCGCGCGCAAGCACGAAGAGATCGAGCCCTTCCTTGCCGAGATTGTTTTCCAGAACATCGCGCCGGGTTTCTTCCGCCCAGCTCCAGCTCATGTGCGCACCGAGTACGCCCGCCAGTTTTCCGTTTTCGTCTTTTACCGGCATTGCCACGTCAACGAAACGAAACGGCGCTTCGTCGGGGCTTGTCCGCAGCAGGTGGTCAAGCAACTTGGCAAGATGCACATCCTCGACCGCAGGCCCTTTCAGACCACTGACGAACCAGGGCCGCTCGGCGACGGATACGCCCTCCAGCATGCCCTTGGTTGCCGCCACGACCGTGCCGTCGACAGATGCAAATCCGATCCAGGCATATTGCGGCAGGCTGCGCTGCAGCTGGTCAAGCGTTTCACGGATGATGTCGGGATTGCGGGTCCAGACAGGCTTCAGCAGTTCCATGTCTGCGACGTTGCGCACTTCGCGGTAACGGTCGAACATCGTCTGGTCCAGCCGCTGCGCCATGCTGCGCGCAACCAGGGTCAGGTCCCACCGGTTTTCCCGGATGGCTTCGCCGCGTGCAATCAGGGCCGCACCGAATGCGGCCACCGCGATCGAAAGGATGCAAAGCGAAGCCGCCAGAAGGGCAATCTGCTGGCGCAGACTGGTCCCGTCCCGCAATCCGATGAGGACTGAAGTTATTCTGGAAATTGGCTTACGTATCATCGGATCGTTTCCTGCTTAGACCCGCGCTAAGGGAAACTACTAATGGCCAAGTATAAATAAATCTTGAACCCGCCAGCGAAACCGACGCAGCCACGACTGCGCCAGTTGCAACTGAAAGTTTATCCGAGACTAGAAGAGCGAATAATTTTCGCCAATAAATACTTCAATCGGCATTGTTGTCACTTTCGACGAAGGCCGGTTCAAGCAGCCTGTTCTGCACGGTTGCCGACAATCTTCACCACATCAGCCATGATATCGGTGAGCTGGAAATCCTTGGGCGTATAGACCGCCGCAATGCCTTGCGCCTTGAGCTGTGCGGCGTCTTCGTCAGGGATAATCCCGCCAACCACGACCGGGATATCGTCCGCACCGGCTGCCCGCAGGCGGTCCATTACGTCACGCACCAGGGCCAGGTGCGAGCCGGACAGGATCGACAGACCGATCACGTGAACGTCTTCTTCCACCGCGGCGTTGACGATCTGCGCCGGCGTCAGCCGGATTCCCTCATAGACCACTTCCATGCCGCAGTCGCGCGCCCTGACGGCAATCTGTTCCGCACCGTTCGAATGCCCGTCGAGACCCGGTTTGCCGACCAGGAACTTCAGTCGGCGGCCTAGTTTCTTTGATACCGCCTCCACGTCCGAGCGGATGTCTGCCAAAGTGCCGGCATTGTCCCGCACGGCCTGGCCGACACCGGTCGGTGCACGGTACTCGCCAAAGACCTCGCGCAGTGTCCGGCCCCATTCGCCTGTGGTCGCTCCGGCCTTGGCTGCGGCAATCGAGGGCTCCATGATGTTGCGGCCTTCCTGGGCGGCGGCTTTCAGGTCCGCCAGCGCGGTTTCGACCGCGGCTTGATCGCGTGCATCGCGCCAGGCCTTGACCTTCTCGACCGCTTCTTCCTCGACATGCTCGGAAACGGTGAGAATGCCGCCATCTTCCCCGGCGGCCAGAGGTGAAGGCTCGCTGTCTGTCCAGCGGTTGACGCCGACCACCACCTGGTCGCCGCCTTCGATCGCGGCAAGGCGTGCGGAATTGGCTTCCACAAGCTGGCGCTTCATGTAGCTGCTATCGACCGCGGCGACCGCACCACCCATGGCATCAATCCGGGCAAGTTCCTCGCGGGCTTGCGCCTTCAGCTCTTCCACCTTGCGGGTAATTTCGGCCGAGCCGTCAAAAATGTCCGCATAATCCAGAAGGTCGGTCTCATAGGCGACGATCTGCTGCATCCGCAGCGACCACTGCTGGTCGAACGGTCGCGGCAGGCCCAGCGCTTCGTTCCATGCCGGCAGCTGCACGGCGCGGGCGCGCGCATTCTTGGACAAGACCACTGCCAGCATCTCGATGAGGATACGGTAGACGTTGTTTTCCGGCTGCGGCTCGGTCAGCCCGAGGCTGTTCACCTGAACCCCATAGCGGAAGCGGCGATAGCGCTCGTCCTCAACGCCATAGCGCTCCAGGCAGATCTCGTCCCACAATTCGGTGAAGGCGCGCATCTTGCACATCTCGGTAATGAACCGCATGCCCGCATTGACGAAGAAGGAAATCCGGCCGACAGCCTTCGGGAAGTCTTCATCGGGAATGGCCCCGCTCGCCTTGATGGAATCCAGAATGGCAACCGCCGTTGCCAGCGCGAAGGACAACTCCTGAACCGGTGTCGCACCTGCTTCCTGCAAATGATAGGAGCAGACGTTCATCGGGTTCCATTTGGGCATGTTGGAATAGGTCCAGGCGATGACATCGGTCGTCAGCCTGAGCGAAGGCGCCGGCGGAAACACATAGGTGCCCCGGGACAGATATTCCTTGATGATGTCGTTCTGGGTCGTGCCCGACAGCAGTTTGCGGTCGGCGCCCTGTTCGTCGGCAGCCGCTATATAGAGCGACAGCAGCCAGGGTGCGGTCGCATTAATCGTCATGGAGGTGTTCATCCGCTCCAGCGGTATGTCCTGGAACAGGGTGCGCATGTCGCCGAGATGTGCCACCGGAACACCGACCTTGCCCACTTCGCCGCGCGCCAGGGCGTCATCCGGATCGTAGCCGGTCTGAGTCGGCAGATCGAACGCAACGGACAGGCCGGTCTGACCCTTGGCAAGATTGCCACGGTAGAGCTTGTTCGATTCGGCCGCCGTCGAGTGGCCCGCGTAGGTCCGGAAAATCCACGGACGATCTTTCTCCGGCCGGCTCTCACCCGATGCACTCATGCCACTCATCCTCCTAAGGCGTTCTGCTGCCTGTTTTTTCTTGATTTGGCAGCACCGCGTCAGCCTGTTTCTCCCGAACAGTCAGCAGTGTGCCGGAGTTTACGCGACTGCGAAACCCCAATGTGCAATGCAAAATATGGTTGGCATCAAAACGCAAGTTAAGCAATAGTCGTATAGAACGGTGATCGTTTTTGAACAATAGTTGCGCAAAATTGGGTATTTGCCCGATTACGACTTGTGCAAATGCGAAATTCTGAGGCCCAAAAGAAGCCCTGGGAGGGGAGAATGACAGCGACCGCGGAAGCCAATGACAACCAAACGCGAGAGGGCGCGCCGGTGAAAGATCTTTATGAAATCGGAGAGATCCCGCCGCTCGGACACGTTCCCAAAAACATGTATGCCTGGACCATCCGCCGTGAACGCCACGGACCGCCGGAAGACGCCATGAAACTGGAAGTCGTGCCGACCTGGGAACTCGACAGCCACGAGGTTCTGGTTCTGGTGATGGCCGCCGGCGTCAACTACAACGGCATCTGGGCAGGCCTCGGCCAGCCGATCAGCCCGTTCGACGGTCACGGCGCCGCCTACCACATTGCCGGCTCCGATGCCTCGGGCATCGTCTGGGCCGTTGGTGACAAGGTCAAGCGCTGGAAAGTGGGCGACGAGGTCGTGGTTCATTGTAACCAGGATGATGGCGACGACGAGGAGTGCAACGGCGGAGACCCGATGTTCTCCACCTCCCAGCGGATCTGGGGCTACGAGACACCGGACGGATCGTTCTCGCAGTTCACCCGCGTGCAAGCCCAGCAGCTTATGCCCCGGCCGCGCCACCTGACCTGGGAAGAAAGTGCCTGCTACACGCTGACGCTCGCGACCGCCTATCGCATGCTGTTCGGCCATCACCCGCATGAGCTGAAGCCGGGTCAGAACGTGCTTGTCTGGGGCGCCTCGGGTGGCCTGGGCTCCTACGCCATCCAGTTGATTACGGCAGCAGGCGCCAATGCCATCGGCGTCATCTCTGACGAGGACAAGCGCCAGTTCGTGCTGGATCTCGGTGCCAAGGGCGTGATCAACCGCAAGGACTTCAAGTGCTGGGGTCAATTGCCGACGGTCGGCTCGCCCGAATATGCGGAATGGTTCGCGGAAGCGCGCAAGTTCGGCAAGGCGATCTGGGATATCACCGGCAAGGGCAACAACGTCGATATCGTCTTCGAACATCCGGGTGAAGCAACCTTCCCGGTCTCCACCCTGGTCTGCAAGAAGGGCGGCATGGTCGTCATTTGCGCAGGCACGTCAGGCTTCAACTGCACCTTCGATGTCCGCTACATGTGGATGCACCAGAAGCGCCTTCAAGGGTCACACTTCGCCCATCTGAAGCAGGCCTCGGCCGCCAACAAGCTGATGATCGAACGGCGCATCGACCCTTACATGTCCGAGGTCTTCCCCTGGGATCAGATCCCGAAGGCCCATACCAAAATGTGGAAGAACCAGCACGCACCGGGAAACATGTCCGTCCTGGTCTGCGCGCCGACCACCGGTCTTCGGACCTATGAGGACGTTCTGGAAGCCTCCACCCGCTGATCCGGCACGCCGCCTTCAGGGCAACCACCTGCAGGCGGCGGGCTCAACAAGCTCCCTGAAAGGCTGGGGGCCTCAAGCCCCGTTAGCCTCATGCAGCCTGACCAGCCCGTGTCTCACGGGCTGGTCTTTTCTTATTGTTTACCCGGCGGTGGCGACCCAGCCTCTGAAGGTGAAGGCCGTGTAAAAGGTCTCGACGTCGACAAATCCGGCCTGCCTCAACAGATCCGCATCCTGTTCGGGCGTCAGCACCGGCAATCGCTCCTTCATCGCGGCCATGCCGTTTTCGGTAAGCGAGCGGGAAGTACCGGATTCGGTGGAAAACGCCGCATATCTTGCCAGCCACCTGTCCTTGCCCGCAGGGTCGGTCGGAAAGCTGTGATGAACCGAAACGAAGGCCACTCCAGGCTTCAACCGTTGCCGCAGTCCGGAAAGCGTCTTCAACCTCTCCTCCCGATCCAGAAAATGAAGCGTCAGCAGGCAAGCGGCGCCATCAAATTGTCTCTCGGGGGCATCATGGATGTATCCCTCCACCAGGCTCACTCTTGCCCCGAGGGGACCAAGATGCTCATGCGCCTTTTCCAGCATGTCTGCGGACGGGTCGACACCAAGGAAACGCCAGTCCGGCTGCATGCGGGCAAAGGCCTTCAGTTCAACACCGCCACCGGCACCAAGCACCAGGATTGTTCCGTCCGATGGCGCCCGCTCCGCCAGCAGCAGGCCGGTCATCTTGTGCATGTCTGCAAGCCCGGGAACGAGCCTCGCCGTTCTTTCCGCATATCCGGTGGTTGATGCGGCTCCGGAAAACAGGGACATGGAAAAGGTCCTCAAGCAATGCGTGGCTTGGTGCTCCGATCCATACCAAGACGCTCGGCACCATCATGTTACTTTATATGTAACTTGAAAATTGCCATTCAAGAAACCTGTTCCATTTTTTCCAACCCATTGCGCGCTCACCCCAGCTGAAAGGCTTGTGCACCGGTTTCAGGAGCCTTGCGCCGCAATTCTGCTCAACTGTCGTCCCATCACCTTCCAAAGTGAGGCGAATCATGTGCCTCACTAAATCTCATTGATCCTGAGCGGGAGCTTCAACAGCGTGGCTGACAATCCGATGGTCCATCGATCCCTGAAACTCGCCCTCGCCGGAGCGCTGCTGCTCTCGGTTGCCGCCTGCATGGGCGACCGCATGCAGACGCCGCCCTTCTACGAGGACATGGCGCGTGTCGACGGTGTGGTGGATGCTGCAACGGCCGCTCAGATGATCTCGCAATACCGGATCAACAACGGACTGTCGCCCGTGATTGCCGATCCGCAGCTGACATCCATTGCAAAATCGCAGGCCGACGCGATGGCCGCGGCCGGAAACGTTCAGGCATCGCTCGCCCCGAACCAGCAGCTGGCAACCCGCATGGCCTCCATCGGCGAGCCGAAGACGGCTGCTGCCGAAAACGTCAGCGCCGGATACAGAACCTTTGCCGAAGCTTTTTCAGGCTGGCGGGAAAGCCCGAAGCATAACCAGGTGTTGCTGACGAAAGACGCGACCCGGCTTGGCATCGCGACGGCTTACGCGCCCAATGCCAAGCACAAGGTTTTCTGGTCGCTGGTCATGGCCGGACCGAAACCGGCCCGGTAACAAGCCCGCTTCAATAGATACGCGGCTCGAAATACCTTTGCGGATAGCCGGGAAATGAATCCCAATAGGGCCGGATAATGATCGGCTGCGGCGGCGCGACCACGACAGGCGGCGCTTCGTAAAGCGGTTCCGGTGCATAGACTGGGCCCGGCTCAACCGGCGGCGGATCATAGGGAGGATCGCCCTTGTAGACCGGCCCGCCGCGATAGGCAGGCGCAGGCGCCTCCGCATAGATCGGGTAATCCCGGTAGTAGCGCTGCACACCCAGGTTGATGCCCGCGCTGGGGATCGACCGGCCATAATAGATGCCTTCACCGCCGTAGCTGAGGTATTGGCCGGACACCCATCCTTTCACATTGGTGAAGGCGGCATCGCACCAGCCGAAGTCGGCCGTACACCCGAAAATGGTTACCCCGCCCCCGCGCGGCACGGTGGCCATCACGGGATAATTGGTTCCCGGTCCGGCGCGCATGTTGAGGTTGGCCGTCGTGAAGGCAATGGCCGGCCGTGATTGTGCGCTTGCTGGCAACACCATCATCACGATCGCGGCAAATGCCAGCGAAAAGCGGATCAACATGTTCAAAACTCCAAAGTTCTGCGCCCTGACGCTTTCAAGAAGCGGCTAGCATCATGGCAAAAGTATAGCGCTGCAGGCGTCTCTAGTCCTTCTCACGCCAAAGGCTGCCCGCCCCAGCTTGCGCCCAGCTTGCGTCCGATTTGCGTTCGGCCTGCATTTCGGGCTTGATAGGCGCACGAACAGCCGGGGGGCTTTGTGAAGTGAAACGAATTCAATCTGTTGCGTCTGCCATGGCGCTGGCGGCGCTCTGGTTTGCTGCATCCATTGCACCGGTGTCGGCCTTCGATGCGCATGCCGGCTATTATTACCCGGAGGTGCAGACCCAGGAGGTTTATGTCTCAGAACTGGGCCTTGCACCTGACACCGGCAAGCGGTCGCGGGCAGCCTTCGTCAGCGGCCTTGCATCCCAGAACGCAAAACTGGGGTATCCGCCCGGATATCACCTTTTTGCCAAGGGCACCGAACTGGAAAAACTGATTGTGGTGGCAACCGGCGACGGGCGCTATGACACGCTGTTCAGGCTGCGGGCCCTGCTTGCCTCGCTGACCTCGATGGCCCGCACGACGGAACTCTTCGCGCGGTCAAACCAGCCGCAAGACCTGAACTTCCTCGATCTTTGCAAGATGATCGGCTTCACCCAGGTCACAGTCAGCAACGGCAAGGACGTCACGCACCAGATCAAGGTGCGCTAGCGGTATTGGCCCTGGGAACGGTCAGCGCCTCAGCTTGCCGTTCAGCCAGTCGCGGTATTGCGACTTGGTTCCGAAGAACGCATTCCGGTCGACGTCGCCTTTGACGCCCGGCACCCGGCCCTCGGCCGTATACTGCCAGAACACCCAGTCGTCGCGCTGTTCATAGATGTTGTTCGGGAAGCTGGCGACCGAGCGCAGCCAGAATTGCTCGTTCCTGAGCGCACCGACCAGCCTGTCTCGGTGAAAATCGACCGAGGAATAGATCACCGGGCGCTTGCCGTAGTGCTTTTCCATTTCGTCGAGGAAGATCTTCATGTCCCGCAGGATCTGCGGTCGTTCCGGCCGTTCCCGGCAGGTCTTGGAATGCGCATTCCATTCCATGTCGAGAACAAGCGGCAGGGCTTGCGGGTCAACTGGAACGATTTCCTTCACCCACGAAATCTGCTCTTCAACCGGACGGCAGAAATAATAGAAGTGATAGGCCCCGCGCGGCATGCCCGCCTGGCGCGCTGCCACCCAGTTCTCGACAAAGCGCGGGTCGACGTGGTCGCCGCCTTCGGTCGCCTTGATCCAGGCAAAGGCGACACCGCCCTGTTTTGCGGCCGCCCAATCGATATCGCCCTGCCATCGGGACACGTCGATGCCGTGTACCGCGTAGTCTTCTGGCGTTGGATCCGGAAAGTCGTAAGCCGCGCACGAGCTTAAAAAGATGAACCCGAAAATGGAACAAAACGATTTTACGATTGCCAGCACAGCGTCCTCGGCAGGGTTAAGAAAGGCTTTCACTCACCGCACAAAATGCGCGGGATTTCCTAACGGAGCGTAGACGAAATCACGATTTCTCCGCATAAACACGTATCTGTTATCGTGCGGGCAATCGAATAGGGCGGGATTGCGGCGGATCAAAGACGCCTGGTCTCTTTCCCTCAATGTATGAGCATGGAAATCGCGACCACCCTGATCGCCATTGGCGCCCTGCTGCTGCTCGGTATGCTGGCCGACGAAATCGGCCACCGGACGCAGATGCCCCGCGTGACGCTGCTGATCCTGTGCGGACTGGCCGCCGGCCCCGCCTTTCTGGATCTTCTGCCTGAAAACCTGACCCAGCTTTACGAAACCCTCGCCGTTCTGGCCCTGTCGATGGTCGCCTTCGTTCTGGGCGGCAAACTCTCCAGGGTCCATCTGCAGAACAGCGGCAAGGCCGTAACGGTCGTTTCGGCTTCAGCGGTCGTGTCAACCGCGATCGTCGTTTTTGCAGGTCTCGCCCTGCTCGGCTTTCCGTTGGAACTGGCACTGATTCTGGCAGCCCTGGCCACCGCCACCGACCCGGCGGCCACCAGCGATGTCATCCGCCAGTACCGCGCCAAGGGGCCCTTCACAACCATCCTGTCCGGCATCGTTGCGCTGGACGATATCTGGGGCATTCTGGTCTTCGCGTTCTGTCTCATGGGAGCACAGGCGCTCATGGGCGGCGATGGTTCGGGCGCCCTGCTGCATGCGGTTTGGGAAATTGCCGGATCGCTCCTGCTTGGCGCGATTGTCGGCCTCCCGGCAGGCTACCTGTCAGGCCGCCTCCAACCCGGCGACCCGACCCTTGCCGAGGCGCTTGGCATCGTGTTCCTGACGGCGGGTCTGGCCATCTGGCTCGACCTCTCGTTCCTGCTTGCCGGCATTGCCTGCGGGGCCATGGTGGTCAACACCGGGCGTCACCATACCCGGCCGTTCTATGAGATCGAACATATCGAATGGCCGTTCATGATCTTCTTTTTCGTGCTGGCCGGTGCAGCGCTGCAGCCGGACCTGCTTTTGAAGCTTGGTCTCCTTGGCGCGGCATATGTTCTGCTGCGGCTCGCCGGGCGTCTGGCAGGAGGCTGGCTGGGCGGCAAGCTCAGCGGCGGGGCCGGAACCGACCGAAGCTATCTCTTCGGCCTCTCGCTTCTGCCCCAGGCGGGCGTCGCGCTTGGCATGGCCCTGGTCGCTGCCGAAGTGCTGCCGCAGTACCGGGACGAAATTCTGACCGTCGCCATCGGATCAACCATCGTCTTCGAACTGCTCGGCCCCGCGGCCACTCAGCTCGCCCTGAAACGGGTCGGCGAAACCAGCAAGGCCGGGGAAGACGATCCCGAGACCTGAATTCGTTTGCACTCGGTGGCCGAATCCGTATGACTTGGCTATTCCCGCAACAAGCCTTGGCAAATTTCCCATGACAGACCGGATCAAACTCGTCACCTGGAACATCAATTCCGTGCGCCTGCGCATGCCGATTGTGGAACAGTTGATCGAGGAAGTCGCACCGGACGTGATCTGCCTGCAGGAAACCAAGTGCCCGGACGCTAATTTCCCGGAAAACGCCTTCCGCAAGGCGGGATACGAACACATGGCCATCCACGGCCAGAAGGGCTACCACGGCGTCGCAACGCTTTCCAAGCTGCCGCTGAGCAACATCGAGAAACGCGACTTCTGCCAGGTGGGTGACAGCCGTCACGTGGCGGCGGACGTGCCTTTCAACGGCTCCAGCATCCGGCTGCACAATTTCTATGTGCCGGCAGGTGGTGACGAGCCGGATCGCACGATCAACCCGAAATTCGGCCACAAGCTCGACTTCATGGCAGAGATGCTGGGATGGCTGAAAGGCGAGGAAACCTCGAAACCCGCCATTCTGGTCGGCGACCTCAACGTCGCGCCTTACGAGCACGACGTCTGGTCCCACAAGAAGCTCCTGAAGGTGGTCTCACATACCCCGGTCGAAACGGAACTGTTCAAGCAGGTGCGCGAGGCAGGCGGCTGGCTGGACGCCATGCGCCAGTTCACCCCGCTGGACGAAAAGCTCTACACCTGGTGGAGCTACCGCGCCAAGGACTGGTCTGCCGCCGACAAGGGCCGCCGTCTTGACCACGTCTGGGTGTCTCAGCCGCTCGCACCGTATGTGAAGGGCACCACGGTCCTGCGCGACGCACGCGGCTGGGAAAAACCGTCGGACCACGCGCCGGTGATCGCCGAATTCGCGATCTGAGGTCAATTCGAACAAGCGGCCCATCCTTCGAGACGGACCTTGCGGTCCTCCTCAGGATGAGGCTGTAATTTGGACAGCTCGGAAAGGTGCAACAGGGACGACCTCATCCTGAGGAAGCGCAAAGCGCTGTCTCGAAGGATGGGCCACCCCCCCGGAAGGCCGCGCCGCGCATACTTCCGCAAGCATCAAGGCGTCACAATCACCTTGCCCTGCACCCGGCGCGCAGCGATTTCCTCAAGCGCGGTTGCCGTTTCTTCCAACTTGTAAACGCCGTGGATGTGCGGCTTCAACTTGCCTTCAGACACCCAGGACAAAAGTTCCTTCATGTTGCGGCGATGGCCTTCCGGATCCCGGTCGAGTGCTGCGCCCCAGAAGACACCGCGAATGTCGCAACCTTTCAGCATCACGATATTCAGCGGAATTTTCGGTATGTCGCCCGCGGCAAACCCGATCACCAGGAACCGCCCCTCCCAGGCCGTTGCCCGGATGGCCTGTTCCGACAGCTCTCCGCCAACCGGGTCGTAGACAACATCCACACCCTTTCCACCGGTCAGCTCCTTCAAGGTTTCCTTGAGCGGCTCAACCGAGTAATCGACCGTCATGTCAGCGCCGAGCGAGCGGGCGAAGGCGAGTTTTTCCTCAGATGAGGCGCAGGCAATCACCTTTGCCCCCATGATCGCGGCAATTTCCACTGCAGCCTGGCCGACGCCGCCCGATGCGCCCAGAACGGCAACAGTCTCGCCGGGCTTCAACCCGGCCCGGTCGCGATAGGCATGCAGCGTGGTGCCGTAGGTCACGGTCAAACCTGCCGCGACTTCAAAGGGAATATCGTCCGGCAGCGAGACGAGATCGCCAGCTGCGACCACCACTTTTTCCCGCGCGGCACCCCAGCGCATGTAGCCCATGACCCTGTCGCCGGGCGAAACCCCTTCGACGCCGGAGCCCACCTGATCGACCACACCGGCGAATTCGGCACTCGGCGAAAACGGCATTTCCGGCTTGTACTGGTACTTGCCCCTGATGATCAGCGTATCGAAGAAATTGAGCGCACAGGCCTTCACCCGCACCACGACCTCCCCCGGCCCGGCAACCGGATCGGCAATCTCCTCGACAACCAGGCTGGAAGGCGGACCGAAGGTTTTGCAGAGACAGGCTTTCACGGCATCCTCATGACATTCTACGGGCAAAGCGCCGCTCGCGCTGCGCCGGGTGAGACGTTAGCAAGCCCTGTCCGAGGCGGGAATTGGCTTTCCGGATAAGCTGAAAACTTTCGGCCATGGCGAAAGTCGGCTATGAGGCAGCCAAATCGAAATCGGACAAACTGATGCGCGGATATTTTGCAATCGGGGCCGAAGGCCTCTCGAAACGGATGAACCTGGGCACCTTGATGCGCTCTGCCCATGCCTTCGGCGCCAACTTCTTCTTCACGGTGGATGCCGACCAGAAGCTGCGCAAGGCGCCGCCCTCCGACACCTCCAAGAGCCCCGGCCACCTGCCTGTCTTCACCTGGGACAGCGTAGACACGATGGACCTGCCCAGAGGCTGCCAGCTTGTGGGCATCGAACTCACGGACGAATCGATCGAGCTGCCAAGCTTCGGACATCCCCTTCAGGCGGCCTACGTTCTTGGTCCTGAAAGAGGCTCGCTTTCACCGCAGATGCTGGCGCGCTGCGACCACGTGGTGAAGATCCCGACAAAGTTCTGCATCAATGTCGCCATGGCCGGTGCGATCGTCATGTACGACCGTCACAGGGCGCTGGGTCGCTACGCGGACCGCTCAACCACAGCCGGCGCCCCCAGGATCGAACGTCCGAAACATGTCAGCGGCGGTCCGGTGATGCGCACGGGACGGAAAGTGCCAGGAACCTGAATGAGTTGTGCCTGAACTTCAGGCCACCAGAATTTTGGGTGTCTCTTGCCCGGGGCCCCAATTAGTCCACATCCACGGACGTGTCGGTTTCCAGAAGCTGACGCAACCGTCCGAAGGCAAGCCGGATACGGGATTTGACCGTGCCAAGCGGCAAACCCGTGTGTTCGGCGATCTCGCTGTGCGACTGTCCTGCAAAAAAAGCCAGCCGAACCACATTCCGCTGCTCTTCAGGCAACTGCGACAAAGCAGCACGCACGCGTTTTTCCCGCAGCTTCGCATCCATCTCTTCGGCAATGTCCGGCAGGGGCGTCGGGTGCAGAGACGGATCTTCGGGATCGAGCGCGGCAGACTTCTGGCGGCGGATCCTGTCGATACGCCGGTTCCGGGCAACCCGGAACAGCCAGGTGCTGGCATTGGATTTTTTCGGATCGAACAAATCGGCCTTGCGCCACAGCGTCATCATGACGTCCTGCGCGACTTCTTCGGCAAGGGCCTCATCGGCGCCCTGCTTCATCAGGTAGCCCTTCAGGCGCGGCGCAAAGTGATCGAACAGCTCGATGAAAGCCGCCTTGTCCCGGTCTTCCGCCACTTTGACAATGAGATCGGAAAAATACTGCACCTGCGTCAAAGACAATCAATCCCCCTGCCGATCCATCTTCTTTATCAGGTTCGGCATAATTCGAAAGGGGGGTCAAGCAGGTCTGCCACACTGTTGCCGCGTTTAACCGCAAAGCGATTAGGTTGGTGCACGCACCGAAAAACAGAAAATACAATTGTCGATCTTCAACCCTTTCGTAACCCGCTTTAAGTTATCATTAAAGCAAGGTTTATATGTCAGACGGCAGTTGAACTAAATTTGACGGAAACTCAAATCCAACGGTGTGGAGATGATGAAAGCAAAATCGCTGGTTCTGGCCATAGCAGGTCTTGCCGTTTCGAGTGCAGCGGCTTTCGCACAAACCCCGACACTTCTGAAGCAGCACAAGGACTGGGCGGCCTATGCGCTGACCAGTGGCGGCGGCAAGGTTTGCTACGCGCTTACCAAACCGACGACGTTGCTTCCGGGAGATCGAAATCACGGGGACGTATTCTTTTTCGTGACCACCCGCCCGGCGGAAGGCGTCTCGTCCGAGCCGAGCCTGCTGGTCGGTTATCCTTTCAAGGACAAATCCTCGGTCAGCGTAGACATTGACGGCAAGGGCTTCACGCTCTTCACCAACAATGACGGTGCCTGGGTCGAAAATGCTGCAACCGAAGCGCAACTCGTTTCTGCCATGAGGGCAGGCCGGGAAATGACGGTGACCGGCGAATCCAGCCGCGGCACCCGCACCACCTACAAGTTCTCGCTGTCCGGCGTCACAGCCGCGATCGACGACTCCAACGCTGCCTGCCGCTAACGCGTTCAGGCAGCAGCTTCTCCGGCTTTCCCCTGCATCCGCAGGGCGAAAAGCCGAAGTCGGCCGGTGGTTTCCTTTCAGTCTCGACGTCACCCTGGACGGGCCAAACGGCCTATCCGGGTCGTTGTCGTTGCGTAAAAACAGCTCTGCATAGCTCCCCTGCACGTCAGCAAACTTGATTTTCGGCGCTTTTTGTGGTTTTGGGAGCCCTTGAAATCAGACCTGCAAGTCAGGTGCCCGGCGACCGCGTAGTCTTGTTCCAAGACGCCTGAAGACCCTGCCGGAAGAGATTACGGATCACGACATGGCAATTACGCTCGACATCGCGCGGGACAATCCGAACGCGCACACCGTTTCAGCCGAAGCCGTCCTGCCCGGCGAAGACAAGCCGACGCTGATCGGTCTGTCGCGCGAGGAACTGGGTGAAGCGCTCGGTACAATCGGCGTGCCGCAGAAGCAATGGCGCATGCGTGCCTCCCAGCTCTGGCACTGGCTTTATGTGCGCGGCGTGTCCGACTTTGCGCATATGACGAATATCGCGAAGGACCTGCGTCAGAAGCTGGACGAAGCCTTCACGATCGCCCGTCCGGAAATTGTGTCCGAGCAGATCTCCGTCGACGGTACCCGCAAGTGGCTGTTCCGCTTTCCCGCGCGCGGCGCCGGCCGCCCGGTCGAGGTTGAAACCGTCTATATTCCTGAAGAAGGCCGCGGCACGCTCTGCGTTTCTTCCCAGGTCGGCTGCACCCTCACCTGCACTTTCTGCCACACGGGCACCCAGAAGATGGTCCGCAATCTGACGGCCGAAGAAATTCTGTCGCAGATCCTGATTGCGCGCGACCGGCTGGGCGATTTCCCGCATGCGGACACCCCGCAGGGCGCCATCGTGCCGTCCGAAGGCCGTCTGGTGACCAACATCGTCATGATGGGCATGGGTGAGCCCCTCTACAATTTCGACAACGTCAAGAAGGCGCTTCTGATCGCGTCCGATGGTGACGGCCTGTCGCTCTCCAAGCGCCGCATCACCCTGTCGACCTCCGGTGTCGTGCCGGAAATCTTCCGCACCGGTGAAGAAATCGGCTGCATGCTGGCCATTTCGCTCCACGCGGTTCGTGACGAGCTGCGCGACGTGCTGGTGCCGATCAACAAGAAATGGAACATCAAGGAACTGCTGGACGCTTGCAGGCAGTATCCGGGCCTGTCCAACGCCAAGCGCATCACCTTCGAATATGTGATGCTGAAGGGCGTCAACGACAGCAATCAGGACGCGCTTGAACTGGTCCGCCTGCTGAAGGGCATTCCGGCCAAAATCAACCTGATTCCCTTCAACCCGTGGCCGGGCACCGATTACGAATGCTCCGACTGGGAGCGGATCGAGGAATTTGCCGACATCGTCAACCGGGCCGGCTATGCCTCTCCGATCCGCACACCACGCGGCCGCGACATCTTCGCCGCCTGCGGACAGCTGAAATCCGCGTCCGAGCGCATGCGAAAGAAGGACCGTGAGGCCCTGGCAGCCTCCTGAGGCAACATCATCTGCTGAACGAAAAACGGCGGCTCGCTGGAGCCGCCGTACCTGTTTTCAGATTCTGATCCGTCAGGCCGCAGCGACCTCGCGCAGGAAGTCGTTTACGGCCGTATTCAGCGAACGCAGTTTCTCGGAGGCGACCTGCGTCGCCTGATCCACCGACTGCGCCGAATTGGCCGTCGTTTCCACGGCAGTGCTGACATTCGACATGTTGTCGCTGGCCGCGCGTGTGCCCGAGGAAGCTTCCGAAGCACTGCGGCTGATCTCGCCGGTGGCCGCATCCTGTTCCTGAACGGCAGCGGCAATCGAGGTGGTGTTCTCGTTCGCCCGAACCATGATGGAAGCGATGCCTTCAATCGCGGTCACTGCCTGCTCGGTGGCAGACTGGATTTCCGCGATCTGGTTGGAAATTTCCTCGGTCGCCCTGGAGGTCTGGGTGGCCAGCTCTTTCACTTCGGCAGCCACCACCGCAAAGCCCTTGCCGGCTTCGCCGGCCCGTGCCGCTTCAATTGTTGCATTGAGCGCCAGAAGGTTGGTCTGCTCAGCGATTGCTTGGATAAGGCCGATCACTTCGCCGATCCTGGCAGAACCCGACGACAGCATTTCCATTTTCTGGGTGCTTGCCTGGGTCTGGCTGGTCGCATCGGCAATCACCCGCGTGGTTTCCTCCACACGTTGACCGATTTCCGAGATCGACGACGACAGCTCCTCAGTGGCGGCCGCAACAAGCTGCACGTTGCCCGATGCCTGGGTTGTTGCCGCAGCAGCGCTGCTCACCTCTTCAGAAGCCCCTGAGGCCGTTTCCATCATGGAACTTGCATTGGCTTGCATTTCAGACATGGCAGCATCGACGGAACCGAGCATTTCGGACGACTGCGTGCGGAAACCCTCGATCAGCGCCTCGATACGGAGCTGACGGTCCGTACGAGCCTGTTCTTCAACCTTTCGTGCTTCTTCCAGGCGCGCCTGCTCGGCGACGCCATCTCTGAAGCCTGCAATGGCGGCCGCGATTTCTCCAACCTCATCCTTTCGGTCTGCTTCCGCAAAGACGACGGATACATCACCACCGGCGAGGCGAGCCGCATTGGCGACAAGGCTTTTGATCGGGGCAACGATCGAGCGTGCAGCCAGCCAGCCGATTGCCATCATGATGCCGAAGATCCCGAGGCAAATCAGTGCGATCTGATTGCGCAGCGCCCGCACCGGCGCGAGAATTTCATCGCGTGCCTCGACCGTGACAACCGCGAGATTGGCTCCAAAAAACGTCAGAGGCACTGCAGCGGCCAGATAGTCCGTGTCGCGGAACCCTTCCAGGTTTCCGGAAGCCGGCTTGCCGCCAAGGGCTTGATCCACCAGAGACGAATCGAGGCTTGCGGTCAGGATATCGTTCTGTCCGGGTGTCTTGGACGAATCGTTCCGGAACAGCTTGTCTGCGCCGACAAGAATGGCCTCCCCTGTTTCTCCGAGACCCGCCGCGCTGCTCATCACGCTGTTGATGTTGTCGATGGGCATCTGGAAGGCCAGCACGCCAACACGCTTGCCGCCTTCAAAAACCGGTGTCGCAATGAAGCTTGCCGGTGCATCCGCGCTCGGAGCATAGGGTTTGAAATCGAAGAAGCGAACTTCGTCCTGCCCACCGTTCAACGCCGCCCGGAAGGCATTGCCCAGATCCGTATCCTTGTATTTGCCGGTGGTCAGGTTGGTTGCGTAGTCGAGTTCCTTGAACACCGTGTAGACAAGCGAGCCGTCCTCCGCGAACAGGAAGATGTCGTAGTAACCGCGGGTCTTCAGCATCTTGCTGAACCACGGATGATACTGTTCATGCGCCTCGTCGTAGGCGGTGTCGCCAGCGCGCATCAGCGCGTCTTTCTGGCCCGTCGGATGCGGATTGTCGTGAATGTAGGCTTTCTGCAGGCTCGCCGTGGCATCGCCCTCCTGGCTTGCCCACCCTTCCTTGAAATCCGCCAGTGCGGATTTCACGAACGGACTTGCGGCGGTGACCTGCAGATCCTGCACGATGGAGTCCAGATAGTGCGAAAGATCTCCGGCGCGCGCACTTGCAAGAGCCGAAAGCCGCTCTTCCGCCTGCTCTTCCAGATCCGTTGAACTGACCCAATAGGCAAGGGCGCCGACAAACAGCGCGGCCACAACCGAACAACCGGAGATGATGGCCGGCAGACGAAAACTGAGTTTTGAGATTCGGGTTCCCAAGGCACCCTCCCGAAGTAGATTTATTACGAGAAGGCTAGATATCAGCAATTTAATGTTGGTTAATTTCTCTACAATTAGAGAAAATTGAAAAGTTGAAAGAAAACACAACATAACTATCGGTAGAAAAGATAATTACTTTCTACAAAAATTCTTATACCTAAGGATTCATCTTCAAATAATACCACCATAGATAGACCGCACATTTGCCCCTAGTTCGGGGCTTGGCGCCTTCGGCAAAGGCTACGCCCTCATGAAAAAGGCCGCCCGGAGGCGGCCTTTTTGTATTCTTCGGCGAGGCTCAGACGAGACCGGACTTTGCCAGCGGCAGGCTGGTTGACCACTCGCCTTTGGCAGCGGCAATCGCGTTGGCGACAGCCGGGCCGATTGGCGGAGTACCGGGCTCACCGATACCGGTCGGTGCTTCATTCGAGGGAACGATATGGACCTCGATTTCCGGCATGTCGGACATCCGGATCGGTTCGTAGGTGTCGAAGTTGGTTTCCTCGACAACACCGTCGGCGAGCGTCACCTGGTTCCGCAGGATCGCACCAAGGCCGTAGCCGATGCCGCCTTCGACCTGTGCCCGGATATTGTCCGGGTTGATCGGCGTGCCGCAGTCGACCGCTGCCGTCACCTTTTCCACCTTCACAGTGCCGTCGTCGCGGAAGGAGATTTCCGCCACTTCCGCCACAAAGGAACCGAAGGACTTGTGCACGGCGACACCGCGGTGGCGCCCTTCAGGCAAAGGTGTGTCCCAGCCCGCCTTTTCAGCCGCTAGCTTCAACACGCCCACCTTGCGCGGATCGTCCTTGATCATCTCGAGGCGATAGGCAACCGGATCCTTGCCGGCTTCCTTGGCCAGACGATCGATCATGGTTTCCATGACGTAGGCCGTGTGGGTGTGACCCACCGAACGCCACCACAGAACCGGGACCTTCGTCTCCTGGAAGGACTGGTCCATGTTCATCAGCGGAAACGCATAAGTGGTGTCATGCGCGCCTTCGGTCATGTTGTGGTCGACACCGTCCTTCATCAGCATGGCTTCGAAAGGCGTGCCCTTGACGATGGACTTGGCGGCGATGTTGTACTTGAACGCCGTCACGTTGCCCTGGTCATCAAGACCGACCCGCAGCCGGTGAGCCGACATCGGACGGTAGTACCCTCCGGCCATGTCGTCCTCACGGGTCCAGACGATCTTCACCGGAGCCGGCGCCATGCCGGCGGCCTGCATCGCCTTGGCCAGGGTGGTGATTTCCACGACCGGATGCGCATCGGCCTGGGCACGGCGCCCGAAGGAGCCGCCTGCCCACAGGGTGTTGATCTTGACGTTCTCGAACGGAATGCCGAGTACGGTGGCCGCCACGTTGTGATCGATGGTCGGGATCTGGGAAGCGAACCAGAATTCCGCGGTTTCACCGTCGAACATCATGGCGATGTCCAGCGGTTCCATGGCGCCATGGGCCAGGAACGGGAAGTCATAGTCGGCTTCGATGACCTTGGCCGAAGCTTCCAGCGCCGCATCGACATCACCGTCTTCGCGAACCTTCACACCCGGCTTGGTGGTCATGTCCTTCAGTTCGGCGATCATCGCATCGCTTGACCGGGTTTCCGCCTCGGCATCGTCCCACTCGATTTCGAGCAGGGACCGGCCGTTGATTGCCGGCCAGGTGGACTTTGCAATCACCGCTACCCCGTTGGGGATCTGCAGCACATTGACGACGCCCGGCACCTTCTTGGCTTCGGTGGCGTCAAACGACTTCACCTTGCCGCCAAAACGGGGAGAGCGGGCAACGACGGCAACCAGCAGGTCGTCACGCTGGAAGTCCATCGTGTAGGTTCTCGGCGCGCCGACGGTCTTGTTCTTGACGTCGAGACGCGGGAAGGACTTGCCGATGTAGACCCACTGGTCCGGTGTCTTCAGTGTCGGCTCTGCCGGAACGTCCTCGTTGGCGGCAAGACCGGCAAGGTCACCCAGGGTCGCGGTCTTGTCCACACCATGAGAGACCACGCCGCCCGACACGGTGATTTCATCCGCTGGCACGCCCCATTCCTTTGCCGCGGCGGCAACGATCATCGCCTTTGCCGCGGCACCGGCCTGGCGGTACTGCATGAACGAGTTCGCCATGGCCGTGGACCCGCCGGTGCCCTGCACGCCGAACAGCGAGTTGGCATAGACCTGCGGATTTGACGGTGCGAATTCGACACTGACCTGCTCCCAGGAAGCGTCGAGTTCGTCGGCGACCAGACTGCACAGACCACTGGCCGTTCCCTGCCCCATGTCGAAGTGCTTGGACAGCACCACCACCGTGTTGTCCGGACGGATGTGAACGAAGGGCTGGATGAACTCGCCTTCGGCGGCCGAGGCAGTCGAACGCGGCAGGTTCATGGCAAGCACCAGGCCCCCAACGGTACCGGCGGACACCTTCAGGAAGGTGCGCCGTGTCGGCATTGCGGCTGCCAGCGGTTGTTTCAGGAGATGCAGCATGGTTCAGGCCTCCATCTTGTCTGAAGCAAGGTGGATGGCCTTGCGGATCCGGGCGTAGGTGGCGCAGCGGCAGACATTGCCGTCCATGGCTGCGTCGATGTCCTCGTCGGTCGGCTTGGGCGTTTCGGCAAGCAAGGCAGTTGCGGCCATGATCTGGCCGGACTGGCAATACCCGCACTGCGGCACGTCCAGCTCGTTCCAGGCGGCCTGGACAGCGGCAGCCGCCTTGCCGTCGATACCTTCGATCGTTGTGATTTCAGCACCTTCGAGGTCGCCAACGAACGTCTGGCAGGACCGGACCGGAATACCGTCCATGTGAACCGTGCAGGCACCGCAGGAAGCAATGCCGCAACCGAACTTTGTCCCCGTCATTCCCAGCTCGTCGCGCAGAGCCCACAGCAGGGGGCTCTCGGGATCCGCGTCGAGCGTACGCGTTTCCCCGTTGATTTTTAATGTCACTGACATGAGGAGGCGTCTCCTTTGGCTGGCCAATTCTGGCTAAAGGATGTAAACTACACCGTGCAGTTTAGTTCGTAACTGCACACCTGTAAACGCCAGAGTTTACATAGGGCGCGATTTTTGGGATTAAAGAGGCGGGGGTCCTGTCGTCTGACAGATAATGCAACGGGGTATATATGAGTAGGTAATGTCCGTATCGGATCAGAAAAAGAAGCAGATCGTCGAGGCTGCAATCGCCGAGTTTCAGGAAAAGGGTTATGCCGGAGCCAGCATGGACCGGATTTCCGAGCGAGCCCAGGTTTCCAAGCGCACGGTCTACAATCACTTTGAAAGCAAGGACGTGCTTTTCAAGGAGATCAACCAGTGCCTTGCCGATCAGATCAACTCGGCGCTTGAAGTCGCCTACGACCCGGCGGCGCCCATTCGCGATGCCCTGGTGCGTCTCGGCTGGGCCGAAGGCGAGCTCATGATCAACCCGTGCTTCATGAGCCTGGCCCGCATGGTCATGAGCGAAACGATCCGCGACCCGGCCCTTGCAGCCGATATGGACAGCCGCATGACCAAGATCTCCGTCTTTACCGAGTTCATGGATCGCGCCACGCGTGAAGGCAAGCTCACGGCCGACGACCCGTCCCTGGCGGCCACGCAATTTCTCGGCCTGATCAAGGCCCGATCCTTCTACCCGAACATCCACAGCGGCCGCGTGACGACCCGCCCCGAGATGGAACGGATCATCGAGGAAAGCGTCGACATGTTCCTGGCCCGATACGGCGCCAAGGCAACCGCGCAAACGGTGGCGGCGCAGTAACGGGCGCCCGCCAAAATTTCCCGACATGGCAGATCGACCCGTGTAGATCGAAACGCGACGAAATGAGTGCATCGCGGGGCTTGCGCCATGCATAGAACCGGCTAAATTGCCGCAAATTTTCATCGGCGGGAAACCGCCAGGAACATCGAACTGGATTTTTCCCAAAATGGCGCATGGTGACATCAAAAAAGTCGTGCTGGCCTATTCCGGCGGCCTCGACACCTCCATCATCCTGAAATGGCTGCAGACCGAACTGGGCTGCGAAGTGGTGACCTTCACCGCCGATCTCGGCCAGGGCGAGGAACTGGAGCCGGCGCGCAAGAAAGCCGAAATGCTCGGCATCAAGGAAATCTACATCGACGACCTGCGCGAGGAATTCATCCGCGACTTCGTCTTCCCGATGTTCCGCGCCAACGCTGTCTATGAAGGCGTCTACCTGCTCGGCACTTCCATCGCCCGGCCGCTGATTTCCAAGCGCCTGATCGAGATTGCCGAAGAAACCGGCGCCGACGCGATTGCCCATGGCGCGACCGGCAAGGGCAACGACCAGGTTCGTTTCGAACTGTCCGCCTATGCCCTCAACCCGGACATCAAAGTGATCGCGCCGTGGCGCGACTGGACGTTCAAGTCCCGGACCGACCTTCTGGAGTTCGCCGAACAGCACCAGATCCCGGTGCCGAAAGACAAGCGCGGTGAAGCTCCGTTCTCTGTCGACGCCAACATGCTGCACTCCTCTTCGGAAGGCAAAGTGCTGGAAGACCCGGCCGAGGAAGCACCGAACTACGTTTTCCAGCGCACGGTTGACCCGACCGAAGCTCCGGACGAAGTCACCTACATCGAGATCGGTTTTGAGAAGGGCGACGCCGTCTCCCTCAACGGCGAGAAGATGTCGCCGGCAACGCTCTTCGCCAAACTCAACGACTATGGCCGCGACAACGGCATCGGCCGTCTCGACATGGTCGAGAACCGCTTCGTCGGCATGAAGAGCCGCGGCATCTACGAAACGCCGGGCGGCACCATCCTCCTGACGGCGCACCGCGCCATGGAATCCATCACGCTCGACCGCGGTGCCTCGCACCTGAAGGACGAACTGATGCCGCGTTACGCCGAGCTGATCTACAACGGGTTCTGGTTCTCGCCGGAGCGCGAGATGCTGCAGGCCCTGATCGACAAGAGCCAGGAGCATGTCACCGGCTCCGTCAAGCTGAAGCTCTACAAGGGCAACGTCATCCTCGTCGGCCGGTCCTCGCCCTATTCGCTCTATTCCGAAGAGCTGGTCACCTTCGAGGACGACCAGGGTGCTTACGACCAGAAGGACGCCGCCGGCTTCATCAAGCTGAATGCCCTGCGCCTGCGCACCCTCGCCAAGCGCGACCGGATCGGCTGAGATCTCTGACATGACAAGACCGGCGGCAGCAAAGCTCGAACAGAACCTTGCTGCCGCCGGTTTTTTGTTGCTCGGCGGCTTTGCTCCTGATGGCACCGTTGCCGTTCCAGCTCTTGCCTGCGGCAAGCAGGCCCGAAGCCTTCTGTTGATCGGCAGCACCGGTCCGTCGATCTGGCCGCACCTGACGGCAAGTCCGGAATACAAAAACGGCCACCCGGATCCTCTCGACCGATATACGCGGCGCAGCCTTTTGGACCTTGCCGAGACATCCGGCTACGAACCGGTGTTTCCCTTCGAAGGCCCGCCCTATTATCCGTTCCAGCAATGGGCGATGAAATGCGGCGGCTTCTCCCAAAGCCCGCTCGGCGTTCTAGCGCATCACGACTACGGCCCCTGGGCCGGCTTCCGCGCAGCGTTTCTGAGTGCGGAACTCTTTGAGGGACCGAAGCCGGTCACGATGGACGGCCCCTGCCCGACCTGCACCGACGCACCTTGCCTAACGGTTTGCCCGGTGGGTGCCGTTACGGTGCACGAAGGCTACAAGGTCACTGACTGCCGAAACCATCTGGCGACCAGCCGCGACCTGGATTGCTGGTCCGGCTGCCTGGCAAGACGGGCCTGCCCCTTTGGCCAGGAACACCGGCAAAGCCAGGCAACGGCCGGGTTTCACATGGAGAGTTTTGTTGGACTGGCAACGCTCTGAAACGACCGTCCAAACTGGAACAGATTAACACCCAACTCAGATCTTGCTCCCAGAACAGCCAGACTAGTCCTGGGCATCTGGCAACTTTGCCGCAAGTGTCTGTTGCTCGTCTCTTTTGGGCTTAAGGTGAAGCCAGGCAACTCTTCCTGGAGCAAACTTGTTGCGTGCGCTCCGCGAAAAAAGAGGCGGATGGTGATCGCCGACAAGCACAATTTCGGTTTCCGCGAGACTTTCATCAAGCGCGATGGCCTTGACCAGATGTGAGACATTCACCCACTGCTCTGCCATCCGGCAAAGTTCGACATCTCCAAAAACACTGCCGCCATCGTCACAGGAAAATCTCGGCGGCACTTCACCGGGATTGACCGGCTTGTGGGAATTCAGCGTAAGCCAATAGGCGAACTTGCGGTCACCGTCAGCTTCCAACAGAAATTTCCCAACGGCTTCGGCAGCGTCTTCGTCGCAATATCCCTGGAAAGCGATCCCGCACAGGGGCAGGGTTCGGTCAGCGCCAAACCCAAGTTTGTTTTCCATGAAGAAGAGGTCCTGGAAGCCGATCTTCGGATACCAATCGAACCGTTCGAAGAAATTACCCGTAAAGGCATGAAACGCGGCCGTACGGTATCCCGCCTTGACGGCTTTCAGCGGCAGACACTCACCACTCTCCCGATCGCGAAAATCCCGGTAATCCGCCTTGAGATTGCAAAGCTCGCGAACCTCGCCGGAGGTCGTCGACCCGAAATACACCGCGTCGCCTTGTTCAACGACATAGTGCTCGGCAACATCGCGTTCCAACAGAGGCTGCCAGATCAGGTCTCGCAGTTCCTGCGAGGCAAACGCACCCAGGCCTTCCACCATCACCACAAGTACATTGCGCTTTTGTGCATCGTCCAGATGATCTTCCAGGCCGCTGTAGAGACTGGCCGCATCGCCGGTCGGCACATAGCTTTCCTCAACGCTCGTGGCTGCCAGCGCATATTCCTGAGGCAGGGAGTTCGCCCACCAGTCGATACCGGCGTATATCGCGAGCACCACGAAAAAAGGCGCCAGGTTCACTGTCTGGCGGTTCTGACGGGTGCGAACCACGACTTTGTACGTCAGGGCAAAGGACACCAGCAGAACAACGGCGGCCGCAAGGTAGACTGCCGAATTCATCAGGCTGAGATTGCCGGCGTAACGCAGGGAGTCGATCAGCATTGGCAACGGCATCTGGAAAAAGTTGGAAATCAGGACAAGAACGTCAACGGTCATCACCGCAAGAAGCAGAACAAAGAAGACAGACCGATGCAGGTAGAGACCCAGCAGGCAGATCAAGGACAACAGCAGAACGAAGAACGTCCGGAAAGGGCAGTAGAACAAGCTGAGAAAAATGAAGACGGCGTTCGGGATCAGGATAGACCCAAAGGCAAACATGAGCGTATCAGCCGACAGGAGATGCCGCTTCTCAAGAGCATTTTTCAGACTTTGAACAACTGACATGAATACGGGACCTGGATAATCTCCAGCCGGATCCTGTCCAAGAATGTTTAAATTAACGTTCCAACTGTCGGCTTCGCCGCCCCGGCGCTATCGCCGCTCGGTTCAAAACTTCACCCGTCCAGCTTCACCACGCCATCCTGGTCCGGGCAGGTTTCCAATGCTTCCATCGCGGTGCGGCCGTCGCCCAGTGGAGCGTCGGGCCAGATTTCGGCGAGCGGGATCAGAACGAAGGCCCGGTCGCCCATGCGCGGGTGCGGGATTTCGAGGTCGTTTTCGGCAACCTTTTGCAGACCGTAGATCAGAACGTCGATGTCCAGTGTTCTCGGTCCCCAGCG
Source organism: Roseibium algicola (assembly GCF_001999245.1). Taxonomy (NCBI): domain Bacteria; kingdom Pseudomonadati; phylum Pseudomonadota; class Alphaproteobacteria; order Hyphomicrobiales; family Stappiaceae; genus Roseibium; species Roseibium algicola. The sequence continues at coordinate 3,010,595 of NZ_CP019630.1, read as the reverse complement.
CACGTCGCGTACACGTCCGAGTTCGGTCTCGATTTCAAGACAGCGCTTCAACAGCGCCTGCGGGCTCATGGTGGTATCGATCACCACGCAGCAATTGCGGAAATCGTCCTGCGGCACCGGCCCCCAGGGCGGCGTCCGGTAATCGGAGGACCTGGACACCAGCATGACGCCGGGCGTTTCCTCCAGCCGGCGGATGGCCTCATCCAGATTGGCTTTCGGGTCTCCAAGGTTGGATCCGAGCCCGAGCGCACAGCGGGTCGGGGCGTCAGCCATCGCATTTTCGGCATTCATTCGACAGGGTTCCGTTCCAGGCGGGTTGCCTCGATCATACGCACGCAATCGGCATGTGGACTTACGTCATGCGCCCGCACAATCGCGGCCCCTTTCAGCATGGCCGTCATGTGAACGGCAACGGATCCGAACAGCCGGTCTTCCGTTTCCGCTTCCAGCACGGCTCCGATCATGCGCTTGCGCGACGCACCGGCCAACAGCGGCAGGCCGTGTTTCTTCAGCGTTTCGAAACGGTTCAGAACGATGAAATTCTGGTTGATGGTCTTGCCGAAGCCAAAGCCCGGATCAAGGATCTGCTTTTCCCTGGCGATCCCTGCCTTTTCCGCCAGTTCCATCGAGATTTCGAAGAACCGGTCGATGTCCGAAAGAATGTCCAGTCCGGCATCGGCGGCAAGACGGTTATGCATCATAACCACATGCACGCCGGCCTCGGCAACGACGTCAGCCATGGCCGGATCCTTTTGCAGACCCCACACATCATTGACGATGACCGCCCCTGCCGCGCAGGCACGGCGCGCGATCTCCGCCTTGTAGGTATCGATCGATACGGGCGTCCCCATGTCGATCACCTGATCGAGGATCGGATCGAGCCGCGACCATTCCAGGTCCAGCGGCACCGGTTCGGACCCCGGCCGCGTGCTTTCGCCGCCGACATCCAGAATATCGGCCCCTTCCAGAATCATTTCCTGTGCACGCCGCAAGGCGGCATCCGCATTGGCGTGGCGCCCGCCATCGGAAAAGGAATCCGGGGTCACGTTCAGGATCCCCATCACGTGGGGGCGTTGGTGTCCGGCGTCGAAACGCGGCGGCTCGTAGGCTGTCGGGGTCGGCATCATTGCGTCCTTTTGACGGTCAGGCACGTGTTTGGCCCGTCTGACACCGACGGTCAAGCGGCACCAATGCGACTTCGCCCTGCTTGACCCCGCTCCAAGGCTGTGGACGATCACGATTTGGAAGCAATTTGGAGGTTCAATCGTTCGGCGGCGGTTTTCCGGCAATCTGTACACGCCGTCATCAAAAATTCGGGAAACGGTCTTGGAACGGACATCCGTCTGTCACGGAGCTTCAGCACCTGATGTTTTTGCCAAGGGACTCGCCCCTGCGGTCCCCAGCCACGGAGCTTGAAAATGTCTTCAAACGTTTCTCGACGCAATTTTCTGAAATCATCGGTTGCTACCGGTCTGGTACTGGCCTCACCGCTAGCCATGCCGGGCCTGTCGCGTGCGGCCTCGCGCCCGCAGATCACGCACGGTCTTCAGTCCGGCGACGTTGATGCCAATTCCGGCATGATCTGGGCCCGCTCGGACCGTCCGGCGCAAATGCTGGTGGAAATCGACACCACCGGCACGTTCGAAACGCCGCGGCGCCTTGCCCCGATCAATGCGCTTCCCGACTCGGATTTTGCCGTCAAGCGACTGCTTGAGAACCTGCCGTCCGATCAGGATGTCTTCTATCGCGTCGCCTTTGCCGACCTGAACGACGTCAATGCCGTATCCGAGCCGATGACCGGCCGCTTCCGCACTGCCCCGGCGTCCCGCCGCAACATTCGTTTCGCCTGGTCGGGCGATACCGCCGGCCAGGGCTGGGGGATCGATACCGACCGCGGCGGCATGAAAACCTACGCCACCATGGCAAAACATCAGCCGGACTTCTTCATCCACTCCGGCGACACGATTTATGCCGATGGCCCGATGAAGGAAACCGTCGAGCTCAAGGACGGCACCGTCTGGAAGAACATCGTCACGGAAGAAAAATCCAAGGTTGCCGAAACGCTGGACGAATATCGCGGCCAGTGGAAATACAACCTCATGGACGAGAACCTCAAGGCGTTCAACGCGGAAGTCCCGACCTTCTTCCAGTGGGACGATCATGAAGTCGTCAACAACTGGTCGTCCTCCAAGGATCTCCTGTCCGACGATCGCTACAGCGAGAAGAACATCCACCTTCTGGCCGCTCGCGCCGGCCGGGCTTTCCACGAGCTGGCTCCCATCCGCTACACCCCGGCCGAGCCGGGCCGCGTCTACCGCAAGATCGCCTATGGTCCGCTGCTGGACGTATTTTTCCTGGACCTGCGCTCCTATCGCGGGCCGAACGGCGCCTCGATGGAAGACACCATGACACCGGCTTCGCGCATCCTCGGCGCCGAGCAGCTTGCCTGGCTGAAGCGTGAACTTCTGAATTCCAACGCCACCTGGAAGGTCATCGCCTGCGACATGCCTATCGGCCTGATCGTCTGGGACAACTGGAAAGACCAGGCTGGCGCCGAAGCGGTTGCCAACGGCGATCACGGCGCACCAAAGGGCCGAGAACTGGAATTCGCCGATCTGCTGCGCTTCATCAAGACGGCAGACATCGACAACATCGTCTGGCTGACCGCCGATGTGCACTACACCGCCGCGCATTACTACAATCCGGACAAGGCCCAGTTCCAGGACTTCAAACCGTTCTGGGAATTCGTCTCCGGCCCGATCCATGCCGGCACCTTCGGCCCGAACGATCTCGACATGACCTTCGGCCCGGAGCTTAAGTACATCAAGGCCCCGACCGCCGAACAGGGGGCCAACCTGCCCCCGTCCATGGGACTTCAGTTCTTCGGCCTGGTCGACATCGACGGCCAGAGCGAGCAGCTCACCGTCCGCCTGATGGACCGTGACGACGTCGAACTGCACACCGTCACGCTGGACCCAGTTCGCAAGGCCTGATCAGAGTTTCCAGAAAAAAGAGCGGGCCGGGAAACCGGCCCGTTTGTTTTTAAAAAAACCTACCTTCGTCATCCCGGACGCAGCGAAGCGGAGAGCCGAGGTGTTTCCGATGGAGACTTATCAGTCGGCGCTGTGCCTCCCCGGTCCCGGCTCGCGCTGCGCTTGGCCGGGCTGACGACGGAGAGGCGGATAATGTGCGCCTACTCCGCCGCCGCCGGCTGACGGATCTGGCTGCGCAGGATCAGGAACAGAATGATTCCGGCGATGGGCATACCCGGCAGAATGAAAGCGAGACCGAGGATCGGCTCTCCGAGTGCGGCGATCGCGAGGCTGGCGACAATGCCGCCGCCGAACTGCAGAAAGCCGAGCATGGAACTTGCCGAACCGGCGATATGCGGGAACGGTGCCATGGATTCGGTGAAGCTTGCCGGCAGAACCAGCGCCAGCGCGAAGGTGAACAGCGCCACCGGCCCCATGACCGTCAGGATCGTCGGTTCATGGGTGAGCGTGACATAGCACATCAGCGTTGACGCAACGACCCAGAGGCTAAGCCCGTAGGGCACCAGCTTGCGGGCTTCGAAGAAGCGAAGCAGACGCCCGGTCAGGATGGTTCCCGAAATGAAGGAACCCGACTGGATGATCATGGTCAGCCCGAAGGCGGACGGCGTGAGACCGACTTCATAGATCAGGATGAAAGGCAGGACGGTCGCCAGGGCATAAAGGTTGCCAAGCCCGAAACCGATGAGAAGACTTGGCGCCAGAAACCTCGGGTCCTTCAGCAAGGTGCCGTAGTTGATCGCAAGTTGCCGCGGATTGAGGTGATGCTTGCCGGGCTGCGGGTTGGTTTCAACCTGAAACACGAGCACCGCAACCATCAGCAACGCACCGTAGATCACCATGCACCAGAACACTTCCTGCCAGCCGAACAGTTCCAGCACGATCCCGCCGATGGTGGGCGAGATCGCCGGACCAAGGGCCAGCATCATCGCGATCGTATTCATGATCCTGGCAGAGGCCTGGCCGGTAAACTGGTCGCGGACGATGGCGCGCGACACCGCGATGCCGACCGCGGCCCCCACACCTTGAAGGGCTCGGGCAAAGACCATGAACTCGACAGTCGGCGCGAAGGTCGCCAGCACGCTTGAGACGAGATAGAGGACCAGGAAGGCGATCGTGACCGGCTTGCGCCCAAAGGCGTCCGTCAAAGGGCCGCAAACCAGCTGCGTGACGGCAAAACCGGCGAAATACGCCGTCAGGGTTAGCTTGACCGCTGAATCGGTGGTCCCGAAGGCTTCGACCAGGGCCGGCATGGCCGGGGTATAAAGCGCCATCGAAATGGGGCCGATAGCGACAAGCCCGGCCCCGAGAAGCGATGTACGTCTTGCGCTCATGATTGAGCTGTCGGCGGTCATTTCTGTTTCCCTTTGGAAACCTCCTGCAGCAGGCTGTCCTTCATGGTCTGCAGAAGCGATTCCAGTATCTGCCGTTGGTCGGCGGGAATGTCCTCAAGCGCCCTGGAGCGCACCTCTTGCAGGGCAGTCCCAATTTTCTCAAGCAATGGATCGGCCGACGGCGTCAGCTCGATTATCTTGGCCCGGCGGTCGTTCGGGTCCTGGCAGCGGCGGATCAATCCGGCCTTTTCGAGCGTGTCGAGGTACCCGACCAAGGTCATAGGCTCGACATACATCGCATCTGCCAGAACAGCCTGCCTTTGACCCGGAAGTCGCCAGACATAAAACAGCGTACGCGCTTCTCCGGCAGTCAGACCAGTGTCGACCTTGGATAACTCCGCCTCGAAGTTTCGCCGCAGCAACCGTGCCAGATCAACGACCAGCATGGTGACACCGACATTCGGAGTTGGAACTCCCATCGCCACCCCATTTTAGTAAGGTTACCTTACGAATACGGCGCTTCAGGAAGCACTGTCAATGCGTAGATGTGACATTGCGTTGCACAATTCCCTCGCGCCACGTATAAAGGCGCCAAATTCGGCGCGGATGCCGATCCATAGCATAATCAACTTCCAGACAAGCTGCGGGTCCCCAAGGGCCCGTTCTGTCTTTTGGAGCCACTCATGAACCTTCGTAATATTGCCATTATCGCGCACGTTGACCATGGCAAAACCACACTCATCGACGTTCTTCTGAAGCAATCCGGTGCCTTCCGCGACAACCAGCGCACCGAAGAACGGATGATGGACTCCAACGATATCGAGCGTGAGCGCGGCATCACCATTCTGGCCAAGGTCACTTCGCTGGTCTGGAAAGACACCCGCATCAACATCGTGGACACACCGGGCCACGCCGACTTCGGCGGGGAAGTCGAGCGTATCCTGCACATGGTCGACGGCGTGATCCTACTGGTGGACGCTGCTGAAGGCCCGATGCCGCAGACCAAGTTCGTGCTCGGCAAGGCCCTCAAGCTCGGCCTGAAGCCGATCGTCGCCATCAACAAGATCGACAAGCCGGAACAGCGTGCCGATGAAGTGCTGGACGAGGTCTTCGACCTGTTCGCAGCCCTCGACGCCAATGAAGACCAGCTCGACTTCCCGGTGCTCTACGGTTCGGCCAAGCAGGAATGGATGGCTCTGGAGCCGAACGGCCCGCAGGACAGCATGGACCCGCTCTTCGACATGGTCCTCGACAAGGTGTCACCGCCGGAAGCCCAGCCGGGCGATTTCCGCATCCTGGCAACCACCATCGAATCCGACCCGTTCCTGGGCCGCATCCTGACCGGCCGTATCGTGTCGGGCACCGCTTTGCCGAACATGCCGATCAAGGCGCTCTCCCGTGACGGCAGCGTGGTTGAAAACGGCCGTATCTCCAAGATCCTTGCTTTCCGTGGCCTGGAACGTCAGCCGATCGAAAAGGGTGAAGCGGGCGACATCGTCGCCATCGCGGGCCTGACCAAGGCAACCGTTGCCGACACGCTGTGCGCCCCGTCGGTCAATGAATCCCTGCAGGCTCAGCCGATCGATCCGCCGACGCTGTCCATGACCTTCCGCGTCAACGACAGCCCGCTGGCCGGCACCGAAGGCTCCAAGGTTCAGTCCCGCGTCATTCGCGACCGCCTGAAGAAGGAAGCAGAAGGCAACGTCGCCCTGAAGGTGGAAGACACCGACGAGCCGGACGCATTTGTCGTCTCCGGTCGCGGCGAACTTCTTCTGGCGATCCTGATCGAGAACATGCGCCGTGAAGGCTTCGAGCTTGGTGTTGGCCGCCCGCGCGTCGTCTATCAGTATGACGATGCCGGCAACCGCCTGGAGCCGATCGAGGAAGTCATCATCGACGTTGATGAAGAACATTCCGGCGTCGTGGTTCAGAAGCTGCAGGAACGCAAGGCCGACCTTCTGGAAATGAAGCCGTCCGGCGGTGGCCGCACCCGTCTGGTGTTCCACGCTCCGACCCGCGGCCTCATCGGTTACCAGTCCGAACTGCTGTCCGACACCCGCGGCACGGCGATCTTCAACCGTCTGTTCCATGGCTATGAGCCGCACCGGGGTCCGATCCAGGGCCGTCACACCGGCGTGCTGCTGTCCAACGGCACCGGTGAAGCAGTTGCCTATGCCCTGTTCAACCTGGAAGACCGCGGCCCGATGATGATCGATCCGGGCACCAAGGTTTATCCGGGCATGATCATCGGCGAACACACCCGCGGCAACGACCTGGAAGTGAACGTGCTGAAGGGCAAGCAGCTCACCAACATCCGCTCCGCCGGCAAGGACGACGCTGTCAAGCTGACCACGCCGAAGAAGCTGACGCTGGAAGCAGCGCTTTCCTACATCGCAGACGACGAGCTGGTGGAAGTCACACCGGACTCCATCCGCCTGCGCAAGGCCGTCCTCGACCCGCATGAGCGCAAGCGCGCGGAACGTGCGGCGAACAAGGAATCGGCATAAGCCCGATTAAACGAACCAGAAAAGCCCGGGCAATGTCCCGGGCTTTTTACTGAGGGCCAGTATCCATTGCACCTCGTCCTGAGGAACCGCGTCAGCGGCGTCTCGAAGGATGGGTACTTGCTCCGAAAACTGCCGCCCATTCTTCGAGACAGCGCTTCGCGCTTCCTCAGAATGAGGTTTTGGTTTCCCTTCTCCGGTTTTCAGGGCCCATCTGTTTCGCCGGCAGACCCAAAGGCTTGAGGCCGTCTTCAAACCTTTGCCGCAACCAATTGCCACGGCGCATGTCCGCCTTGGTTTAAATTGTCAGTCCGGTGACGGAAATTGAAACGCCATCCCACGCCTCCCGACCGGGAATTCCTTACAATTCCGCCTGAGAATTGAAGCGCCTGGCCTCAGGGCAACCGCGCACAAGGAAGGCTGAACCAATGAAACATTTCGCTCTCGCACTGGCGATGACCGCAAGCCTCGCCACATCCGCCACCGCCGCAAGCTTCGGCCCGCTGGTGGAAGCTGCCGAGCTGTCCGCGTCGCTGGACACCGTGGAGCCGGTGCTTCTGGACATCCGCAACGAGGGATATGAGAAAGGCCATGCAGACGGCGCGCTGTTTGCGCCCTATCGCATGTTCCGCGGACCGGCGGAAAACCCCGGTGGCCTTGTGGATGTTGAAAAGCTGGAAGCCGAACTGGAAGAACTCGGCCTGGAGCAGGATACGCCAATCGTGATCCTGTCCGAAGGCAAGACCGATACGGACTTCGGTTCCGCCGCGCGTGTCTACTGGACCTTGAAATCCACCGGCTTCACCGACCTGTCGATCCTGAACGGTGGCCTGGAGTCCTGGAAAGCCGCCGGCCTTCCGGTCAACGCAACGGCCGAATCCGCCTTTCCGAGCGAGCTGGAACTGACCTTTGACGACACCTGGCTGGCCACCACGGCAGACGTTTCCGCCGTCGCTGCAGGCGAGTCGAATGCGCTTCTGGTAGATGCTCGCCCGGCGGATTTCTTCAATGGCAAGAAAGCGCATGAAGCTGCCTCGCGTCCGGGAACCCTGCCGACCGCCATCAACCACACCTACACAGCGTTCTTCAAGGAAGGCTCGCCGGCCATGTCCACCGCCATCGATCTTGCGGCGCTGAAAGCATCGCTTGGTGTCGAAGACGGCAAGGATACGGTTTCCTTCTGCAACACCGGCCACTGGGCCGCAGCTCACTGGTTTGCGGTGTCCGAAGTCGCCGGAGTGGAAAACGCAAAGCTTTACGCGGGCTCCATGGTCGAATATTCCCAGTCCGGAAACGAGATGGCCAACACACCGGGTCTCGTACAGAACCTGATAAACCAGATACTGAACTGACGTGACCACAGCCGCAGACATTCATACCGCCGCTGCGACGCCAATCTGGCGCCGCGGCGGTCTTGTTTTGGCCGCCCTTGCAGCCGTTCTGGCCACCGCCCTTCTGGTTGGTGGCCGGTATGGCCTGTTGCTTGCTGTCGGCCTTGGCTTCGGCATCGTGCTGGAAGGCCTGCGCTTCGGTTTTGCCGGCCCCTGGCGTGCGATGATCCTGCGCCGGGACCCGGGTGGCCTTTGGGCGCAGCTTCTGTCGATCGCCCTTGTCTCACTGGTGGCCTTTCCCCTGCTTGCCGCAAACCAGGGCGAGCTGAGCGGCGCACAGGGCCCAATCGGCTTTGCCATGATCGCGGGAGCCTTCGTCTTCGGCGCTGCCATGCAGGTCGTGCTCGGATGCGGGTCCGGCACCCTGGTCAATGCCGGGTCCGGCAACGCGGTTTCCCTTGTCGCCCTGCCTTTCTTTGCCATCGGCAGCTTTGCCGGGGCCTATCACCTGATCTGGTGGACAGATCTTGGGGCATTGCCCGTTCTGACCCTGTCCGGCTGGCAAGGCTCAGCGATTACCCTCCTCGGACTTTCGGCAATCGCCGCAGTGCTCTGGAAACTGGCAGCTCCCGAAAACCGGCGCCTGCCTCGCCGGCTGATAGTTGCAGCTGTGCTGCTGGCCGCCCTTGCCATCCTGAACCTGATCGTGGCCGGCCAACCCTGGGGCGTTGTCTATGGCCTTGGCCTTTGGGCTGCAAAGGCGGCATCTGCAGCAGGGGCGGATCTTTCCGGATCCGCCTTCTGGAGTGCACCTGCCTCCGTCGAGCGCCTGACCCATAGCCTGCTGACGGATTACACATCCCTCACCAATATCGGCATCATCCTGGGTGCCTTTCTGGTCGCCAGCTGGCGCACCGGCGGCCTGTCGCAGAAAATCCAGTCGCTGTCGGCCCAGGCCTGGCTCGCCGCAATGGTCGCGGGCTTTCTGCTGGGCTATTCCTCACGCCTTGCCTTCGGCTGCAATGTCGGTGCGTTCTTTTCCGGCATCTCGACCGGCAGCCTGCACGGCTGGGTCTGGTTCGCGGCCGCCTTTGCCGGATCGATCTACGGCGTGAAACTGCGCCCGCTTCTAAAGCTGGAGGCAAGATCATGACCCGGTTGGTAACAGCCTTTATCGCCCTTGCCGGACTTGCGGCAATGATTGCGCTCGATGCATCTGCGACACCGCCCAATCCCTACAAGGCCCCGAAACTTCTGGCTCTGGGCTCCGGCACCGCCCCGAGCGGCGGCTTTTGCGGTGCGCTGCCCGACCCGGCCGGCAAATAGCCGAGCGATCCCTGCCAACCGGCAACCGCTCCCGGGTTGCCACGGGATGCCAAAGCCTCGACTTGCTTTCACAAGGTCATCGGCAAAACGTCTGACTTGCTTGTGTGCACCGCAGCGGGCTTAATCCTCTCCGACAAATCAGAACCGGGAGGCACAGGTGAGCAAGACCAATCGCGGCAATTTCTTCGAAGACTTCAAGGTGGGACAGGTCATCCGCCACGCAACGCCGCGCACCGTCACCAGCGGTGACCAGGCGCTTTACACCGCGCTTTACGGCTCTCGCTTTGCGGTTCAGTCGTCAGACGCTTTCGCAAAATCCCTGGGTTATTCCCACGCCCCGGTCGACGACCTGCTGACCTTTCATATCGTCTTCGGCAAGACAGTCCCGGACATCTCGCTGAATGCCGTCGCCAATCTGGGCTATGCGGGCGGCCGGTTCCTAGCACCGGTTTTCCCGGGTGATACCATTTCCACCGTCTCCGAGGTGATCGGCAAGAAGGAGAACTCCAACGGCAAGACCGGCGTCGTCTATGTGCGCTCGACCGGCTACACCGAAAACGGCACCGAGGTGCTGGATTATGTCCGCTGGGTGATGGTCAACAAGCGTGTTGCCGCCAATCCGGCGCCGGAACCGGTGGTGCCGGAACTTCCCTCAGCGCTCGACCCGCAGTCACTCGGCACCGCCGTGCCATTGCTCGACACCGCCAATTGGGACAATGACCTGGCCGGATCCGAGTACCGTTTCGACGATTACAAGATTGGCGAGAAGATCGACCATGTCGACGGAATGACGGTGGAGGAAGCCGAGCATCAGCTGGCAACCCGTCTTTACCAGAACACCGCCAAGGTGCATTTCAACCAGCACACGGAAGCTCACAACCGTTTCGGCCACCGCCTGGTCTATGGCGGCCACGTGATCTCCATTGCCCGTGCGCTGTCGTTCAACGGGCTGGCCAACGCGTTTCATATTGCCGGTATCAACGGCGGCCGCCACGTCGGCCCGCTGGCGGCAGGCGACACGGTTTATGCCTGGTCGGAAGTTCTGGACAAGGCGGACATCGACGGCCGCTCGGACGTCGGCGCGCTGCGTCTGCGGCTTGTCGCCACCAAGAACCGGACCTGCCATGACTTCCCCGGACAGGACCATGAGGACAACTACCTGCCCGAAGTGGTTCTCGATTTCGACTACTGGGCCCTGATGCCGAAATAGGCATGACACCCGGCCCGATCCTTTTGGATGACGGATCTCCTCTTCCTCGCTACCATGACGCAAGAGGAGGTCTGGCATGCTGACAACGCTTTCGGGCCGGGAAACAAATCTGATCTTCGCGATCATGCAGGACATGATCGCCATTCAGGACGCACGGCAACTCAGACTGCAGCTTGGCACCCGCTTGCTGGACCTTCTGGAGGCGGACTACTTTGCCTCCTACGTCTGGACAAGGACCGACGGCGACACGGACGGCGTGTTCCTGAACATGGACGAGAGCAATCTTGCCGCCTACCAACACCATTTCCAGCACTGCGATCCGATTACACCCAGATTCCGCATGTGCCGGCGCGCCACCCACCTCGACCAGGTCATTTCCCGGGAAAACTTCCTGCGCACCGAATTCTACAACGACTTTCTGGCACGGGACGGCCTGCATCAGGGCATGAACTTCCATGCCTATGCGGCGACCGGCCATCTGGGCGACCTGCGCATCTGGCGTGGTGCCGGCAAGGAAACCTTCCAGCAGCGCGATCTGGAAATACTGAACGCGATCGGCACGTCCTTCGGACATGCCCTTGCGAACATGCAGGCACAAGAACGCAAACAGCGCGATGCCGACCCCCGATTGCGCTTGACGGCCTGGGCGGGCCACCACGGGCTCACCAGCCGGGAACAGGACGTGCTTTGCCTGGTGAGTGAAGGCAAGCGCGACCGCGAGATTGCGGCCGATCTTGAAATCTCCGTCACGACCGTTCGCTCCCACCTCAAGGCGGTGTTTCAAAAATCGGGGGTGACCAGCCGGGCGGAACTACTCGCCAGCGTCAACACGCGACTTTCTCTCCAATAAACGAAGCGCCTCCTCATTTTCGAGGATGCGCCGGAAAAGGCACAGGCGTTTGCTGTTTCCCTCATGCACAAGAAGGGGAACAAACATGAAAGTGCATCTCACAGCAGGACTGACTGCGATCGCAGCCGTCTTTGCCGGTCCGGCTCTTGCCGCCGACGACATCACCACCATGAGTGCGGCGGAAACGGCGAGCGCCATAGCCGGGCAGACGCTGACAGCCACGGATCTCGTCAACGCCCTCATCGCCAGAACCGGCGATGACCCGGGTAATGTCTACATAACGTTCGACAGCGAAGGCGCGCTTGCAGCCGCTGCTGCCGCCGATGAAAGCGTGAAGGCAGGTGCCCCCCTCGGACCGCTGCACGGCGTGCCGATTGTCGTGAAGGACAACATTGCCTCCGCTGGCCTGCCAACCACCGGTGGGACGCCTGCCCTGAAAGGATGGGTCCCCGCAGAAGACGCGCCTGTCTTGAAGAAACTGCGCGATGCGGGCGCGATCCTGCTCGGCAAGACCAATCTTCACGAACTTGCTTTCGGCATCACCTCGAACAACGCCGCCTTCGGCGCGGTTGCCAACGCCTATGATCCGGACCGCTTTGCCGGCGGTTCGAGTGGCGGCACCGGCGCTGCGATCGGCGCCAGGCTGGCGCCCGCCGGCCTTGGAACCGATACAGGCGGCTCGGTGCGTATTCCCTCGGCACTCAACGGTGTTTCCGGTCTGCGCCCGACCACAGGCCGCTACCCGGCAGAAGGTATCGTGCCGATTTCCGCGACACGCGACACACCTGGTCCGATTGCAAGAACGGTTTCCGACCTGGTCCTCCTCGATGCGGTGATCACGGGTAGCACTGCGACACTCGACCCTGCAGACCTCGGCACCGTCCGTCTGGGTGTTCCAGGCGTGCTGACGGACAACCTCTCACCGGAAACGGATCGTCTCTTCAAGGAAGCCCTGGACAAGCTGCAGGCCGCCGGCGTGACCCTTGTTCCCGTCGATATCAGCACGGAGCTTGAACTTGCCGGAAAAGCCGGTTTCCCGATCGCCCTGTGGGAAGTGAAACGGGATCTTGCCGCCTTTCTGGAGACGCATGAAACCGGGCTCGGGCTGCAGGACATAGCCGATGAAGTCGCCAGCCCCGACGTCAAATTCGTCTTCGACAATCTGGTGCTGGGCAACCAGGCGATCCCGGATGCAGTTTACCGGGAGGCAATGGACGACATGCGGCCATTGATCCAGGCCGGATATGCTGAAGTCTTTGCAGCCAACAAGCTGGACGCGCTGGTTTTCCCGACGACCCCGCTGCCGGCACAGCCCATCACCGGATCCGATGAAACCGTGTCGCTGAACGGAGAAGACGTACCGACCTTCCCCACGTTCATCCACAACACCGATCCGGGTTCCGTCGCCGGAATTCCGGGCCTGTCCTTGCCCGCGGGGCTGACATCGGACGGCCTGCCTGTCGGCCTGGAGCTTGATGGCCCTGCCTATTCCGACCGGCACCTGCTGGCACTCGGCCTGGCTGTCGAAGCGGTTCTGCCACACCTGCCGGCGCCAGCGTCAAACTAGGCAGAAGGCCTTCACAGAAGCAGGGTGTTTCCTGTCTGGACTTTATCGGAAGTCCTGGCGCACACTCCCGCAAAACAGGAGTGTGCGCCATGAAAACCGTGTCCTTCACCCAGATGAAAGACGGCACCAAGGAAGACTACGATCTGCTGGCGGAAGCGGAGCGGCCCTATCACGCCCTTACACCGGAACGGATCCTGTCCGAGCTGAAGCGCCAGAACGAGGACACGCTGTCCGGCTACAAGATCACCCGCATGCAGCATGGCCTGCAGGCGGCCACAAGGGCGCGTCGGGAAGAAGCGGACATCGACTGGATCGTCGGCGCGCTTCTGCATGATATCGGCGACGGGCTGGCCCCGCAGAACCACGACCGATTCTCGGCCGAAGTCATCCGCCCTTCGTGCGGGACGAGGTTGCCTGGGTGGTGGAACATCACGGCATCTTCCAGATGCTCTATTACGGCCGTCACTATGGCTGGGACGAAAACGCCCGCGACCAGTTCAAGGATCACATGCACTTCCAGGCCTGCGCCGATTTCTGCGAGCGCTGGGACCAGTCCTCCTTCGATCCCGATTTTGAAATGGACACGCTGGAAAGCTTCGAACCTCTGGTGCGCGAGGTTTTCTCGCGAAAGGCCTACGACCCGGCCGTGCTGCAGGAAGGCATTTCAAGGGGATTGCCGCCGCTGCAGTAAAAGACAAGCACGTGATCGACGCGGTAGCTTTTGTCTTTCAAAACACCGATCGACACTCCATCGCAAACAACCCGTCCATCGCCCCCTGAACCTTTCAAGGGTTCAGGAGACTGCCACCTTGTTGCGACGAATGCCGCCGTTGCCGCGGATCGTAGCCGGAAGTTTCCTCGTAAAATCAGTTAGATCGAGAAAGACATGCGTCAGAGAATTATTGTTTGCCCTTTGATCGAAAACGAAGGCGCGTACCTTCTGTGCAAGATGCCAAGCGACCGGGGTGTCTTTCCCGGACAATGGGCACTTTCGGGTGGCGGTCTGGAACAGGGTGAGCGGATGACAGAAGGGCTGCTTCGAGAAATCTCGGAAGAACTGGGATCCGACCTGACGATTGAGGACGTCCAACCCTGGACGTTTCGCGACGATGTCCGGACAAAGACCTACCCGGACGGCACGTCCGAGCAGATTTACATGATTTATCTCATATTTGATTGCAAGGCGGCGAACCGCAACGTTTCCATCAACGAAGAGTTCGAGGACTTCGCATGGGTCCTTCCCGAAGATCTCGGCAAATATGATCTCAACGAAGCCACAAGAATGACGCTTGAAGCAAAGGGCTTGCTGCCGTCCTGACAGGTGTCGAGGATCCCGAGATCTGCCCACCTTCTCGACCAGAGCAAGCGCTCCCGCCAGGAATGCTCCGCTCAAATCCCGGCACGATAGGTTCCTTCTTCAACGACAGCCCTTTCAGGCCAACTTTGCGCCGCAAACAGCCGCCACAACTTCAAGTTATGCGAATTTGAAATTGAACCCAATGGGGAGGGGCGAGCGTCATCAATGACCAGCGAAACAGTGAATTTTTACAACACCACTGCCAAGGAATATGTTGCCGACAAGGAGACGCCTAATCCCAGATTGCCTGCCTTCCTGGAGCGATGCAAAGCAAAGGGCAGAATTCTGGAACTGGGAACCGGAGGCGGTGTGGACGCCGAGGCCATACTCAAGTCCGGCTTCGTCCTGGATGCCACGGATGGCTCGTCCGAACTCGCTGCGATAGCTGCGCAACGGTTAGGCCAGCCGGTTCGGACCATGTTGTTTAACGAGCTTGATGCGGTTGAGGTTTATGACGGCGTCTATGCCTGCGCCGCACTGACACACGCTCCAAGAGCCGACCTCGGCGATGTGGTTGAGAGAATTCATCGGGCGCTACACGAGAACGGGGTCGTTTGGGCCAGTTTCAAGGTTGGCACCAACGAAGGCACAGACGCGTTTGGTCGCTACTACAATCTTCTGCCTCAGGACGAACTGACTGCGATCTGGCGAGAAGCGGCAACCTGGCGCATCCTGGAAACAGAAACCTGGTTGGGAAGTGGCTATGACCGCAAACCGACCCAATGGGCCGCCATCACCGCGATCAAATAACGTCCGTTGAGGCAGGCTGTGCCGGCGGGCTTGCGCCGCGAGCTTCCCACATCACGCAAGATCTGCTCACTCCACCGTCACGCAGTTCGGATCGCCTTCCCTCCACATCCTGAGGACTTTGCAATCCTCTGGATGTGGACATCATCCGGGGGGCGGGATCTCCATGGAGCTGAAGACCGGGTATGAGGCTGAAGCCGGGACAGGGCCCGATCAGTTCGGCTTGGTATCCGGAACCACTTCGGTTTCGATCGGACCAACACCAGCGCCTTCTTCCGAAGCTTTCGGACCGAAGGGTACCCAACGCTTGAAGAAGCTTCCGACAGAGCCGCCGCCCGACTGGTCCTGCGGGGCAAAGGCGGTCTCGACCGCCGAGCCCGGACGCCGCTGTGCTGCCGGAGCCGCTTCTGCAGGAACTGCAGGCGTCGCCGTTTCGGCGGCGGGCTGTACGTCAGGCGCAGCCGTCTCGGCCGTGGCAACAGCCGGGTTGGTGTCGTCCTCACCACCGCCAAGCGCTTCGGCAAGCCGGTTGGAGCGCTCTTCCCAGCGCTTCTGGCGCTCGTCACGAGCATCGAAGCGGGCAGCAAGCTGCTGGTATTTCTCGTTGTCGCGGCGCTGCTTGGAGGCAACTGCCGTCGCGATGCTCGGGCTCACCTGATAGTCGGGGCATTTGGCGCTGGCCCGGAAGGGTACGCCTTCCACCAGCGTGGTGGCATCGAACACGTATTTCTTCTCGCAGACGGAAATCTGCGGCGGGGTCTGCGTGATCTCGAAATGGTCGTAGCCGGTCTTCAGCATTTTCCAGAATTCCATGTGCTCGCTGTCGCGGTGGCGAGCCATGTTTTCCGGCGTCATGCGGAAGGGAAAGGCCTGGACCTGGAAGGAGCGCTGACCACCCTTGAAGCTGTCGCGGGCAAGCGCGTAGATGTCCTGGACCTGCTCGTCCGTCATCGCGTAGCAGCCACGGGACGAACAGGCGCCATGCACCATCAGATGCGAGCCGGTGCGGCCGTGGGAGCGGTCATAGGAATTCGGGTAACCGAGGTTGAAAGCCAGGTGATAACTGGAATTCGGGTTCATCAGGGCAGGCGTGATCTCGTAGAAGCCTTCCGGGGCCTGACGGTCGCCTTCCTTGAACTTCGGGCCGAGCTTGCCGGACCATTTGCAGATCTCGAACTCGTCCAGAAGCTGGTATTTGCCCGTGCGGGTCTGTTTCCAGACTTCCAGAGCACTTTCTTCCTTGAAGATCCGGATCATGATCGGCGAGGTCGAGCTCATGTTGAGATCGTTCATCTTGCGCTTGATCGACGCGCTGACAGGCTGCTGCGCCTTGTTGGGGCCTGCAGTAAATTCGTCTGCCTGGCAAGCCGCCAGCACACCGGCAATCATCAGCGCCGCACCAAGACGGGCTGCCTTGCGGCCACTCAGGCCGCTGTTGCCAAGAAGAAGGCCGGCTGGCGTGTTCATAAGGCGCCGAAAGACCATGATACTGTCCCAAACTAAGCGGAAACCGACAAAGGCGAACGAACTGCCTTGCCGCATTTCCTGCGTCCTCGCCCCCGCGCAAAGGCTAGGGAATGATGGTTGACGATAAGTTACTGAAACCGGATTGTGCCTGCGACCAAAATTATGGTGATAGGAACAAAAACTTGCCCAAGCGTCATCTTGCGCGTCCCAACTTCGCCTGAATGACGGCAAATTCTGGCCACAGGATGGCAAAAAGGCCGCTTTTACGGCGGCCTTGCATCGTTTTTTTCCGAAATACAGCAGTTTGGTGAACAGCGCGGTTACCAGCGTGGCGATATTGCCGAACCCGGCAACCGGAAGACCTAGCTCAGGGTTCTGCCGATAGCGATGAATTTTTCGCGCCGCTGCTTGCGTATTTCATCCGGCGACAGGCCCGCCAACTCTTTCAGCGCAGATTCGATCGCCTTGCCCGCGTTGTCGATAACGATTTCACGTGCACGGTGCGCACCGCCGACAGGCTCCTTGATGATGTCGTCGATGACACCGAGCTGCTTGAGATCCTGTGCGGTGATCTTCAGTGCTGTCGCAGCGTCCTGCGCCTTGGCGCTGTCGCGCCACAGGATGGAGGCGGCGCCTTCCGGTGAAATCACCGAATAGATCGCGTGTTCCATCATGAGAACCTTGTTGGCGGTCGCGATCGCGATCGCGCCACCGGAGCCGCCTTCGCCAATGACGACGGAAACGGACGGCGTTCCAAGGCCGAGGCCGACATCCGTCGAGCGGGCGATGGCTTCGGACTGGCCGCGCTCTTCAGCCCCGCGTCCCGGATAGGCGCCGGAGGTGTCGACAAAGGTGATCAGCGGCAGGCCAAAACGTTCGGCCATTTCCATGACCCTGACCGCCTTGCGGTAACCTTCCGGACGGACCATGCCGAAGTTGTGCTTCAGACGCGTTTCGGTGTCGTGGCCTTTTTCCTGAGCCAGAACAGCCACCGACTGACCGCGAAAACGACCGATACCGGCGATCAGCGCTGCATCTTCGGCAAACTTCCTGTCACCGGCAAGCGGCGTGAAATCTTCGATCAGACCGGCGATATAAGCAACGGCATGCGGGCGATCGGGATGGCGGGCAACGAGCGTTTTCTGCCAGGGCGTCAGTTTGGCGTAGAGGTCCTGCAGCGTTTGCGAGGATTTCGTTTTCAGCCGGTCGATTTCACTGTCGACATTGACGGCTTCGCCATCTTCCCCGGCCAGAGCGCGCAGCTCCTGGATCTTGCCTTCAATGTCTGCAACGGGCTTTTCGAATTCCAAATAGCTGTGCATTTACTCGGTTACCTGAAACAAGCCGGCACCGCCTTACGTCCGGCGGCCGCTCCGGAAATTCTGTCACAAGATCGAAGGATTACCAGCCGAAAGCGACCAGCCACCCGAATGTCGATCATTTCAAAGACGTTCAAGCATCTTTGCCGCGTCTGAACAACGCAAGATGCTCCAGGCAACGCAAGCGTGCCTGAACGCATAGTTGGAGGGCTGTATCAAGAGACGCAAGTGGGCGCAAGTCTCGGTGTGCCGGCAAACAGGGATTGAAAGCCTGTCGCGCCTGGGAAACCCTTCCCGGATTTTTGCCGGAAAGGGCCGAAGAAGGGTCGGTGATCAGTCGACGGATGCCTGATCGCTGCCGGCACCGTCGATCTTGAGCTTGTCTGCTTCCACGATCAGGCGGCCGTTCTTGGTGTCTATGGAAATCCGGTAGGGGACGAGCACGTTGTCACGGCCCATCGGCGCAACCCACACTTCCATGTTGGCCTGAGCCATGTATTTGACCGAATCCTTGGACGGGCGGTGCCCGGCGACAGGTACCCAGCGGGCCTTGCAAACAACGACCTGGCCGTCATAGCCGTGGCCCGAGACTTCCTTCGTGCCGGAATAGCTCAGCTTGATATCGAACCGTGTCCAGCCGTCGAACACCGGCAGACGACGCGAACAGGCCTTCGGCCCGAGACTGTCCTTGGCACGGCCGACCGGCATCAGAGCGGCGCTCAGCGGATCGATCGCATTGCGCGTATGCCGATCCGTCACCTTGATCCGCTCCGGATTAGGCTTGAACTGCGGCGCGACTTCCATTGAACGGATGGACCCGGAGCCCTGGCTCAGGTTGACGTAGAAATCGAGATTGGAGGCGTGCGACGCCATCCTGTATTTCGACGGCACGACGCGCGATCCGACCATCCAGCCGGATGCTTCCGCCCCACCCTTGCCGGTGGTGAACAGCGTGCCGATACCTGCCGGCTCCAGACTGACCTTGGCCGAATAGGCATTGCCCTGCATGACGAGCGACAGCGTTCCGCGCCCGACCTTGAAGCCGGCAATCGAAATATTGTAAAGGCCGCCGACGCTGTTTTTCTTGGCTTCCGCCGGTGTCGTCAGCAGCGCCGCAGCAAGCATTGGCAGGGCGACCAGCCGCCCGAGAGACATCAAACCAAACACTTCAAAACCTCCGGACTGCCGTCTGGCAGCGAATTGCGCCCCCGCGCCATGAGTGTTCCGCGACGGAAAGATACCATAAATCCCGCTCGATGAACGACCCCAATCATTCTAAATTATGGTAACTCACTGGTTAACAGCCGGGCGTCCTGCAAATAAAAGCAGTGAATCTCCGCAAAGCGGCGGAGATGTCTTGACGTTGGCCTTCACTCCCATTATAGCGGGGCAACTTTTTCCGAGAAATGCCGGAGACGATGTCGCCGGGCCTCAGGTCCGCGCCGGTTCCGGTTGGACTTGCTGGGTTCAAAGTAACGGCCCAGCCACGAAAACAAAAGGTGATATCATGGCACGCCGTTGCGAACTCTCCGGCAAAGATGTGATGACGGGCAACAACGTCTCCCACGCTAACAACAAGTCCCGCCGCCGGTTCCTGCCGAACCTGTGCAACGTGTCCCTCATCAGCGACACGCTCGGCGAAACCTTCAAGCTGAAGGTCTGCGCACACGCACTGCGCTCCGTCGAACACCGCGGTGGTCTGGACGCATACCTGATGAAGGCAAGCGACGCGGACCTGTCCGACGCTGCTCGCAAGATCAAGGTCGACATCAAGCGCAAGCAGGCTGAAGCCGCTGCCGCTTAAGGCCTGAAGCGCCTGCACGGCTCGCTCCGGCAGCAGGCAGCTCGCATACTTGCAAAGAACCTTTTCAGGACGCCCAATCGATATCGGTTGGGCGTCTGTCGTTATGAGGTGAACACATGACCGAAACCCGGACCTTCTCCGCGAGCCATCACGTTGTCGCCATTCTGGCGATGGCGGCCGTTGTCGTTGCATCCAACTTTCTGGTCCAGTTCCCGGTCGAGCATTTCATCGGCGGTGTCAATCTTGCCGATACGCTCACCTGGGGTGCGTTCACCTACCCGGTCGCCTTCCTGGTGACCGATCTCACCAACCGCCGCTTCGGCCCGACCGCCGCACGTAAGGTTGTGATTGCCGGCTTCCTGATTGCCGTGGTCCTGTCAATCTGGCTGGCGACGCCCCGCATTGCCATCGCCTCCGGCACCGCGTTCCTGGTCGCGCAATTGCTGGACGTGACGATATTCGACCGCATGCGAAAGCTGGCCTGGTGGAAAGCGCCGATCACCTCTTCCTTCATCGGCTCGGTAATCGACACGCTCCTGTTCTTCGGCATCGCCTTTTCCGCCAGCTTCGCCTTCATCGACGGCCTGTTCGGGATGGACGACAGCTCGCTCGCCTTCCCGGTGCCCTTCCTGGGCATCAGCGACGATACCCAGGCGCTGCTGTGGGTGTCGCTGGCCGTGGGAGACTTCCTGGTCAAGATGCTGGTTGCCGTCGCCCTGCTCGCCCCTTACCGCATCGTGCTCGGCCTGTTTCAGGCCATGCCGAAGGGAACTGCCGCCTAGGCATCAGGCGCGACAAAGGCGGGGTTGGTCGTCCGGGGATCGACTTGCCGGGCAGAAGTGCTCCCGCGCCTCAATCTTCCAGCCGAAACCTCAGGAACAAGGTCCTCTGCAGGATCGAACGGTTGTTGTCGGAGACAAGCGTCAGGATTGTTTCACCGTTTTCATTGGTGTGAATACCCAGAGCTTCCATGTTGTCGATCTGGGAGTTGAAGTCGGCCTCCAGCAGCAACTCGCCTTCCAGAACGGCTCCGGCAGCAATGTCGGCTCCTTTGAACCGCCGCAGCCGCAGGCCGATCAGATCACGCAGGCTGAAGCGGCGCTCCACCAGAATCATGTCGCCGCCGGGCAGAAACGCCGCATCCGTCGCATCGAAGCGCTCATACCGGCGGATGGTGAAACGTTCCGTGCCGTCCGGACCGATGATGAAGCCAGACAGATCATGCAGGTCGCTTGGCGCTGATTCCGCGACAGCCACGAGCTTGCCGGCCAACGGGCCGTCCTCCGGCCCGGCCGCCAGAGCTTCCAGACCGGTGTTGCGCGGCAGATCGCGAATATCCTGCGGCAGCGCGACTTCACCGATCATCCTTTCCTTGCCGGTCGAAATCGGCCACGGATATCGGTAGATGGCGTTGCGGGTTTCAGCAGTGACATAAAGACCGGAGCCCGACAGCGTCAGTGCCTCGGTATCATGACCCCAGCGTGCATCGAGCGTTTTGCCATCGGCACCCAAAAGCGGCGCGAACCGCAAGTCTTCGATCTCCGTCGGCTTGCCATCCGCTGTCTGCACGATTCGGCCACTGACCCAATGCCCGTTGTCGGTGACCGCCAGAAACGCGCTTCCCCCGTCCAGACTGATCAGACCGGAAAGCCCGCCGACCTTGCGGTCCGCGGCTATCAGCTCCAGACCGCCAAGAAAAGTCAGCTTGCCGAAGGTCGTATCGGCAAGCCCTATGCGGAATGTGTCGATGGACCGGGTACGGGCCTTGACCGGCTGTGCGTCCGAAAGCAGCTCCGGCGCCCCGGCGGCGGCGGGCGCAGCAAACCAGAAAGTGGAGAGAAAGACGGCAGCCAGCGCGAAGCTGCCTGCCGAAAGACGCCTTTCTGCTCCCATGTTTTCCAGATCCTGCCGACTAACGATGACCCGCGCGGCGACGGCGGCCACGCGTGTTGAAGGAGGTGTCCACCTCGTCGTCGAAAAGGTTGGCAAGCTGGTCTGTCATGGCACCCGCAAGTTCTTCGGCATCGACAATGGTGACCGCCCGTCGGTAGTAGCGCGTGACGTCGTGTCCGATACCGATGGCGATCAGCTCGACCGGTGACCGGGTCTCGATTTCCTCGATGACGTAGCGCAGGTGGCGCTCCAGATAGTTGCCCGGGTTGACCGAAAGCGTGGTGTCGTCCACCGGCGCGCCGTCGGAAATCATCATCAGGATGCGACGTTGTTCGGGCCGCGCCATCAGCCGGTCATGAGCCCACAGCAGGGCTTCGCCGTCGATGTTTTCCTTCAAAAGGCCCTCGCGCATCATCAGGCCGAGGTTGCGCCGGGCCCGGCGCCAGGGCGCATCCGCGGACTTGTAGATGATGTGGCGCAGATCGTTGAGCCGGCCAGGTGTCGGCGGCTTGCCCGCACCGATCCAGCTCTCCCGCGACTGGCCGCCTTTCCAGGCCTTGGTGGTGAAGCCGAGGATCTCGACCTTCACGCCGCAGCGCTCCAGCGTGCGCGCCAGAATGTCGGCACAAGTGGCGGCAACGGTGATCGGACGCCCGCGCATGGAGCCCGAGTTGTCCAGAAGCAGCGTCACGACCGTGTCGCGGAAATTGGTGTCCCGCTCCTGCTTGAAGGCAAGCGGGGCCATCGGATCGGTTACGGCACGGGTCAGTCTGGCGGTGTCCAGAAGCCCTTCTTCAAGGTCGAAGTCCCAGGCCCGGTTCTGCTGCGCCATCAGCTTGCGCTGCAACCGGTTGGCAAGGCGCGCCACGGCCCCTTGCAGGTGGGTCAACTGCTTGTCCAGGAACCCGCGCAGACGATCGAGCTCCGCCATGTCGCAAAGTTCTTCAGCGGTAATCGTCTCGTCAAACTGGGTGGTGAACACCCGGTAGTCGGATTCCGGCCGGTTGGAAAACGGCGTATCGGGTCGGTCGCTTTCGCCCGGTTCCTCGGTATCCTCAGACATGTCCTGATCGGCGAAGTCTTCCATATCGGCTTCGGCAGCTTCCGTATCGCCGCTTTCCTGCTCTTCGCCGGAAAGTTCCATCTCCTGCGGAGAGGCTTCCTGTTCGCCGGAATCTTCTTCGCTGTCGTCGCCCGATTCAGCTTCGTCGTTGTTGCCCTGGTCCTCGTTTTCTTCCGGGTCCATGTCCTGGTCGTGATCGCCAAGCTCATCGCCCATGTCGAGCGATTTCAGGACGTCCCGCAGACGGGCCGCGAAAGAATTCTGGTCCTCGACTTCGGCTTCCAGCCTGTCAAGGTCGGCACCGGCCTTGTCCTCGATCCAGCCACGCCACATGTCGACGAGCTTGGTCGCGCTTTCCGGCGGCTTCGCACCGGTCAGGCGTTCACGCACCAGCAGGGACAGGGCATCCTGCAGCGGCGCTTCTTCCCGGCTGGAGATATCCGGCGCACCGGACTTGCGGAACCGGTCGTCCAGCATCACAGACAGGTTGTCGGCAACCCCTTGCATCCGACGTGCGCCAACGGCTTCGCAGCGGGCCTGTTCGACCGCTTCGAAAATCGCCCGCGCGTCCGGGCCCTGCGGCATGTTCTTGGAATGAACAGCCTTGTCGTGGCAGGCAATGCGCAGGGCGATGCTGTCCGACAGGCCACGGGTGATCGCGATCTCGCGCGCGTTGATCTTGCGCGAAGGCTCGGGCAAGCGCGCGGACATGCCGCTGAGACCGGGCCGGTCACCGGAAAAGATGACTTCCAGTTCCGGTTCTCCGGAAATCGCCCGCATGGTACCGGACACCGATTGCTTGAATGGCTCGGTGCTCGGTGCGGGCTTGTTGCCCGGAAGGGAATTGTGACCCGGCCGCGGTGCCATCGGGACCTCAGCTCATGACTACGTTGACGGAGGATTCCGGCAGATCTTCACCGAAGCAGCGCTGATAGAACTCTGCCACCAGGGACTGTTCCATGTCGTCGCACTTGTTGAGGAAGGTCAGGCGGAAGGAAAAGCCGACATCGCCGAATATCTGGGCATTTTCCGCCCAGGTAATGACCGTACGCGGGCTCATGACCGTGGACAGGTCGCCGTTGATGAAGGCGTTCCGGGTCATGTCCGCCAGGCGTACCATCTTGGAAACGGTATTGCGGCCTTCGTCCGACTGGAAGTGCTTGGCCTTCGACAGAACGATATCCACCTCGTTGTCATGCGGCAGGTAGTTCAGCGTGGTGACGATCGACCAACGGTCCATCTGCGCCTGGTTGATCTGCTGTGTGCCGTGATAAAGACCTGAGGTATCGCCGAGACCAACCGTGTTGGCGGTGGCGAACAGCCGGAAGGCGGCATGCGGACGGATGACCCGGCTCTGGTCGAGCAGCGTCAGGCGGCCGGAAGATTCCAGAATACGCTGGATCACGAACATCACGTCCGGACGGCCGGCGTCGTATTCGTCGAAGACCAGCGCGACATTGTGCTGATAGGCCCAGGGCAGGATCCCGTCGCGAAACTCGGTGACCTGCTTGCCGTCCTTGATCACGATCGCGTCCTTGCCGACCAGATCGATACGGGAAATATGGCTGTCCAGGTTGACGCGAATACACGGCCAGTTGAGACGCGACGCCACCTGCTCGATGTGGGTCGATTTACCGGTACCGTGATACCCGGTCACCATCACGCGCCGGTTATGAGCAAAACCCGCCAGGATCGCCAACGTGGTCGCGCGGTCGAACAGGTAGTCTTCGTCACGCTCGGGCACATGTTCTGACGGCGCGGAAAATGCAGGTACCTTGAGGTCGGACTTGAAACCGAAAACCTCTTCTACGGAAATTTCAGTGTCCGGCATGGCCATGGCCGCAGTCGTCGTCTCAGTCATCAGTCCTCCGCAGTCCCGGAAGTTCGGGAAGGGTCGTTTGGGAAAAGCCGGCAGGACCCTGCAGGCTCTAAAGGAAACCGGCTTTTTTCAGAACGTTATACGCCTGAATGATTTCCCGCAGGCGGTCTTCGGAAGACCTGTCACCGCCATTGGCATCCGGATGGTTCAATTTAACAAGCTCCTTATAGCGCGCTTTGATTTCGGCGCCACGGGCTGTGTAAGGCAGATTGAGCACATCCAGGGAACGTTTTTCAAGCGTTAGTAGCTTTCTTTCGCGCGGACGCCGAACTTGCTCGGTGCGCCGCTGCGCATTGGAGCGCATGCTGGAGCGGGCGTCGAACCCGTCCGGCCCCTCGGCTGCCTGCCGGTTTACGCCCATTTTCCAGGTCGGCCGGTGCCCCGTCAGACTGTCCTTCTGATAGGTGCGCACGTCGTCGTCGCCCATACCTGTAAAATAGTTGTAGGACTTGTTGTATTCGCGCACATGGTCGACGCAGAAATTGAAATACTGCCCCTCCCGGTCACGCCCTTTCGGCGCCCGGTGCGTGCCTGGCCGCTTGCAACCCGGATGGTCGCACGAAGGATGGCGGTCCTGTTCCACCCGTTCCTTGTCCGGTTTCACACGGATGCTGTCGAAGAGTTTTGAGTCCAGTTTCATGCGCCGAAATATTGAAGTGTGAGGGCCGACGGGCAAGCCGCAGGCCGTTGCATTGTCCCGGTATCCAAAGTTAATTTCCCCGCACCGGATTTCGAAAGTCGAAGAGCCCGGCACTGTATCAGGCAGGGCCGGACCACGAAAGACTTGAACTTCGAAAACAGCTACGCCAAGTGAGACACATGAGCACAAAGCAGACGATCACCGACAAACTCTCCGCAGCCTTCTCGCCGTCTTTTCTGAACGTCATCGACGAGTCGGAAAAGCACAGGGGCCACGGTGGCTGGCGCGAGGGCGGCGAAACCCACTTCCGGGTACAGATCGCCGCAGCCGCTTTCGAAGGCATGAACCGGGTTGCACAACATCGAGCGATCAACGAGACGCTCTCCCATGAACTGGCGACCACCGTGCACGCTTTAGCGATCGAAGTTCAACGCCCAGAATGAGATTCGTTTAATATTCCCGATGGATGAACTAAGACAAACAGCAAATTACATAAGCTGCCTCACGGTAGTTATATGTTTATTTTTAGTATATTCGGCATCAATGCTGATCTACGATCTACCGTTCACATTTAACGAAATACTTTTACACTACGGATGCTTATCACTCGCCGCAACTTTCAGCCTGTTTCTGATTTTCGGAAACGTGAAAAGATATTTCATCGTCAAAACAACCCTTAGAGCGATTTCAAGGAACTATCTCTTGCGCTGCTGCGTGTTGTTTCTATCTACCCTGATCGTATTGGCGGCAATAACAGAGCTTCTTACTCTTTTCGAGTTCACCAATATCGCTCTAGCCAGCATATTTTTTTCTTTAATTCTACTTATATACGCCGCACTTAGCAGAGCAATACTGAGATTTGTTTTCTTACGCACTCTATAAGTTAACAGATGCAAGCATCCACAAGCACAGCTGAAGACAACACGCGCCCCTTAACTCGCTCAACGATCAAGCGCCTTGCTTAACCGCCTGCTTTCGCAGCCGCTCCCGCAACGGCCTGGGCAGCTCCGGCCGGCATCTTGACGCCGGGTATCTGGCCAAGCGGCATGATGCGCAGCCGCGTGATGCGGTTCTTCTCCCGCCGCAGCACCGTGAAGCGGAAGCCGTGGAAGGTGAAGATCTGGCGCTCGTCCGGAATCATCCGCGCTTCGTGAATGACCAGACCGGCGATCGTTGTCGCCTCGTCGTCCGGCAGGCTCCAGTCGGCAGCGCGGTTGAGGTCGCGAATCGGCACCGAGCCGTCGACAATCACCGAGCCATCAGCTTGCGGCCGCAGGCCTTCCAGCTCCACGTCGTGCTCATCGGCGATCTCGCCGACGATTTCTTCCAGAATGTCTTCCAGCGTGACCAGGCCCATCACCTCGCCATACTCGTCAACCACGAGCGCGAAATGGGACTTGTGGCGCAGGAATGCATTGAGCTGATCCTGAAGCGAGGTCGTGTCGGGAACGAACCAGGCCGGGGCAGCGATATCCAGAACGTTGATCTTCGCAGCATCGCCACCGGCAGCCTGCAACGCACGCAGCAGATCCTTGGCATGCAGCACGCCGACGAAATTGTCGCTCTCCCCGCGCCAGAGCGGCAGGCGGGTATAGGGCGATGCCAGAGCCGCGTTCACCAGCTTGTCCGGCGCATCGTCCGCATTCAGCGCCACCATGTTGGTGCGGTGAACCATCACGTCCGAGACTTCCAGTTCCGCCAGGTCGAGCAAACCGCCGAGGCGGTCGCGCTCACCCTTTTCCAGGCCACCTTCGATATGCTGCAGATCGACGGCGCCGCGCAGTTCCTCATGCGGCGACAGGATCGAGGTGTCGTCGCCGATATTGACGCCAACCAGCTTCAGGATGTTGCGGACAATCCACTCCACCCCGACCACGATCGGACCGAACACGGCCACCACGAAGCGCACGATCGGCGCCACCGCCAGCGCAAACCGCTCCGGATTCGAAATGGCCCAGGTCTTCGGCAGCACTTCGGCAAAAACCAGAACGAGGGCGGTCATCACCAGGGTGGCAAGCGCAACGCCAGCGTCGCCGAACAGGGACAGGAACACACTGGTTGCCAGAGCCGACGCCAGAATGTTGACCAGGTTGTTGCCCAGCAACAAGGCGCCGATCAGACGTTCCCGGTTGGCGATCAGCAGGCTGACCACCCGGGCGCGCCAGTCGCCGGTTTTTTCCATCTGGTGCATGCGCGCGCGCGATGCG
The DNA here is from genome assembly GCF_001999245.1 of Roseibium algicola. Classification (NCBI taxonomy): domain Bacteria; kingdom Pseudomonadati; phylum Pseudomonadota; class Alphaproteobacteria; order Hyphomicrobiales; family Stappiaceae; genus Roseibium; species Roseibium algicola. The sequence continues at coordinate 2,983,047 of NZ_CP019630.1, read as the reverse complement.
GCGGTGAGCGCCGTTTCCGAACCGGAAAAGAAGCCGGACAGGAACAGGAGAACGAAGATGGCGACAATCGCCAGCCAGAGAGCCGTTTCCGTCATGCCTCGAGTTTCTCCTTCAGGAAGTCAGAGACCAGTGCGGGATCGACGCCTTTTTCGACAAAGGCTTCGCCGATACCGCGCGTCAGAATGAAGGTCAGCGCCCCCCGGTTGACCTTCTTGTCCTGTGCGATGATATCCATGAGCGTTTCAGCCGGCGGTAGCTGACCAGGGATGTCCTGCACTCGCACTGGCAGGCCGACATCGCTCAGATGCTTGTGGACACGTTCGACGGTGTCCTCGCCGATCAGGCCGAGGCGCTGAGAAAATTCATGTGCCAGCATCATGCCGATGGAAACGCCTTCGCCATGGACCAGACGCTCGGTCTCGTAGGCGGCCGCCGATTCAAGCGCGTGGCCGAACGTGTGACCCAGGTTGAGCAGCGCCCTGCGGCCGGATTCCAGCTCGTCGGCAGCAACCACATCCGCCTTTGCCTGACAGGACCTTGCGACGGCCTCGTCCCGCTCCGCGCCACCTGCAAAGACCGCCTGCCAGTTGGTCTCCAGCCAGGCGAAGAAATCCGCATCACCCAGGAGCCCATACTTGGCGACTTCCGCATAACCGGCGCGGAAGTCGCGCAGCGGCAGCGTATCCAGAATGGCAGTATCGGCGAGCACCAGGGCGGGCTGGTGGAAAGCGCCGATCAGGTTCTTGCCATGACGTGAGTTGATGCCGGTCTTGCCGCCGACGGAACTGTCGACCTGGGCAAGAAGCGTGGTCGGCACCTGGATGAAGGCCATGCCACGACGCACGGCCGAGGCGACAAAGCCCGTCAGGTCACCGACGACACCACCACCAAGGGCGACGACCGCATCGCCGCGCTCCAGCCGGGCGGCCAGAACCTCGTCGCACAGGCGCTCGAATTCGCGGAAGCATTTGGTGCTTTCGCCTGCCGGCACCGTGATGGCGGTGTGCTCCAGACCGGCGGCCTTGAGGCTCTGCGAAAAAGCCTTCAGATGAAGGCCCGCAACGGTTTCATCGGCAACGACCGCAAGACGAGCGCCGGGCATAACGGCGGCGATTTCCGCTCCCGCTCCTTCAAGCAGCCCCCGACCGATCTTGATGTCGTAACTGCGCGCGCCAAGATCGACCCGGACGATCTTCTCGTCCCGGCCCAACAATGCTTTTGCCACTACCGTGTCTACCATGCCGTCACGCTTCTAAATTCAGGTCATTGATGTTTGCGCGGCACTGGTGGCCTCGCATTCGAACAGGTGATCCGCAAGGGTGGCGACGATTTGATCGACCACCGCCTCATGCGGAACGTCCTTGGAGGTGACCGTCAGCGCCGCCTTGGCATAGACGGGCTCGCGGTCAGCCATCAGCTTGCGCATCGTTCCCTCGGGATCGGGGTTCTGAAGCAGCGGACGCGTGGACCTGCGCCGGACCCGTGCCATGACCGTGTCGAAATCGACTTTCAGCCAGATGGACAGTCCAAGCTCGGCGATTTCCGCCCGAGTTGCCTCGCTCATGAAAGCGCCGCCGCCCGTTGCCAGCACCTGCGGTCCTTCACGCAGAAGCCGGGCGATCACCCGTTCTTCACCGCTGCGAAAATAAGGCTCGCCGTGTTCAGCGAAAATTTCCGCCACGCTCATGTTGGCCGCGCGCTCGATTTCGGTATCGGCGTCGACAAATTCAAGGCCCAGCCGGTGCGCCAGCCGCTTGCCGACGGTCGACTTGCCACAGCCCATGATTCCCACCAGAACGATGGACCGATGCCCCAGGGCAGCTACCAGGCGGGCCAGATCAACGGGTTTTACGTCTGTCTCCGCGGATCCTCCTTCGGAAGACCGCGCCTTGTCGTGTTCTGTCATGGCGGCGTTTTAACATATTCGTCAAAAAAGACACGGGGGAACTCCGCCTGCCGGACTGCTGCTTTGCCTTGCATGCGCCCCCGCCTTGTTGAAACAATCGCCTATCCGATTCGCTTACCCGTGAGCGGACCGACGCCCTGACCTGGAGACAGCCGACGTGCCGACCCTGACCCGCCTGTTGCTCGTGCTGCTGCTGCTCGGCGCGCTCGGTTATGGCGCGATCTACTCCCTGGCCAACCTTGTCGATCCGCGTGAACGGGAAATCGAGGTAAGGGTGAAGAAAGACGGCTTCGGCCGCTAGCACACGCTTTCAAATGGCGGGTCATCAACGGGACAAGTTTCAGGTCCTTTGCGAAGGCATACGCAATGGCAACCGGTTTCGATCTTGAAAACTTCCTCGAAATGCTGGCCGCCGAACGCGGCGCGGCAGAAAACACGCTGGCCGGATACCGCCGCGACCTGGAGGATTTTTCAGGCTTCCTCGGCCGAAAGATGCTTGCATCAGCGCAATCCGAAGACATTTCGGCTTACCTGGGCGATCTCAACCGGCGCGGATTTGCCGAGACCTCGCAGGCAAGACGCCTGTCCGCACTGAAGCAGTTCTACAAGTTCCTTTACGCGGAAGGCTCCCGGGAAGATGACCCGACCCGCACATTGTCCGCCCCGAAAAAGCGCGCGAGCCTGCCCAAGGTGCTGTCGATGGAAGACGTCGACAGGTTGATCGAAACCGCCAGGGCGGAAACCGAAAAGCCTCAGAAAAGCGCGGCGGCACGCTTGCGTACTCAGCGCATGTACACACTTATCGAAGTGCTTTATGCGACCGGCCTGCGCGTTTCGGAACTGGTTGCCCTGCCGGTTACCGCTGCGCTCCGGGACGCTCGCCTGATCGAAATCAGGGGCAAGGGCGGCAAGGAGCGGCTTGTGCCGCTGTCCCGCGCTGCCCAGGCTGCCATGAAGGACTACGTCGGTCTGCGTGCTGCCGAAGGGGCATACGAAAAAAGCCCGTGGCTGTTTCCCTCCCACGGCGACAGCGGACACCTGACGCGCCAGCATTTTGCACGAGACCTGAAGGACCTTGCCGTCGCCGCCGGTCTCGATGCCGGCAAGATTTCCCCGCACGTGCTGCGCCACGCATTCGCTTCCCACCTTTTGCAGAACGGTGCCGACCTCAGAGTGGTGCAGCAGTTGCTGGGCCATGCGGACATTTCCACGACGCAGATCTACACCCACGTCCTGGACGAGCGCCTGCGCGAACTGGTGGAAAGTGCACATCCCCTTGCGAAGAAGTAATTCTTTCCGCAGCCACAACCTCGCGAAAGACAAAAAACCAGCCTTCCTGAGGGAAGGCTGGCCTTGTTCGTCGTGTTATCGCGCGGTCAGGCCGCGCGAACACCGGAAAGGAAGTTGGAGATCTCGCTGCGGATAAGGGCTGCCTGTTCGGACAGCGACGTTGCCAGCTGCTCGACCTCGCCGCCGGTTGCCCGGGCGTGTTCGGTGGCAGAACCGACAGCGGTCATGCATTCGGCCCCTTCATGCGAGCGGGTCGAGGCATCGACCACGTTCTTGGCGATGGACTGAACCGCGGCATCCTGCTGGATGACGGCCGAGGCCACGGCCGAGGCCAGGCCTTCCATTTCGGAGATGATACCGGTCACCTCATCGATCGCATCAAGCGCATGGCTGGACGACATCTGGATTGCCTCCACCTGGCTGGCGATATCTTCCGTCGCACGCGAGGTCTGGTCCGCAAGCTGCTTCACTTCGGCGGCCACGACCGCAAAACCCTTGCCGGCCTCGCCTGCCCGGGCAGCCTCGATGGTAGCGTTGAGCGCCAGGAGGTTGGTCTGATTGGCGATGTCGCGGATCAGGCCCATGACTTCGCCGATCCGGTCGGCCGCGCGGGACAGTTGCCCCATGGTCTGGGACGTGCCTTCCGCGCTGGCAACCGCTTTCTTGGCCACCGTCGTGGAGTTTGACGCCTGGTTGGAGATCTCGTTGATAGACGCTGCCAGTTCCTCGCTGGCCGATGCGGCCGAGTTGACGTTTTCAGCAGCGACGCGCACGGCGTTGCCGGCCCGGTCAGCCTGCTGGGCAACATCGTCCGCCGCGGCTTCGACGGCGGCAGAGGTCTGCGTCAGGTCAGAGGTCGACCGGTCGAGACTTTCCAGAGCCTGCCCGACCGTTGCCTCGAAATTGGCGATCAGCGATTCCAGACGGGCCACACGGGCATCGCGCTGCGCGTTTTCTTCTTCCGATGCGGCCGCGAGGCGCTGCCGTTCGACAGCGTTATCCTGAAAAACGGAAACGGTGCGCGCCATGGCGGCGATTTCAACACTGCCTTTGGCGGCAGGCAGATTGACGTCTACATGCCCGGACGCCAGTTCTTCCATGGCGTTCTGGAGACGCGACAACGGATTGGCGATGGACCGGCCGATGAGCATTCCGGCCAAGACGCCGGACACCAGGAAAGCGGCAATCACGCTGACAACGGCGAGGGTCGAGTAGGCCCGGACGGTTTCAAGATCCTGCTCGGCTGCCAGTTCGGCGTCGCGCGCGGCGTTGTTGAGCGCTTCCAGGCGTGGCGGCACGAGATCGAACAGCGTTTCCAGAAGTTCGATCGATTTGTCCTTTTCGGCGACAGCCGCCGTATAGGCGTCAAACGCTTCCCGGTAGATCGCCATCTTGGTGCCGACGTCTTCCTTGATCTCGTTCGGTAGATAAGCCTTCTTCAACAGGCGCTCATACCGACCGAAAGCCACCTCGAAGTTGCCGAGGGCAACGTCGTTGCGGTCGAGAATGAATTTCTTTTCCGACAACTGAACATCGAGCATGGTGGTGACCATCTTCTCGAAGTCCGGACCGCCACCGAAGCGCATTTCCTTCTTCAGGCGCTTCAGCACCTCGTCGGCGTTTTCGCTGAGCGTTGCTCGAAGGCCTGTTTCGGAATTGAAGCCGATTTCCCGCTGAACGGTATTGAGCGACGAAAAGGCGCCCGACGCCCCGTCAAGCGTGTCGCGAACGTCTGCGATCTCCGCATTGAAGGCTGCAGCAACTGGCTTGGCGGAGATGTCATCCAGAACTCCATGCGCCTCACCGAGCTTGGCCTCGAAAAGTTCGTGATCCTTTTCCTCCGGCCTCGCCAGGTAGCCCTTGCCGATGTTGCGCATGCCGTTCGCAATATCTGAAAGATCAGCAACGCTGCGCGCCAGTCCCGCGCTTTGATCAAGCTTGTTGAAGGCTCCGGCCACCTCGTTCTGGCTCCACCAGAACACCCCGCCGATCGTCAACATGCCGATTGCGGTCAGAAGGCTTAGAGAAAGGATTTTCAGTTTCACGGAAAGCGCGCCGACACGAGCGAGCGCGGACTGCCCAAACATCTTCATGGATCTACAGGTCCCCAGCCGGACTATTTTTTATCCTGGCGGGATTTTGATCCTCATAAGTTAAGGAAACCTCGCATTTATTAGTGAATACGTTGCTACCGGATGCTGATTTTCTCACCACAAAATCGCAGTCAAAGGCCAACCGGAATGGTGGCGTTATGCCCCTGTTTCACGCAGGCAGGCGTTAACGATTTCAGGACCATCGCGCATGGCTGACCCACTCGGACAACCGATAATTTATAAGGAATAATGACAGTACAAGATTTTATTCCAACCACACTTGCCGGCGTGTTTCAGAAGTCCGGTTAAGGATTTCATCGCTGCTTTCAAAGGATGGAATTCGGCTCTATTGCGCTGCAGCAATGACCGCCCTACACTCCGCTGCTCAAAATTGAAGCACCGGACGCTCTGAAATGCTGCAGCCTACTGGCAACTACGACGCGCTGAGAGAGACATTCCGCTGGCCTCGGCCCGCAACCTACAACATGGCCGCAGCCGTCAGCGATGAATGGGCTGCAAGAGACCCGGAGCGCCTCGCGATCCGTCAGGTTCTCGAGAACGGCTCCTGCCGGGACTGGAGCCATCTTGCGCTGAACAGGGCGGCCAATCGCCTTGCCAACGCCCTTGAAGGCCTCGGGCTAAATCGCGGCGACCGGGTTGCCCTGCTTCTGCCGCAGATCCCACAAACCGCCATCGCACATCTGGCGGCCTACAAGACCGGCGCAATTGCAGTGCCTCTGGCAGCCCTGTTCGGGCTGGAGGCGCTGCGCTACCGGCTCTCAGATTCCGGCGCCCGCGTTCTGGTGACAGACACGGCCGGCCTGGCAAAGCTTGCGGAAATCCGGGCTGACCTGCCCGGCCTTGATCTGGTGATCTCGGTCGACGGACCGGAAACCGGCGTGTTCGGATTTGACGATCTGCTGGACAAGGCGTCCGACACCTACCGGACCCTTGCGACCACACCCGACGATCCGGCTTTAATGATCTACACATCCGGCACCACGGGGCAGCCCAAGGGCGTGTTGCATGGCCACCGGGTGCTGCTCGGCCATATGCCCGGCATCGAGCTTTCGCAGAATTTCCTCGGCCGTGAAGGTGACTTGCTCTGGACGCCCGCAGACTGGGCCTGGGCAGGCGGCTTGCTGAATGCGCTGTTTCCGGCTCTGTCTCTTGGTGTGCCGGTGGTCTGCCACGCGTCTCGCAAGTTCGACCCGGAATTCGCCTTCCATCTGCTTGAAAGACAGAAGATCCGCAATGCCTTCATTCCGCCGACGGCTTTGAAGATGCTGCGCGCTGTGGAGCGTCCGGCCGAGCGCTTCGACCTCACCTGGCGCAGCGTCGGCTCTGCCGGAGAATCCCTCGGTAGGGAAACCTATGACTGGTTCGCTGCGGAATTCGGCTTCAACGTCAATGAATTCTATGGCCAGACGGAATGTAACGCGGTGCTCGGTTCTGCGGCCGCCCTTGGCGTCAGCCGCTCTGGCGCCATCGGCAAGGCAACGCCTGGCCATCAGGTTGCGATCGTCGATGATGACGGCAATGAGCTGCCGGCAGAAACCCTCGGCCAGATCGCCATCCGTCGGCCGGACCCGGTAATGTTCCTGGAATACTGGAAGAAGCCGGAGGCGACGCGGGAGAAGTTCATCGGAGACTGGATGATCACCGGCGACCAGGGCCTGATGGACGAGGACGGCTATGTCCATTTCGTTGGCCGCGACGACGACATCATCACCTCGGCAAGCTACCGGATCGGCCCCGGCGAGATCGAGGATTGCCTGCTGAAGCATCCGTCGATCGCGCTTGCCGCGGCTGTCGGCAAACCGGATCCGCTACGCACGGAAATCGTCAAGGCCTTCATCGTCCTGAAGCCGGGCACGGAAAAAAGCGCGGCTCTGGAAAACGATATCCGCACTTTCGTCCGCGAACGTCTTTCGGCCCATGAATATCCGCGGGAAATCGAATTCGTCACCTCGTTGCCCATGACCACCACCGGCAAGATCATACGCAGGAAATTGCGGGACCTGGAGAGCGTCGAAGGCTAGCTTTGCCCTGTTTTTCAGGCGCGCAGGCGCTTTCTCAACGCCCGTGCGGCTCGGCGCAGGGCTTGTTCAAGCTTCAGATCCGTCTTACACATCGACCGCTTCAAGCCATCGGCAAAAAGCATCGTGCCGGTTTCCAGCCGGCCTCGCCACAAGGGCTCGATCATCGAATGCCCGGGAATGGCCAGGGAATCCGCTCCCCTGAAGCCAGGAATGGCGAGATTGATCTTCAAGGCTTGCAGCGCGATCTGGGCTCCGGGAGAATAGCGGGCAAAGTCCTCGTCAAAGGCGATCTTCCAGGAATAAACCTTGCCGGACTGCTGAAACAGCACCAGGGCGGCAACCAGTGTCTGTCCCGACCAGAGCTGATCGATCCGCACCTCGTTTCGACTTGCCAGATTGGCGACGGCCGTGCGGGCAAAGTCCGTCGTCCTGGACTGACTGCCCAGCGCGGTTCCGGACCGGCCCTTCCAGCCGGAGGCCTCGAGCTCCAGAAAGGCTTCGAACCCGGCAATGGCATCAGATCCGGACAGACTGCGGAAGGTGGTCTTGCCATGATCACCGAGCCGGCGCATCAGCCGGCGCATTTCCTTGCGCCTCTTGCCGCTGTCGGCCTCGGCAAGTTGTGACTTGCCTGTGGCTCCGGCGCCGTGGCTCGCCCGGAAGGACTTCGCCAGAACCGACTTCTTTCCCGCGCCCACCGCCCTCAAGCGCGTTGCCGACTGGGAATGAAGCGGCAGATAAGGGATGGCGAGCGCATTCCCGGGCTCTCTGGCGGCATTGATGAATGCGGCGATTGCCTCGGCACTTGCGTCCGGGTGGATCAGCGGTGTTCCGAGCGGCGCGTATTCACTTGCCCAGGTGGTGTTGACCGCAACGACCAATCCAAAGGAACGTCGACCGACGGGGGCCGCCACCAGCCAGCGGCCACCCGGCTGCTCCCGGACCACGACAAGTCGTACCGCCTGTTTGCTCATCTTTTCCAGAAACGGACGAAGGAAATCCGGGCCAAAGAAAGGGTTCGGACTGAGGGCAGCCGCACAAAGCGTCTGCCAGTCCTCAAGCGGTATGGCGGCGCTCAACGGATCGAGGGACAAGACCTCGAGCTGCATGGAAGAGAGCGTATCATTGGTCAACCGGACGGTTCCTGGCGAAAAGCAAGGGCAAAACGAACGTCGTGATATTGAGCTTCCGTTTTGCCACAACCGCAAGGGCAGTGGCCTCAAAAAAGATCGCAAGACTTGTGGCAATGGCCGCTCCGGCAAGGCCGAGCAGCGGGATCAGAACAAGATTGAGGACGACATTGAGAACAAACGTCCCGGCATAAATGCCGGCGCAGGTGTTCTGGTGCCCTGTCATCGTCAGGAGGGCGTCGGCCGGACCGACGGATGCGCGTGCAAGCACGCCGATCATCAGGAGGGCGATCAGCTCGTAGCCGCTTTCAAAGTCGCTGCCGAAAAGAGCAAGCAGAAGCGGCGCGATCAGAAGCAGCCCAACGCCCGCGGCCACAGACGGCCAGAAGGTCCAGAGAGTTGCCTGCCGCATGTAACCGGCGAGCCCCGAAAGATCCTGATTGTGGGTGTAGCTGGAGAAGCGATGCGCCGAGGCGGCCCTTACGGCGAAATAGACAAAATGCACCAGCGCCAGGGTTCTGGATGCAGCGAAATAGACCGCAACCTCGTCCGGATCCTGAAAGAAACTCACCATGATCACGTCAGCACTGGTGATCAGCTGCAGAAAACCGTCGACCATCAGCATCGGCATGGACACCGCCAGCCAGGATCTGAACTCGACCTTGTACGGCCCCTTCGGAACGCTTGGGCCCAGCCGCCTGCGAAGATGCAGGAACTGGTAAAGCGCGACCAGCGCCGTTGCCACGACGGCTACGATGGCAGCTGTCAGCGCATCCGGCTGAAACCCGGCCAGAACGGCACCGACCAGCAGGAACAGGATCGCCAGCGGCCGCCAGATATAGGTTGGCAGCATTGCCAGCGACGACCAGTCGTAGCTGCGCGCGATACCGTCCTGCACCAGTCCGAAGGCAAAGAAGGGCAGCGCCAGCAGGACGACCGACAAGGGCTGGAAATAGGACGTATCAATAAGCGGGCGGAACAGGGCGAGACAGCCGATGCCGATGACCGCCGCAGCTCCCCCGAGAAAAAACGCCATTTGCCGGCTCGTTCGCAAGAACCCGCGCAGGCGCGCCATATCCCGGTTCTGCAGATATTGCGGGATGAACCTGCTGGCAGAGGTGGAAAAGCCGCCGCAGGCCATGACACCCAGAACGATAACGAAAGTCCAGGCAACCGAATAAAGGCCATAGTCATGCGCCCCCAACAGGCGCGCGAGCACGATTTGCGACAGATAGGCGAGCGCTGCACCGGCGATCCGCACCGCAAAGGTCGAAACCGCCATCCGGCCCGCAGCGTGCCGTTCGCTTCCACTTCCCTTCAGGAACTCCAGGATCTGATCAGCACCTTTCCCCAATCCCAGAGGCGAGGCGATGCCTTGCAAACGCTTGGTCCAGGAGTTGGCGGAAAAACGCACGTAGGGGTCCCTTATGAGTACTCTTCCGTATTTGTGACATGAGTGACTTAATATTCTATGGCGATCAGTCAAACGCAGCCAGCAACGTTTCACAGATGTGTGAGGACGATGGAAAGTTGGTCGAGACGTTGATTTTACCTTCTATCCTGCCAATTCCGTTCTCAGCGTTCGACATCCATGAAGACAGCTTCCCTGCTTGACATCGGCACCGGGAATCATGCTAATGAGAACAAATAGAGAACGAGATTCGATTCGACCCTGTCGACCACCCTCGGCTGAACCTGCCGCGGGCTTTCCCGATCTCCTTGTTGCGGATGTTGAGGGCTGCCTCCCCTTCTATCTGCAAATTGGTCCGGTCCCTGCTCCCGCCGCCAATCGCAGGGACCGGACGATTTTTTTCAAAGTCAAAAATGAAGACAGCCAGCCGACCTATTCCGGCACGGCCTCCACATAATACCAGCGACCGCTTTTCTTGCGGAAACGGCTCAGTTCGCGGTGCACGTGAAGCTTGCCGGCGGACAGGTATTTTGCCTCAAAAAGAACGGTGCCGTCCCTGTCGGCAGGCCCGCCCTTGTCGGTGGCCAACACACTGAGGCCCGTCCAGTGGCTTTCCGCCGCCCAGCGCGCGGTACCTTGCGCATCGAAACTCGGCTGATATTTCGGCCAGAGTGTTTCCTTCAGATACGGAATGAGTTGCCGGACGTAAGCACTGTAACGCGAACGCATCAAGGCCTCTGCGGTTTCGGGCAGGGCCTTTCCGGCAAGATAAGGTTCACAGCACAGATCGAATCCCTTGCCACTGCCACAGGGGCATTCCTCTCCGCTCATTCGCCTCTCCCCGTCTTTGGTCGGCCTATTCCTGCATCAGCGCTCTCTACCACTTGGCCCGATGCGCGGCTATGGTTTCAGGTACGCTTTCCAGCTTCGGGCCTGCTGAATGAGACTTGCCACTTTCAACATGGAATCCTTTGGTGCGGACCGGCATGATCCGGACGCACTGACACCCCGGCTGGACGCGCTTCGGCCAAAGATTCTGGAGCTTGAGGCCGACATTCTTTGTCTGCAGGAAGTCAACGCGCAGAAACGGAAAGGTGTCTCAGCACGGCAGTTCCAGGCGCTGGAACTTCTTCTGGAGGGAACGCCGTACGAGAAATTTCACCTGGCAACCAGCGAACGACCTTCCGGAAAGGGTCCGGGCGACCGCCATAATCTGGTGGTTCTGTCTCGCTTTCCGATAACCAGGTGCTTAAGCCTCTACCAGGCACATGCCCACCCGCCACACTGGCAGCCTAAAACCGCTGTACCGGCCTATCACAGCCCGCAGACGATCCTGTTCGACCGGCCCGTTCTGCAGGTGGAAATCGACATCGGCACCGGCCGCCCCCTGCACGTCTTCTGCGTTCATCTGCGGGCGCCTATCGCCGCAATGATTCGCGGCGGCAAGGCAGAGGACCGGACGTGGACATCCGTTTCCGCTTGGGCGGAAGGGTATCAGCTATCAGTGTTGAAACAGACCGCCCAGGCACTCGAACTGCGCCTTGCCGTGGAGGACCTTTTCGATGCAAGCGAGGATAGCCAGATCGTCCTGGCGGGAGATTTCAACGCGACCGGGGAAACCGGAACCTTGAGGCTGCTGCGCGCGGACCCGGACGACACCTGCTCGCCGCAACTTGACGCGCGCCGCCTCTACCAGCTTGACGCTTCATTGCCGCCGGAAAAGCGCCAGACCGTCATTCACAAGGGCAAGGGACAGGCTCTGGACCACATTCTGGCCAGCGCATCCGTCGCCCACCGGACGGTTGACTTCAAGGTGTTCAATGTCGGTCTGCCGGATGAAGTCTTCGACGCGGATGAAGACGCCTATGCCGGATCCTTCCACGCCGCGATGCTGGCCGAGTTCGAGTTTTAAGGCACATGTGGCAAATCTTGCGACGCCCCTAGACCAAGACCTGACCAGGCACGCGTGCAGCGAAGAACCTCAGGGTGCCAGGGATTCGATGTAGCTGGCGAGATTGGCGATTTCGATGTTGCCGAGGGTCATGTTCGGCATTTGCGGATGGGGATCGGCAAGGAAGGTCGCAAGTTTTTCTTCCGTCCAGCCGGGATCCTTCGCAATGTCGTAAAAGCTTGGCAGCGACGCACTGGAGGCGCGATCCTGGTCTTCAGACACGAGGTGGCAGGCAGAGCACCATTGCAGCGCCAGCGCTTTGCCGGCAGCAGCATCGCCCGCCTCGGCAGCGCTCGCACCGGAGAGGGCGGCGACAGCAATCAGGGTGGCCCCACCCAGGAATGATCGCACACCCGAATGGAGACGCGGTTTCGAAACGGCAATAGCCCTGCTCATGAATCCTCCTTCAACCAGTCGCGTTCTGGCCCTCGTGCAGCTTGTCCCTTCAAGACTGCAGCCTATCTGATCATCTAGCCTTGCGCTGAATCAAGAACGACTTAAAGTTGTCGGACAGAGCGCCACGCCCGTTGCGCGTCCTGCCCACCACTTGCCAACTCCCGCCATCCAGGCGACCGGAGAGACACATGAAACATCTTCTCAAATCCAGCTTTGCCGCGGTCTCCCTGGCGACCGCCCTTGTTGTCGGCATCGCGGCACCTCTCTCGGCGCAGGATTCGCCGATCTATTCTCTGAAGGACCGCTTCCAGCCGGAAACGGCGCAGAACGGCATGGTTGCCAGCCAGGAAGCCGTTGCAAGCCGCGTCGGTGTCGACATCCTGAAGAAAGGAGGCAACGCAGTCGATGCCGCCATTGCCACCGGCTTCGCGCTTGCCGTCACGCTGCCGCGCGCCGGCAATCTGGGGGGCGGTGGTTTCATGATGATCCACCTGGCGGACAGCGGCGACACCAAGGCGCTCGACTATCGGGAAATGGCACCTGCCGCAGCCTTCAAGGACATGTTCCTGGGAGAAGACGGCGAACCCGATAACCAGAAATCCCGCTTTTCCGGTCTTGCTGTCGGTGTGCCAGGCACGGTCGCCGGCTTTGCCGAGGCCTTTGAAAAACACGGCAGCGGCAAGCTGACCTGGGCAGAGCTGGTCGCACCTGCCATTGGCCTTGCGGAAAACGGCATCGAAGTGACACCGGATCTCGCGGCATCGCTGACCGCATCCGCAAAACGCCTTCTTCAGGACCCGGCCACCGCCGCGATCTTCTACAAGACCGGCGGCCTGCCGTTCGTACCGGGCGAGACACTCAAGCAGACGGATCTTGCCGCAACACTGAAACTGATCGCCGACAAGGGCCCAGCCGGGTTCTACACCGGTGAAGTTGCCGAAAAGATCGCACAGAAGGTAACTGCCTCCGGAGGCGGCATGACCAAGGAAGACCTGGCCGGATACAAACCGGTCTGGCGAGACCCCGTCGTGGGCAGCTACCACGGCTATGAAATCGCATCGATGCCCCCTCCGTCTTCCGGCGGCGTGCACATCGTGCAGATCCTCAACATGCTGCAGGGCTATCCACTTGCCGAATATGGTCCGAATTCCGCCGACAGCATCCACGTGATGGCAGAAACCATGCGGCGCGCCTACGCGGACCGCTCCAAGTATCTGGGCGACCCGGATTTTGTCGATGTTCCGGTAAAGGGTTTGACCGATCCGGCTTATGCCGCTGAACTGGTGAAATCCATCAAGATGGATGTGGCAACACCTTCCGAAGAGGTGAAGCCCGGCGATCCTTTCCCCTATGAAAGCAACCAGACCACGCATTATTCCGTTGTCGACAAGGACGGCAATGCGGTTTCCAACACCTACACGCTGAACTTCTCCTACGGCGTTGGCCTGACAGCCGACGGCACAGGTGTCTTGCTCAACAATGAACTGGACGACTTTTCCGCAAAGCCCGGCGTACCCAACGCCTATGGCCTCATCGGCGGAACGGCCAACGCGGTTGAGGGCGGCAAGCGGCCACTTTCGTCCATGAGCCCGACGTTGGTGTTCAAGGACGGCAAGCTGTTCCTCGCCACTGGTTCGCCCGGCGGCAGCCGTATCATCACCACCACGCTGCAGATCATTCTCAACGTCGTCGATCACGGCATGAACATCGCCGAGGCGACGGCTGCTCCGCGCATCCACAATCAGTGGCTGCCGGATGAAATCCGCATCGAGGAAGGTCTTTCTCCGGACACGGTCCGCTTGCTGGAAGCCCGGGGGCACAAGGTGGAAGTCAAGAACGCCATGGGGTCGACCCAGTCGATCATGCTCGTTGACGGTATTCTGGCGGGGGCTTCCGACCCGCGCCGCCCCGGCGCGCTTTCCGCCGGCTACTGAGGCACCAACAGCCTACGCATTACCCCGGGCGCGCTTCGAGCGCCCGGATTTTTTTGGCTCTCTGGTCGAGAGTTATTTTCTCGACCCTGTTTCTGTCGCCATTGCAACCAGCTGCGCAAAGCGCCGATCGAGGGCAACACGCTCATCTACCGGCATATCCGGCCAGACAATCTGGCTGCCGACAAAAGCCGCGTATTCGATTTTGGCAACATCTGCTGCAAGCGCAGGCTCCATCCCTTCGGCTTCGTAGAGCTGCGCAACGAACTCGGTTCGCAAATCATCGACGTCCCGGACGATCTCCTGCGCCCGAAGGTCCGATTGCGCGAATTGGCGCACAGCCTGCTCCAGCCGGTGGTCCAGGCGATTGGCAAGATCCGAGAGCTTCTGCGCCCTCAGGTCGCCTTTTTCGGCCATCGTCTGTTCGGCAATGTCGAGCGTGTGCCGCTGTTTCCAGGCAAGCATCAGGGCTTCGACGAATGCCCCGTGATCCTGAAAATGGTGATAGAACGAGCCACGCGTGCGGTCTGCTGCGGTGCAGAGAGCCTCGACGGTCAGTCCCGCCGGCCCATCCTTTGCAAGCTGCGTCAGACCGAGATCAAGCCAGTCCGATTTTCCGAAACGCTTCCTCAGGTCAACTCACTCCGCCCAGAATACCAAGACCACCCAGCAGGACAATCGGCAGAAACAGCCAGCCCTGCGGCATCTGGCTGTATTTCTGCTTCTTCAGCGGTGGCACCGCAAGGCCCAGCAGACAGAAAGAAGCTGTCAACACGGTCGCCACCAAGCCAAGATCGAGGCTTTCAGCCCGCACACCCGCGACGGCAAACATGACGGCAATCATTGCCAGAACGATTGTCACGATATGCCAGCAGTAATAGGCGACATATTTCGGCACCGGGTGCAGATCCGACGCTTTCAGCAGCGGCACGGCAATCGCCCGTCCCCCTGCGAATGTATGCAGCAGGCAGACGGCAGCCGAAAGACCCGCGGCTGCGAGCAATAGACCATTCATTTCACTACTCCTCCAAAACAAACCATAACATATGGTATGTTTTCATGAGCTGGCCTGACTGGAAATGCGGCGGTGGGTCACAGCCCCCAGCCATCTCGTTCCGATCGGCCCCTTCTTCGCCTTGGCAGTGTCCGCCCTTGAGGCCTCGCCCTGAACGACGGACTTCTGTCGACGACGTTAAGCGTATCAGCCGGGAAGCAACCGGCGAGAACTGTGATCGAATATTACAGCCCCTCCGATTGACAGCACAAAACCTCGGTGCTAGCGCTATCCAAAGCGCTTTGGAGGCACTTTTCAAAAGAAAGCGCTTTCTATGCTTAGCTCGCCAACAATTCTGCCAACATCTGAAGAACGGGAGAGGCTGAAATGCCGATCAGAGCCGTGGTCTGGGGCGAAAACGTCCATGAACAGCACAACAAGATCGTCGCGGGTGTCTATCCGGACGGCATGCACCAGTGCATTGCCGATACGCTGAACACCGATCCCGATATCACCGCCACCACCGCCACCTTGCAGGAACCCGAACACGGCTTGACGAAGGAACGCCTTGCCGAAACGGATGTGCTGTTGTGGTGGGGTCACGCTGCCCATGGCGACGTTTCCGACGAAGTGGTGGAACGCGTCTGCGACGCCGTCTGGTCCGGCATGGGCATGGTGTTTCTGCATTCGGCCCATTTCGCCAAGCCGTTCAAACGCCTGATGGGCAGCCCGTGCAATCTCACCTGGCGCGAGGCCGGGGAGCGCGAGCGCCTGTGGGTGACCAGCCGCAACCATCCGATCACCACCGGTCTTCCCGACAGCTTCGAGCTGGAGATGGAAGAAATGTACGGTGAGCCCTTCGGTGTGCCGGAACCGCTGGAGACGGTCTTCATCAGCTGGTTCCAGGGCGGCGAGGTTTTCCGCTCGGGCCTCACCTACAAGCGCGGCGCGGGCAACGTCTTCTACTTCCGCCCGGGGCACGAAACCTATCCGACCTATCACAACACCCATGTACAGACGGTGCTGAAGAACGGCGTCAAATGGGCGTTCAACCCGATGGCCCGGATCGCCGATCCGAACATTGCGCCCAATGTTCCGGTGGAAGCGGCTCCCGAAAAGATCGAGGAACGCGGCCCGAAGCTGCACGCCGACGGCGAAGAAGGTTTCCGCTGATCCACTTTCCCTTCCGGACCGGCAGACTTTCGCCGGTCCGTCCTGCTCTCAAACGCTGAGGAAGATCCCCGTGACCTCTGCTGCACACCCTCTCCGGATCCTGATAGTCGGCACCGGCAACATGGCGCGTACCCACGCGGATGCCTTTTCAAGGATCGACGGCGTTGAAATCGTCGGCGGCGTCGACCAGCGCCCGGACGTGCTCACCCAGTTCTGCGACATCTTCGCCATTCCGAACCGCTTCGCAACGCTGGAAGAGGCAATTGCCTGGGGCGAATTTGACGCTGCGGCCAACGTGACGCCGGACGCGGCGCACCATCCGACCACGATGGCCCTGATGACCGCGGGCAAGCACGTCCTGTGTGAAAAGCCGCTGGCGACCAACGCTGCCGACGCCCGGGAGATGGCGGATCTCGCCCGCGCGAAGAAGCTGATCGGCATGGTCAACCTGAGCTATCGCAATGTTGCCGTGCTGCAAAAGGCCGCCGAACTGGTTGCGGGTGGTGCCATCGGTGCGCTTCGTCACTTCGAGGCTTCCTACCTGCAGAGCTGGCTGACGCAGCCGGCGTGGGGGGACTGGAAGACCGAGAGCCAATGGCTCTGGCGCCTGTCGACCGCGCACGGTTCCAAGGGCGTTCTCGGCGATGTCGGCATCCATATCCTCGACTTCGTCATCTTCGCCGCCGGCAGCCCGGTGAGCGAACTTTCCTGCCGGCTGAAGACCTTCGACAAGGCAGAGGGCGGCAGGATTGGCGAATACACGCTCAACGCCAACGACAGCGCCACCCTGCAGGCCGAGCTTGAAAACGGCGCGCTCGGCACGATCAGCGCCACCAGGTTTGCCTCCGGCCACCTGAACGACCTGCGCCTGCGCCTTTATGGCGACAAGGGCGGCCTGGAAGTGCGTTTCGAGAAGGGCATCGAAGGCCTGCGCATCTGCCAGGGCGAAGATCTTTCTTCTGCGACCTGGACTGACATCGAAGTTGGCTCTGTTCCGACAGTCTACCAGCGGTTTGCCGCCGCTATTCTGACCGGGGCTCCGGCCGACCCGGATTTCGACCACGGCGCCCGGCTTCAGGTCGCCCTCGACCTTGCCGAACGCTCCCACACGGAGAACGGCTGTTTTCTGAAAGTCTGAGGCTGACGTCATGAGAAATGTGAGCGGAGCCGCTCAATAAAGACCCGCTCACACACCTCCCTCTCCAACGTCATCCCGGACGCAGCGAAGCGAAGATCCGGGATCGGAGAGCGCCAAATAGGCAGCATCAAGAAACAGGAGAGGCTCTTTCCTCCCCGGTCCCGGCTCGCGCTACGCTTGGCCGGGACGACGATGGAGAGACTGGAGAAGGACGACAGGCTGGTCGGAGGTATCAACCTATCCAAGCCCAACCTTCTCGGCTTGCATGGAGCCTGACCTGTCTGCCGGCTCAACCTTCCCGCAACGCCTTGAGATAACGCCTGCGGTTGGCCTCTGGCGTGACGGCGTCAGCCGGTGCAACCGGAACAAGGGCTGCAAATCCGTTGACGCCGATCAGCATCAGCCAGGTCACGATCACGAAGGTCGAGGTGAGCACCGGCATGCCGATCGGCTCCAGAAAGATCGCGACGGACGCCCAGAGCCAGGTCGACACAACAACGCCAAACAGCGTGTAGAGGACAGACGCAGGCGTCAGCACCAGGAAGAAGCCCCCGAGCGCGATCGCCGTCAGGGCCGCGTTATACCCGAACAGGCCGTCACTGATCGCCCCTTCCGGCGCGCCGTAAACAACGGCGACAAAGGCTGCCACATTGGCCCCGAGCAGAGCCATGATCGCACTGACCCGTGAATTCACCGCAATGCCGAGCACGATCAGGTAACCGCTGATCCAGTTGTCCTGAAAGAAGATCTGGCCGATGGCGTTGCCGATACCCTTGTACCAGGTCGCGAGAGTGTACTGGACCGTGCCGTCATACTGGGTGGGCGAGACAGGCTTGGCGAGCGGGCCGGCATCGATGCTGTGGAACTTCAGGACGGCAAACAGGAACAGCCAGCCGACCAGCACGAACGGCATTGTCAGCGGCGCGACCCTATGCGGGCCAAGCAGGTTTGCAAGACTGGTGAAGACCATGGCCGTCATGGCGGAACCGAACGCGATATAGACCGTCAGATAAACGGACGGAACAGCGCCGTAGTGAAAATCCTCGCTTGTAAACGCAATCAGCGCCAGCGCGACAAGCGCTCCGTTGAAGCCGAACAGCCCGTCGCGGATCAGCCCCTTGTCCGCCTGCAGCAGAACCGCCGTCGCGGTGGAGATGACCACTCCGAAAACGGCAATGGCGCCATAGATCGGCGAATTGAAGAAAAGCGCGCCCAGGATGATCAGACCCGAGACCGGATTGTTCTGAAACACGACCTGCCCGATGCCACGCAGGCACCAGTCGACAAAACCGAAAACCGGATGTTCCTTCAATGCGTTCAATGCCTTCCCCCCGACTGCAAGCGGCACGCGGGCACGGTAACACGGCCCGGCAGAAGGCGCGGAACTATTGACCGCGGTGCGATCATTTTTTTGAAACGCGACCAGACGTGCCGGACAGCCGGTTCCGGGCGTGTCTCTTTGGGCCCGAAAAGCTTCGGGTGTGCCAGGCAGGATCTGGATGGATCGACACAGGATGCCAAGCGCTGGCAGGCACTGGAACTGCAGCGGAACCGAATGGTTCCACTGCAGCCAAGTTGGGTACTTGAGGCAAAGCAAAAGACGGAGACAACCGGTATCCGGCTTCTCCGCATAATGCTCGCTGACATTACTCCCTGGCCCCTGCAACTTCGTTCAGGTTGGGAGCCGGGTTTGTATCAATGTTTAGACGAACCTTGAAATACTGCCGATAGCGCGCGGCAAGCCGCCAATCCCGGAGCAAAAACAAAAAAACCAGCATTCTTTCGAATGCTGGTTTTCTGGACCCTTCGGTCGAATTGGAGCGGGCGATGGGATTCGAACCCACGACCCCAACCTTGGCAAGGTTGTGCTCTACCCCTGAGCTACGCCCGCATAGCGTCCCTGGTCCGTGGCGGTGACCGCCTCGGCGTCGGTGGCGCAGTATATGAACTATGCTGAGACGGATTGCAACACCGAAATTGAAGAAATTTTTTTAGCCGTCGATTTGTGGATTTCCTGTGAAATCAAAGCCGGAAAATCGCAGATTTCTGCCGCTTTTTCTACCCTTCACCTCTTGTGGCCGGCAGCCAAATCGCGTTAGACAGCGCAAAAGCTCTCAAAATTCTCAGGAAAACCCATGCCGGCGACACGCGACGACCTACTGGCCTATTTCGAGGAACTCGGGATCCCTGTCACGACGGTGGATCACGAGCCCGTCTTTACGGTTGCCGAGTCCGGCGACCTGCATGACCGCATTCCCGGTGGCCACACCAAGAACCTGTTCGTGAAGGACAAGAAGGGACGGCTGTTTCTGATCGTTGCCCTGCACGACGCGGAAATCGACCTGAAGAAAGTGCACCAGATCATCGGCGCTCAAGGGCGCGTATCTTTCGGCAATGCCGATCTTCTGATGGAGGTGCTGGGCGTGGAACCGGGTTCGGTGACCCCCTTCTCGCTGATCAACGACCGCGAAGCCCAAAGGGTCACGCCCGTGTTCGACGCAGCCATGATGCAACATGAAGTGCTGAATTATCACCCGTTGAAGAACAACGCGACGACGGCGATCTCCGCAGCCGACCTTCTGAAATTCGCTTCTGCTTGCGGCCACACGGCGCAGGTTCTGGCGGTCAGCGAAGAGGCCAAGGCAGCCGGCCTGTAACGGTCACCCACTTTCGGCAGGCGAAGGCGTTTGTATTTCGCGCGCAGTGGCTCCATGTTATGGGCCAAATCAACCCTTCAACGGCATTCACTTTGAGCCGGCAGGCCCCAGGCACCGGCAGGAAAATTCGAGGCGGCACATGAGCAACGGCAATTACAGCATCGGCGGCCAGGTCGGCGGCGGCTTTGGCGCCAGCATGGGTGGCGGTTATGGCGGCCAAATGGGTGGTGGCAGCATGGGCGGCGGCAACGGTGGTGGCGACACCCCTTCTGGCGACCTCATCTTCGACGTGACGACGCAGACCTTCATGGCCGATGTCATGGAAGCTTCCCGCCAGCAACCGGTTCTGGTTGATTTCTGGGCACCCTGGTGCGGTCCGTGCAAGCAGCTGACACCGATCATCGAAGCTGCGGTGAAAGCCGCTGGCGGCCGCGTAAAGCTGGCCAAGATGAACATTGACGACCATCCGGAAATTGCCGGCCAGATGGGTATCCAGTCGATCCCGGCCGTGGTGGCCTTCAAGGATGGCCAGCCGGTTGACGGGTTCATGGGCGCACAGCCGGAAAGCCAGATCCAGGCATTTATCGAGCGCGTTGCCGGCCCTGCCCCGGTCAGCCAGACCGACACCTTCCTGGAGCAGGGCGCAGAGCTTCTGCTGGCCAAGGATTATGGTCAGGCGGCCCAGCTTTTCGGCGCCGTGATGCAGATGGAACCGGACAACGTGACCGCGATTGCCGGCCTGGCACAGTGCTATATCGGTGCTGACGATCTGGAACGGGCCAAGCAGGCATTGGAACTGGTTCCGGAAGAAAAACACTCCGACGAAGCCTATGTGGCCGCCAAGGCCGCGGTGGAGCTGGCCGAACAGGCAGCATCCCTCGGCGACCTTGCCGAGCTTCAGGATCGCATTGCCAAGGATCCGCTTGATTTGCAGGCCCGCTTCGACCTGGCTCTTGGCCTCAATGGCAAGGGCAACAAGGAAGGCGCAGTCGACGAACTGATCGAGATCGTTCGCCGCGACCGCGAGTGGAACGAAGACGGCGCGCGCAAGCAGTTGCTGCAGTTCTTCGAAGCCTGGGGTTTCAAGGATCCGGCCAGCGCCTACGGCCGTCGCAAGCTTTCCTCCGTGCTGTTTTCTTGACGACCGCCGCAACTGACACACATTTAGGAAACAGCACGAAGCTGGCAGTCATGCTGCGATAACGAAAACAAAGAAGGCATTGGAATGCAGGCGGGAAATGCCATTTACGAGACCATCGCGGATCTGCCGCCGGTCCTGCCCGTGTTTCCGCTTGCCGGTGCTTTGCTGTTGCCCCGCACACAGCTGCCGCTGAACATCTTCGAGCAGCGCTATATCGACATGGTGGATGCCGCACTGGCCGGCAACCGCCTGATCGGCATGGTGCAGCCTTCTCCCGACCGTCATTCGGACGATCCGGACAATCCGGCTCTTGCCAGCGTCGGCTGCGTCGGAAGGCTCACCAGCTTTCAGGAAACCGGCGACGGGCGATACCTGATCACGCTGCAGGGCATCACCAGGTTTGCCGTTGGGCGCGAACTTGAGGACTACAGCAGGTTCCGCCAGATCGAGTGCGATTTCTCCGCCTTTGCACATGACCTCAAGTGCGGCCAGGGCGAGGAGGAAGTCGACCGGACAAGCCTTCTGAGAACCTTGCGCGACTATCTGGACGCCAACAACCTTGAAGCCGACTGGCAAAGCGTGTCGGAAGCCGAAACCGAGGTGCTGGTCAACGCCCTGTGCATGATGTGCCCTTACGGCCCGCAGGAAAAGCAGGCCCTTCTGGAAGCCCGCGACCTGAAGACCCGTGCCGAAACCCTGATTGCCATCACCGAAATGGACATTGCCCGCTCGCAGAATGACGGCGGCACCACCTTGCAGTGAGTGCTCCGAACATGGCGCTCCAACCTGAAAGACACTCCCAGATGACAGAACCGACTGAACGCCCGGTTGACCGCAAGCTGCTGGAACTGCTGGTCTGCCCCGTGACCAAGACCACGCTGGAATATGACGCGGACGCCAAGGAGCTGATTTCGCGCACCGCCAAGCTTGCCTACCCGATCCGCAACGGCATCCCGATCATGCTGCCCGATGAGGCGCGCAAGCTGGAAGGCTGAAGCCACCGGCCATCAAAAAACCCGGGCGATTGACCCCAGTCCCACACCTAATTGTGGGCGTAGCGTAAAAGATTAAGCCGACCCCCTTGGTCCAGCAGGGCTTTCAGGGTTCGGACATGCTTTGAAAATCTGAAACAAGTAGGAAACTGCGACTTGCCCGGCCCTGAAAACCGCCGTTCGTTGCACGGGAACCGGACATTCGTCGCGACGCGCACGAACGGCAGCAGAGCTGGACAAAGCGGACCTGGGGTCAGAACGCAAGCAAGCCTGATGTGAAGTCAACATAAGGGAACGACTGGGTTTACCACATTCCGGAGACAACTTTGTGTGGTCTTCCCATGCCAACTCAATCTTGAGTGTGTATGATTGCGCGCATCGTCAGCCAAAGGGGTTTTGATATGCGTCTGTATTCGGTTCCCGTGCTCGCTCTCGTTTTGATCCTTGGCCTAGCCCTGCCGCT
This sequence comes from Roseibium algicola, assembly GCF_001999245.1. NCBI lineage: Bacteria > Pseudomonadati > Pseudomonadota > Alphaproteobacteria > Hyphomicrobiales > Stappiaceae > Roseibium > Roseibium algicola. The sequence continues at coordinate 2,960,339 of NZ_CP019630.1, read as the reverse complement.
CAGGGCGCAAAGCACCGATCCTTGTGCCGCTCCGCCAAGCGTGGATTCCACGTTCACCTGCCTTTTCAACATCTTCCCTCGCAGCCAAGGCAGTGCAGACAACCCCAGCATCGGCTGGGCGTTGGCGCAAGTGGTGGCCAAGAACGGCGGGGCAGGCCCTATTGCCTCCGATGGTCCCTTGGTCATTGTGAATGGCTACGGTGTATTTGTGTATGACGGCAAACAGGCCTCCGCTGGCAAGCTGCTGGACCATGTGCTCACCCGCAACGACCCGGCCACAGGTTTCGTGCAGGCGACGGCGTTGTCGCACATTGGCCCCGCCCTTGCCTATCTTGCGGCGCTGAAGGCGGACAACTCCCCGCTCTTTGACAAGCTGTTGTCGGACCTCGAGACCCGCATCGCCCATGCTGCATCGCAGCTGAAGCTTAACCCTGACTGGATCAGCAAGCTGGAGGCGCACTCCTGGAAGGAACGCCCGGACGAGATCAACGCCATGATGACCTATGGGATGTGGATGGCGCTGGATTATGTCCAACGAGTCCGTACCGGGAAGGTGAAGAATTTTGACGCCAGGTCGGTCGCGGAAGATTTCTACAATGGCGGTGACAAGCGCTATGAAGTGCCGTTCAACAACGTGATGATCGGCACCTTCATGCTGGCGGCACTCAACAGTGTCCAGGAGTTGCAAATGATGATCGCCAACAACTCCGACACAATCAACTGGGCTGACGCCCGTGTTGTGGTGCACATGCCCATCGGCACCAATTATGGGGCGGGGCTGACCTTGTCGACCAACCAGCTTGCGGCGGCCCTGCCTGTCTTGAGCGACGGCAAGATCGGGGCAGAGAACATCCTGATCATGCCCTATGCGGTGGCCCCCTGCACGAAGGTTTCGGTGATCACACAGTGCCCGCTTGAAGTGTTTACCAGTGATCTCAATGCCGCGACTTACGGTTTTTATTCCCAGACCGCTTGGCTGGGTGTCTACAATCGCACCCAGATCGCGCGGAATGCGTTCTACAACGTCGACGACATTGAAACCGTGTTATCGAAGCAAATCCCCGGAGATTACCCGTTGACCTCGGCGGATGACATCGATGCCTTCATGATGCGGCTCAAGTATTCGCTGATCAACGGTGACCAGCTGCTGTCAAACTCGGTTGGGTTCTGGCTGCCAGGCGCGCTGAAAGCCAACGGGTGGGACACCAGCACGCTGAAAATTCCCGGCGTGAACGCCGGGTTCCCGAAGGGTGTCAAGCGATACCCCAAGCCGAAAAGCTAGAGCATCCTGCGGTCAAGGGAACTGCGGTGAATGCCATAACCGCCATCGCTGCGGTCGCTTTGTATCGGTCTGCAGTACCGCGCAGACTGCGCCGCCGATCTTGATCCTCCAATTGCCGTACGGAGTGGTTTCAGCATGCTGGAACCGTGGACTAATAAAAGCCGAGGGCCTTGAATGGCGAGTGAGCGGACTTAGCTGCCATCTACATTGTCGCGGGCAACGTCCGCTTTCTCACTTCGACGAGGCTTGCTGGAACACCTCGTACTGCGCGTCGAATGCTCGCTTGTAGGCGGGTCGCTCTGCCGCACGCGCGATGTAATCCATAAAGATTGGATACTCTTCCAGTATTCCCGATCCCTCTAACCTGCGGATCGCGTGAACCATAAGGATATCGGCTGCGCTGAAAGGTCCGGCCAACCAGGTCGGCTCTCCCAAGGCGGCGGCGAGTTGATCCAGCCGTGTTCGGATGCGGTCATCGACCATGGCGAACCGTTCCGCTTGCCAACTCTTGTCGGCCTCGAAATACTTGACGTAGTCGCGCTCGATGATCGGAGGCTCAACCGTGTTCAGGGCAGCGAACATCCAGCTTATCGCCCGTGCGCGTCCTGCTCCATCGCCGGGCAGCAGGCCAGCGTGACGCTCCGCGATGTGGAACACGATGGCCCCAGATTCGAACAAAGCCACGTCACCGTCTTCATAGGTTGGTATCTGACCGAAGGGCTGGAGGGCGAGGTGCGCTGGCTGCTTCAATTCTTTGAAAGTCACCAGTCGCACATCATAGGACTGGCCGACTTCCTCAAGCGCCCAACGGACACGCATATCACGCGCAAGGCCGACACCTTTGTCGGGAGATGATTTGAATGCGGTGATGGTGGGCACGGGTTCTCCAACGCGAATTTTGGATGGGTGCGTTTAAGAAAAGTCTCTTACAAAGCTGACTTTGCTGCAAAATGCAGCATTGGTCAAAGCGGGCTCAAACCGGCCATGCCGCGGGGTGGAACAATCGACTTCACTGGCGCCGCTTACGGCCCTGAGCAGTCCTCCAACACCTATTGATTCAATGGCAGCTTTGCGCCCCCATTACTTTCGAAATGTGTACCCATTTCCAAACCGAACACCGCACTTTTCGGAATTGAATTCTTGAAGATCAGTTCATTTGCGGCGTGCAGACAGGGCAATCGCAACGCCTGAAACACAGATCAGCCCCATCCCGGCCAGGCTGAACACGCCAGGGACATCTCCGAAGAACAAGAATCCAAGTCCTCCCGCCCACACCAGATGGGCGTAGTTGACAGGCGCCAGAAGAGACGGCGGCGCTGCGCGATAGGCGGCTGTGAAGAGATAGTGACCCAGGGAATAGGCAACGCCCAGCCCAAGCATGACGACAAGATCGAAGGCAGCGATTGCAAGTCCGGACAATGAAGGGGCTGCCCACAAGCCAAAGACGACGGTGCCCACCCAAGCCGTATGGAACAACAGGGATATTGTGGTTTCCGTGCGCGAAAGCAAACGGGTTAGCAGGTGATAGGCTGTTGCAAGCCCAGCATTTATAAGGGCGAGGGTAACCCCAAACGCATCCAGACCACCTCCCGGCCTTACGATGATCAAGACGCCGGCAAAACCCAAGGCAGCCCAGATCCAGTTCCCGCGCCGGACAGGCTCGCCCAGAAATGGCGCGGAAAGAAGCATCACGACAAAGGGCGATAGGTAAATTATGGCGATGGTTTCACCGACGGGCATCAGGCGAAGGGCCAAGGCGAGCGTGAGGGAAGCAAGGGCCAGGCAACCACCCCTGCCTATGACAAGCCAGACACGGTTGGTTGCCCAAAGGCGGGCGCCCAGCTTCGGATAAACGAAAGCCAGCAAAAGCGCCGTGTTCAGCGCGTAGCGCACTGCCAGAATGACTTCGACGGGATAGCGGCCAGCAAGATATTTGGTGCTGACGTCTCCGAGCGCAAAGGAGAAGGTCGCTGCCAGTACCAATGCGATCCCGGCAAGTGCCGCACGGAGTGGAAGACCGGGTTCCTCCAAAGTGTTCACTGGCCCGAAAGCTTCAGGAAGGCTTCGGGGTAACGGTCGCCTTGCGCCTGGAAACCAGCAGAGAGTTGATCGACTTCCTCGAAATCATCGCTGGAGAGTTCAACGTCCAACGCGCCCAAATTTTCCTCCAACCGGCTGACACGGCGCGTCCCGAAGAGAGGCACGATCCACGGCCTCTTGGCCAGCATCCAGGCAAGTGCCAATTGCGCCGTCGAGATGCCGACACGTGTTGCAATCCCGGTCAGGCCTTCGACCAGCGAAGCATTTGCAGCCCGGGCCTCAGGATCAAATCGCGGGATGTTGCTCCGGAAATCCGCGCCATCGAGCTTCGTATCCTGGTCGATCTTGCCCGTCAGAAAACCCTTTCCAAGAGGACTGAAGGGAACGAGCCCGATCCCCAGGTCTTCGAGCACCTGGAAAACGTCCTGCTCCAGATCCCGAGTCCAAAGCGAATATTCGCTTTGCAGCGCCGAGACGGGAAAGACCGCATGTGCACGATGGATGGAGGCTGGCCCCGCTTCGGACAAGCCGAAATAGCGTACCTTGCCGGCTGCGGCGAGATCGGCGACCGTACCGGCAACATCTTCCATGGGCACGTTTGGGTCGACCCGGTGCTGGTAGATGAGATCGATGACATCGACGCCAAGCCGCTTCAGAGAGCCGTCAACCGCATTCCGGATCTGCTCCGGCCGGCTGTTTACGCCGCCCTTGTGCCGCCCGGTCTTTTGATCGATGTCCCAGCCGAACTTCGTGGCTATCTGGACCCTGCCGCGAAGCGGGCGAAGTGCCTCTCCCACGATTTCCTCGTTTGTCCACGGACCGTAGGACTCGGCGGTGTCAATCAGGGTGATGCCCCGGTCTACTGCCGCTCTGAGGAGCTCTATCAGGCCCTGGCGGTCGCGCAGTTCGCCATACCCCATGGCGCCGAGTGCCAGCGCGGAAACCTCAAGCCCTTCGGAACCAATCTTGCGTATGAGCATTTTTCCCTCCGATGATCGACACGGTATCATCTGCAGTTTAAATCGATAATGGGCATAATCTCGATTAGACTGATACTGGAATCGAATGAATGAGGCGCAATCACCTGGCTGACCTGAATGTCTTTCTGGAAGTGGTCGAACAGGGCGGCTTCACCAGGGCAGCGGCACGGCTTGGCACTTCTCAATCGGCCGTCAGCAATTCGGTGAAGCGGCTGGAGGCTGCACTGGGCCTGCGCTTGCTGAATCGGACCACCAGAAAAGTATCTCTGACGCAGGCGGGAGAGCGGCTCGCGGATGGCCTTGCGGTGCCGCTTGAGGAAATTGACGACCAGATTGCCGCCTTGAGCTCGCTCCGCGAGGAACCTTCCGGCCTGATCCGGATCGCAGCGCCTGCCCTGGCGGCGGAAACAATTCTTTGGCCCAGACTTTCGCCGCTTCTCGTCCAACATCCTGACCTGCGGATCGAATTGATTGTCGAAAGCCGTTTGACGGATATCGTGGCGGAACGTTTCGATGCGGGAGTGCGGCTTGGCGAAAGCATCGACCGGGACATGATCGCGGTGCGCATCGGTCCGGATCTTCGCATGGCACTCGTCTGCTCTCCATCCTATCTGGATGCCGTCTCGCCCCCGGAACATCCGCGGGATCTCGTGGAACACAATTGCATCAACCTCCGGCTCGAAACGCTCGGTGGATATTATGTCTGGGAATTCGAAAAGGAGGGGCGTGCGCTGAATGTGAGGGTCGATGGCCGAACAGCTTTCAACACGCCACGTTTATGCTGTGCCGCAGCCGTTGCCGGACAAGGATTCACTCTGTTGCCTGAAGACCACGTTCAGGAAGACATCGCCTCGGGCAGGTTGGTTCGTTTGTTTGAAGACTGGTGTTCGCCCTTTGCCGGCTACCACCTCTATTTTCCAAACCGGCGACAATCCTCCGCAGCGCTGCAATCCGTCGTAAAAACACTTCGGCTGCGTTGAGAGTCTGAATCGAAAAAGGGCGATGAGATTGTCGCGAGCCTCATGTGGCAAAAGCAATCCCTTGTTCGAACGACCACGATAACGCTCTCATCGAGTAAAGTAGCCAGTGTTCTTCCAGCCAAATTCCGGTCGTTCGACCACGCCGCAGCGAATGACAGCTCCCCGCCCTTAAAAGTCGTTGAGTGCAAAGCACCGAAGGTCTTGAACGGGCTCCAGGCAGACCTTCGCCGCAGACTGATCGAACGTCCCGTTGGGCCGGGAAGCGCCTGCGAGCCAATCTGGCGCGAATGTCTGCTTCGCTAAACGCTGGAGCCGTTTTACTTGCAACCACACTTAGGCTTAGAGGCCCGGCGATTGACCCGGGCTTTTTTATAACCTGTTGCGACCCGCCATCCCGATGCAAATGTGCGTGAAGCACTTGGGACGAAGAGGCCGGAGCAACCTATTGAAGCCCGGCACACCGGCCCGGGCCCTTCATGGTGAGGGCGTCAGTAGCCTCGGAACATCGGCAGGATGTTCAGGATGATCAGCTGGCGGACAAAGATGATCGCCAGCAGCAGGATCACCGGAGAGATGTCGACACCACCGAGATCGGGCAGGAACCGGCGGATCGGCCGGAGCGCGGGCTCCGTCAGATTGTAGAGAACCCGGCCAATGGAATTGATGATCTGATTGCTCGAATTGACGATGTTGAAGGCATAGAGCCAGGAGAAGATCGCGCTGGCGATGATCACATACGTGTAGAGTTCAAGGGCGAGCAGTATCACGTTGAAGAGTGCGGTCATGGTCCGGTCCGTTGCCGTTCGAAATCTGGTCTTGCCCTCATGTAGCTTCCTGACAGCCCTGCTGCAAGACGGCAGCGTCACCGACATTTGATTGTGCTTAAGCTTCGCACCAGCAACAGGGCGGTGCGGAAATGCAACAGTCCGGCAAAACCCTCTCAGCTTAGGGTTTGTGTAAGCCCTTCTCGTGCTATCTTCCTGCCAACGGAATTCCTTGTCGGATGGGGTTGAATGTTCAAGTTGATGACGCGCGCCGCGCTGGCGCTTGCTCTAAGCGCTGTGTCTGGAGCCGCTCTGGCGCAGAGTGGAGACCTGTCTGAGCAGGATGCGAACCGCCAGTTCGTGGTTGACCTCGGTGTCGGCGCCATTGTCCAGCCGCGTTACGAGGCTGCAGACTCCTATCTGGTCTACCCCTTCCCGATCGTTTCGGTCGGCCGCTTCTACTTCCCGGGCCTTGGCCAGGTTGTCGACGGCCGCCGCAAGTCCGGTGTGTTCTTCTACCCGTCGTTCAACTTCATCGGCGAACGCAAGGCCAGCGACAGCACCGATCTGACCGGCACCAACACCATCGACTGGGCGCTTGAACTCGGTCTCGGCGGTGGTTTCCGCACCGAGCATTTCCGCGCTTTCGCCGAACTGCGTCAGGGCATCAACGGGCACACGGGCCAGGTTGGTCAGCTCGGCCTCGACGGCATCGTCTATCCCGCTGAAAAGTGGGAAGTCAGCTTCGGTCCGCGTGCGGGCTTTGCCTCTGACGAATACATGGACACCTATTTCGGCGTGAGCTCGACCGAAGCAGCCAACAGTGGTGGCCGCCTGACGAAGTTCAACCCGAGCGCCGGCTTCAAGAGCGTCGGCCTGGCAGCCCGTGCCAGCTACGATTTCAACGACGACGTCCGCCTGCACCTGCAAGGTGGCTATGACCGGCTGGTTGGCGACGCAGCGGACAGCCCGATCGCCAAGAACGGCAGCGAAAACCAGTTCAGCATCGGTGCCGGCGTCACCTACCGTTTCGCCTTCGACCTGTTCTAGGAAACCCGTTTCCGCAATGTTCAAGATGCTGCCGCACCACGTGTGGCAGCATTTTTTGTTTCCGGTCGACCGACACGCCGGTTGATCCGCCTGTTCGGGACATACATCCCGGGAGCGCATGGAAGTTGTTCAGATCAAGTCGGCTTGACCTGTCCTGCAGGCACGATCATTGCGCAACCCGTGCACGCGTTTCGGCAAAGCCGGAACGCTCACTTCGCGAAGTGGCAAGTCGGATGGACGGAGAACCGCTCGGACGCACCTAGTAGGCGCAGGGGACGAGCTTGATGCCGTTCGGCAGCTTCGTGTTCTCGTCGCCGCAGGCACCGAGGATGCGGCTGGGGTCGAGATTATAGGCACCCGACAGATCCGCCCCGGCGAGACGGGTACGGCGCAGAAGAGCGCCATCGAAATCAACACCCTTCAGATTTGCGCCCGTCAGGTCCGAACTGACCAGCCGCACGCCTGTGAAATCCGCCCCGGAAAAATTGGCGTTATGAGCCTTGACCCTGTCGAGCTTGGCCTGGCGCATGCGGGCATCCTGGAAGTTGGCGCCATTCAGGTCCACGCGCTCAAGGTTGGCATCATCCATCTTGGCACCCTTGAAGGAAGCCGCGTCCGCAATCGACCGGGTCAACAGGACATTGCGCATGTCCGCGCCGTCGAAAACGGCTCCATTTGCCTCAACCGTGTTCAGGTCCGCGTCCCGAAGGTCCGCATCCTGGAAATTCGATTTGTTCAGATTGGCTTTTTCAAGATCGACGGAGCGCATGTTCGCACCGGAAAAATCGCTACCGGAGAAATCCGCCCGCTCGGCTTCCGTCCGCCGGAAATCGGAGCCCTTGAAGTTCGCGTCTTTCAACAGGGCTTCCTTGAGGTCGACTTCCCGCAGATTGGCACGGCCGAAATCACCGTTTTCAAGAACTAGACCACGAAGTTCCGCCAGCCGAAGATCGCAACCGGGGCAACCGCCCTTTTCCTTGATCTCGGCCATGCGCTCTTCGTCACTGCCAGCCTGTGCTCCACCGGCTGCCACCAGCAGGGCCATGGCGCCAACGCAGCCTGCAAGAACCCGGGTCACCCTGTTTTTCATCGCGAATCCCTTTGCCAATCTCCACCTAAAGATAGGTCGCACTTGTGGCGGTTGAAGGACTGTATCCGATCAGAAGATTGAAAAAGTGAGAAAATGAGGCAGATCCGCTTCACATCGTGGCGATCCTTTGCCGCAGGGCGGCATCATCGCCGGGAAGCAAGGGAGGGAGGGAAGAAGCAGGCGGGGTCGCGAGTGCCCACTCCTTCCGTCCATCTAAGCGCTGACGACGCACTACCTGACAATCAGCGTGCCAATCAAAACGCAAAAGCCTTGCCAATTTGTTTTCAAAGCCATTCAAACCAGATCTGGTTCCGTTCAAACCGCCTGACACAAGATGCTGATTCCGTTTAGACTTTCTTCACATCTGCTGCATTGCAAATTGCAACGCCACCTGCAAACACGGCTAACAAAAGGTTAAGAAATTGAGCCGGACGCCCGTCAGGAAATCTCTTCCTTGACGTCGATGGTCGAGCGCTTGCCGATGTCGTCATAGTGCCGCTCGAGCCATTCCTGCGCGGTCTTGCGCCCAAGGTCCTTGAGATCGGTGAGAAACGCCCATTCGGCATTGAGTTTCGACGAGGCCTGCAGCGGCTTCAGCTCCCCGGCGGAGATCCTGTGCATGTTGACCTTCATGTATTCCTCGCTCGACAGCTTGCCTTCCTCGATCAGGCGCGTGACGAAGTCGATGGCCCGGAGCTCGCGAAGGAGAGTGGAATTGAAGGTGATCTCGTTGAGCCGGTTGACGATCTCCCGCGCGGTCTTCGGCACCTTGCGCCGTTCGATCGGGTTGATCTGGATGAGCATCACATCCGGCGTGTCGGTGTCGTAGAACAGCGGATAGAGCGGCGGATTGCCCATGTAGCCGCCATCCCAATAAGGCTCGCCCTCGATTTCCACCGCCTGGAACACCTGCGGCAGACACGCGGATGCCATCACTGCATCCAGCGTGACTTCCTTTTCACTGAACACCCGGATCTTGCCGGTGAAGACGTTAGTTGCCGAAACGAAGATTTTCATGTGTTCGCATTGGTGAACACGGTCGAAATCGACGGTTTTTTCCAGGACATCGCGCAGCGGATTGGCGTTGAGCGGATTGAATTCGTAAGGCGACGCAAACCGCGTCAGAACATCGAAGAACAGATAGCTGGGGGAATGATCAAGGCTCCACTCCCCCAGGAACACGTCCAGCGGCGAACGCTGGATCGGGCTGTATTTGGCCTGTCGGCTGACCTCGTACCAAAAAGCTTCAAGACGCTCTCTCGCACCGTCTTCGCCGCCGTCCTGCATGCCGCCAGCAAGCACCACCGCATTCATGGCACCGGCCGACGTGCCGCTGATGGCGTCGATCTTCAGCCGCTTGTCTTCCAGGAACCAGTCCAGAACGCCCCAGGTGAAGGCGCCGTGGGCGCCGCCACCTTGAAGGGCAAGGTTGATCTTCTTAGGCGCGGCCATGACGGCTCCCTCGTTCTGGTGGTTCGGCGATGGTCGCGGGCAGGCATCAGCCCGCACCGCGAGCAGCGTGGATCAGTGTGCGGTCCAGCCGCCATCGATGGGCAGGATCGAGCCGGTGATCGATGATGCCGTATCGGAGCACAGGAACACCGCATAGCCCGCCACCTGTTCAATGGTCACGAACTGCTTCGTCGGCTGCGCGGCCAGCATGACGTCGTTCTTGACCTGCTCTTCGGTCATGTTGCGCGCCTTCATTGTGTCGGGGATCTGCGCTTCCACCAGCGGTGTCCAGACATAGCCCGGGCAGATGGCGTTGACGGTGATGCCCTGCTGGGCAACTTCCAGCGCCACGGTCTTGGTGAGACCGGCAATGCCGTGCTTGGCGGCCACATAGGCGGACTTGTAGGGCGAGGCGACCAGCGCGTGGGCGGAAGCCGTGTTGATGATCCGTCCCCAGCCCTTGGACTTCATGCCGGGCAACGCGGCGCGGATCGCATGGAAGGCGGACGTCAGGTTGATGGCGATGATGGCATCCCACTTATCGACCGGGAATTCGTCGACCGGCGACACGAACTGGATGCCGGCATTGTTGACCAGGATATCGACACCGCCAAATTCCTTTTCCGCATCGGCGATCATGCCGGCGATCTCGTCGCCTTTCAGCATGTTTGCCGGCGAATAGGTGCAGCGCACCCCGAAATCCGCCTCGATGGCGGCCCGGGTCTTTTCGATCTCATCGGCATCACCCAACCCGTTGATCACGACATTGGCGCCTTTTTCCGCGAAGGCGCGGGCGCAGCCGAGCCCGATGCCCGAAGTGGATCCGGTGATGACGGCGGTTTTGTTGGCAAGCATTTGGGATCTCCCTTGATCGGCGGATCATCGGCCGGGAGTGTCCGGCCATCCGGAAACGGATCGTTGAAAGGCTTGGCCTCGTTCTGCCTTCCACGAAAGGCAACAAGGCGTCAGAAAAGAAAATTTCAGGCACACATTCGACCAGTTATCGCCGCACTGCAACATCGGAATGATGAAATTTGATCCATGTTGCCTTCATCAGCGCCGGTTCATGCGCTGCGCCCCTTCAAGCGCCTTGCGTGCACGGGCCCTGGCGGCATCCCGCGTTTCCTCCACTTTGGAAAGATCTTCCTGTCGAAGTCCGAGTTGCGCGGCAAAGCGTTCGCGGATCAGGCCGTAGAAGGTCGCGTGCAGGCTGGCAAACGCCCAGACCAGGATCAGCATGGTGCCCATCGGAAAGACCGCCGAACGGATCTGCTGCCACAAGACGCTGGCAGGCATCAATCCATCGCTAACGCCAAGAACGACCGCCCAGATGCCGACCAGGAAACCTGCAAGCAGGCTCATCACCAGCGCCGCAAAGGCCATGGCCCAGCCAAGCCCGGACGTTGCCCGCCAGCTTTCCTTGAGCGTCAGCGGATCGTCCACCGCCGATGCCGGCAGCACGACGGAAAAGCGTTGCACCACCATCAGTGCAACGAACGGTGCCAGAAACAGGAGCAGCAGTCCGATGCCCGCCGTGACCGCGGCCAGCAGCAGGGAAACAATCACCAGCGGTATCAGTGACAGGGCGCCGATCAGGCTGAGGACGATCTGGTTGAGAATGACGCGTATGTTGCGCGCCCCGAAGGTGACCGGAAAATCCCGCGCGTCGATCAAGATGCGCCGCACATAGGCAATGGCGATGGAAAAGCCGACCAGCAGGTTGGCAATGGCTGCCAGCGCCCTGAGCGCGCCTTCATCGGCAGCGGCCACCGGCTCGGTCATGTAGGAAACGGTCTTGAAGCCGCTTTCCGGCATCAGCGATCCGCCAATGGCGAAATTCAGGGCGACCAGAAGCAGGATATAGGCCCAGCCGGTTTTCAGAAGCGTCCCGAAATTATGCTGCGCCAACGACAGCGAACGTTCCAGAACGGTGAAAAACATGGTCTGCTCCGGTTGCTTGCAACGGCCGCAGGATACGCGATTCAGGCCGACGCACCAGCCCTGCCGACCACTCCATGGGCGCCGCTCCGAGCCCTGTTAGCTCATCATCCAGACACACGCGACGTTTCTGCGGCGTCGGGCGTTCTCAGCGCTGAGATTTTATAGGCAGCGGATACGACAGCCACCGTAAAGAGCACAAGACCAGCCAACAGCGACGACTTGGCGATCAGAAAAGCGACCAAGACCGGAAATCCATACTCGGATTTATCAATGAATTGAAACACTTCCACATAATACAATCCTGGAAAGAATCCAAAAACGAGCCAGTAAGGCATTGCCAATACACAGATTGCGAGCGTCATCGGCCAGCCGAATCCTGCCCCCTGACGCCAAAATGAACCCGATTGCTGCTCGGCACTCCAAACGAATGCGGGCATGACGAATGCGAGCCGCAGCAAGATTGGCGATACTAAAAGCAAGACCAAACCCAAAAAAATCACAGGAAAAACAAATCCCATGAACTGGATGCCTCCCAAATCATAGTAAGGAAGCAAGATGGCCACTGCTATTACTGAACCCGCACCGCAGGCCAAAAAACCTGCAACACTGTTTGAAACATGCCTTGGTGCTACTTTCCGGAACCAGGCGTATTGAAGCGCTGCAAGAACAATGCAGCAGCCAACAAAAAAGGAAGCGTCGAAATAGTTTTAGAATATAATTGGTTCAATGCTTTGCGTTGCAACGGAAAAATATTCATATTCATTTCTTTGAAAGCCAAATAGCGAAAGCAAAAGAACAAAAACAAGAGAGAAGAGCTTATTCCTGGCAATTAAAAAAACTGCGCCTTGAAAAACATCTTTGATCATTTTGAGCCCCGGAATTGGATAAACCTAATCAATGACCTGACTCTGCGAAATTCTGGAGCATAAGCGGCCGTCGGCAATTCAAGCCGCCTCAGCCGGCCGCTCCATCGCGATCCGGTAACCTGCCGTCAGGATCGAGATTCCCAGCACGGTAACGATGATCTGCACCAGCACGTTGAGCACGAGGATCTTCATCTGGATGAGGGCTGCCGGCAGGCCGCCGGACAGAAGACCAAGAAGATACTGCAGCCCCTCGCCAACGACGACAAACGGCAGGATCAGGATAAGTGCGGCCAGGAACATCGGCATGCCGAGGCCCTTTCCGAACTGAAGCATCTGACTGAAGCCGAGCGGTCGCTCAACGGCAACGGCCGGCAGGCTGAGGTTCAGGCGGAACAGGAACGGGGCGAGAATGAATATCGCGACGATCCACAAAACCACCGTCATGGCGGTGCTTTTGAACAGGCTCGACAGCACACCGATCACCAGCCCCGCGGGCAGCACGACAACGACCGCGGCCAGCGACAACAAAAGCATTTGCCCGATGAAACGGAACTCGACAGCGCCAACGCGAAAGTGCAGCGGTCCGGGCCGCTCGTTCAACAGACCGAACCGGTGCCAGGCGACCGAAATGGAAGCGGACGACAGCAGGGCAATCACCATGGTCGTTACCAGCAGTAGGACCGTCGTTCCGGAAATATCTTCCGGCGCGGTCGCCTCATCGATCTGCGCGCCATTTGCCAGAATGAAGAGAGACAGCACAAACTGCAGGAGAAACCAGCCACCACAAACCTTGAACACGGTTTCCAGATTGCCAAAGACAATGGAAACAGAGTCCGACAGCAACCGTTTCAACATGCAGCACCCTCCACAACAAGACGGCCGACGGTTAGGGCCGGCCCATGCAAGCTCATAGCGGGCTGAAAACCATGTGGCAACGTCCGCGAGCCTGAAGATCGACCTGCCTTTGCCGCGGCTCTGCCATTGCCCTTTTTTGCCGCACGCCCTAATCATGCGCTGGAAAGTCGGCCCCAGTTCCCTCATATGAGGGGCAAACGCTCAAAACCCGTTGGTTCCTGTGATGATCGATGATTTCGCGAAAGCCCTGCCCCGCCGCTCCTCCGTCGGTGTGAAGGTCGGCAATGTGATGGTTGGCGGCGATGCACCCATCGTGGTGCAATCCATGACCAATACAGACACGGCGGATGCCGATGCAACCGTCGCGCAGGTGGCCGCGCTCGCCCGCGCCGGCTCTGAAATCGTCCGCATCACCGTGGACCGTGCGGAAGCGGCCGCCCAGGTGCCGCGGATCAAGGAACGGCTGGAGCGGATCGGCATCACGGTGCCGCTGGTCGGCGACTTCCACTACATCGGCCACAAGCTGCTGACCGACTATCCCGACTGCGCCGCAGCACTCGACAAGTACCGCATTAACCCGGGCAACGTCGGCTTCAAGGCCAAGCGCGACACGCAATTCTCGCAGATCATCGATATTGCGCAGAAGCACGACAAGGCCGTCCGGATCGGCGTCAACTGGGGCTCTCTCGACCAGGAACTTCTGACGAAGCTGATGGACGAGAATGCCGAAAGTGCAAATCCGGTTTCAGCAGCGGCTGTCATGCGCGAAGCGATCATCCAGTCCGGGCTTCTGTCCGCCGAACGCGCCGAAGGCCTCGGCATGGGCCGTGACAAGATCATTCTCTCGGCCAAGGTCAGCCAGGTGCAGGACCTGATCGCCGTTTATGCCGATCTCGCCCGTCGCTGCGACTATGCCCTGCATCTCGGCCTCACCGAAGCCGGCATGGGCACCAAGGGCATCGTTTCCTCCGCCGCTTCCATGGGCATTCTCCTGCAGCAGGGCATTGGCGACACTATCCGCGTGTCGCTGACGCCGGAACCCGGCGGCGACCGCACCCGCGAGGTGCAGGTGGCGCAGGAGCTTTTGCAGGTGATGGGCTTCCGCGCCTTCGTGCCGGTGGTGGCCGCCTGCCCGGGCTGTGGCCGCACAACGTCCACCGTCTTCCAGGAACTGGCCCAGGACATCCAGGATCACATCCGCGTTTCCATGCCCAAGTGGCGCGAACAATATCCGGGCGTTGAAAGCCTCAACGTGGCCGTGATGGGCTGCATCGTCAACGGCCCGGGCGAATCCAAGCATGCCGACATCGGCATTTCCCTGCCCGGCACCGGAGAAACACCGTCAGCCCCTGTCTTTATCGACGGCGAGAAGGTCATGACCCTGCGTGGTCCCGGCATTGCCGACGAGTTCAAGCAGATGGTTCTGGACTATATCGAAAAGCGCTACGGCACCGGCAGCAAGTCGTCTTCCGACGCTGCCTGACCCCGGAAGGAACACCATCCCATGATGCAGCCGGGCGCCCCCGAGCCACAGAAAAAGCCGGTTCTGGTGATCACCTCCCAGGTGGTCCGTGGCGGTATCAGCGGTCGCGGTCTGACCTTCGCGCTGGAACGGATCGGCCACGATGTCTGGTTTCTGCCGACCATCCTGCTGCCCTGGCATCCCGGACAGGGCAAGGGCACTCGCATCGTTGCCCCTGCAGCAGACTTCACCGCCATTGTTGAGGATCTTGCCGCATCCCCGAAACTGGCCGAAGTCGGCGCGGTGATTTCCGGCTATCTCGGCAATCCGGAACAGGCGGCTGCCATCGCGTCACTTGTGAAGGCGCTCAAGACCCACAATCCGGATGCGCCATACCTGTGCGATCCGGTCATGGGCGACCAGCACGACGGCAGCGGCAATCTTTATGTGCCCACGGCAACGGCCGAGGCAATCCGAGACCAGCTGGTGCCCCTGGCCGATGTCGTCACGCCCAACGCCTTTGAACTCGGCTGGCTGACGGGCCGCGAGATCGACAGCGAAATGCAGGCTCTCGCCGCCGCCCGGGTTCTCGGCAACGAGCGCGTGATGGTGACCTCTTCGCCAGCCCTGCGCCGCAATGCCATTGCCAACCTTCTGGCAGGCCCGCGTGGCGCCGTTGCAGCCGAACATGCTTCCATCGCCAATCCGCCGCACGGCACCGGAGACCTGATCGCAGGCCTGTTCCTGGCCAATCTTCTGGCCGGTCAAAACGACGAGGAAGCCCTGAAACGTGCGTCAGCCTCTGTTTTTGAACTGGTTGCCCGTAGCGTGCGCAAGGGCGCGGACGAATTGCTGTTCGCCGAGGAACAGAACTCCGTGGTGAGGGCCATGGCTCTCGTCACCTCGCGCCGGGTTCTGGAAGCAAAGGCCCGTGCCTGACAAGGCAGGCACAAGGGTTGCCGGTGTCGACGGCTGCAAGGCCGGCTGGGTTGCGGTCATCCGCAATCTGGAAGACCCCGCCGATCTGGATCTGATCGTCTTTCCGACCTTCGCGGATATTGTCGGACACACCCCGCATCTTGCCATTGTCGCTGTCGACATGCCCATAGGCTTTCCGGATCGCATCGGCCCTGGCGGTCGCGGCCCGGAAAAGGCTGCTCGCAAGCACCTTGGCATGCGCCAATCCTCGGTGTTTTCTGTGCCCGCCCGCCCCGCCGTTTATGAAGACGATTACCTGAAGGCCTGCAACACGGCACTCGCCACGTCCGACCCGCCGAAAAAAGTCTCCAAGCAGTGTTTCTTCCTTTTCCCGAAAATGCGGGAAATCGACGCCCTGATGTCACCGGAGCTGGAGACATGCGTCCACGAGGTACACCCGGAACTTGCCTTCTGGCGCCTCAACGACGACGCGGAAATGAGCCTGCCCAAGAAGGTCAAGAGCCGCGCCAACCCGGCAGGCCTCGACCAGCGGCGGGACCTTCTCGTCTCCAAGGGGTTGCCCGGAGAGTTTCTTGACCAGAGCCCCCCGCGCGGCTGCGGACGCGACGACCTTCTGGATGCCGCCGCCAACAGCCTGATTGCCGAGCGGATCTTTCGGGGAGAAGCGGAACCGTTTCCGAAGGACTTCCGCCGCGATGAGCGCGGCCTGAGGATGGCGATCTGGGCGTAATGCGCTCGCGTTGTCCATTTTCCTGCTTTTCCTGAAAATCCTTCAAGGCATGCCCCACCCTTCCCTTTTCGCCAAAACCTGCTAAAACGCGCGCCGTTCCCCAAAAGGGAACCACCGGTCGCAGCCTACCCGGTGCCAGCGAAAACAAGGGACCACATCGTTGAAAACACTTGTCATCTGTTCCGGCGGAATGGATTCCGTCACCCTTGCGCACAAGGTTGCGCGGGAACACGAGCTGATCGGCCTCGTATCTTTCGACTATGGCCAGCGCCACAAGAAGGAGCTGGACTACGCGAAGGCCTGTGCCGATGAGCTGAACACCGAGCATATCCTGATCGACATTTCCAATATCGGCCGCCAGCTGACCGGCTCGGCGTTGACCGACGATCTGGACGTGCCGGACGGGCATTATGCCGAAGAAACCATGAAGATCACCGTTGTGCCGAACCGCAACGCGATCATGCTTTCCATTGCCTTCGGCATTGCCAGCGCGCGCGGTGCCGAAGCGGTCGCGACCGCCGTTCATGGCGGCGACCACTTCATCTATCCGGACTGCCGTCCGGCCTTCACCGAAAGCTTCGAGACCATGCAGCGCCACGCGCTGGAAGGCATGGGTGAGATCAGCCTCTTCACGCCTTACGTCCACACCTCCAAGGCGGACATCGCCGCCGAGGGACTGAGGCTTGGCGTCGACTATCGCAAGACATGGTCCTGCTACAAGGGCGGCGAGGTTCACTGCGGGCGCTGCGGCACCTGCGTGGAACGACGCGAAGCCTTTCACCTGGCCGGTGGCATCGACCCGACGGTCTACGCAGACGAAGCGTTCTGGAAGGAGGCGTGCAATGTTTAGGATCACCAAGGAATTCCACTTCTCCGCCAGCCACCAGATCCTTGGCCTGGGAGAAGACCACCCCTGCGCCCGCCTGCATGGCCACAACTATGTGGTCGAGGTGGAGCTGATGTCGGAAGAGCTGAACGGCATCGGCTTCGTGCGCGATTACCGCGAACTGTCCGAATTCAAGCGCTTCATCGACGACACGCTCGACCACCGGCACCTGAATGACGTGCTGGGCGATGATTGCGTGACCGCCGAGACCATGGCGCGCTATTTCTACAACTGGTGCCGCCAGCGCTGGCCGGAAACCTCGGCCGTTCGCGTGAAGGAAACGCCGAAGACCTGCGCCGAATTCCGTCCCCTCGTCTATCCGGGGGCGCGTGCGGCATGAGTATCGAACAGATCCGGGTCAGCGAAATATTTGGCCCCACCATTCAGGGCGAAGGCGCCCTGATTGGCCAACCCACCGTGTTCGTGCGCACCGGCGGCTGCGATTACCGCTGCTCCTGGTGCGACACGCTGCATGCGGTCGACAGCGCTCATCGGGACGAATGGTGCCCGATGACGCCTGAGGCCATCCTGATGCAGGTCGAGATCCTGTCCGGCGGCAATCCGCTGACAGTGTCGCTTTCCGGCGGCAATCCGGCGATCCAGCCGCTTGGTGGCCTGATCGAGCTCGGCCGGAAAGAGGGCTACCGTTTCGCGCTGGAAACGCAGGGCAGCCTCGCCAAGGACTGGTTTGCCGAACTCGACGTCCTGACGCTGAGCCCGAAACCGCCTTCCTCGGGCATGACCACCGACTGGCAGCGCCTGGCGGAATGCGTTGAGGCCGCAGGGTCGGAGACCCAGACCGTCCTGAAGGTCGTTGTCTTCGACGAGGCGGACTATGCGTTCGCGCGGGACGTTTCCGACCGCTACCCGCACCTCAGCTGCTTCCTGCAGCCGGGCAACCACACCCCGCCGGCGGCAGCCGACACCGATGCCACCATCGACATGGCCGGCATCATGGAGCGCATGCGCTGGCTTGTGGACCGGGTTACCTCCGACAGATGGTACGCAGCCACCGTCCTGCCGCAGCTTCACACGATGATCTGGGGCAATTTGCGCGGGGTTTAGGAACCGGCCTTCCCGGCGTCAACCCGGCCAAGCGTAGCGCGAGCCGGGACCGGGAAGCCAACGGTGTCGCGAGCAGAACCGACAGGCCTTCGCCTCTCCGATCCCGGATCTTCGTCCGGGATGACGACGGAGAGGAAGCTTTTCAAAACCGCTCCCTCATCCTGAGGAGAGACGCTCCAGCGGCGTCCCGAAGGATGGGCGGCACGCACAGAACAAGCGGCCCATCCTTCGAGACTGACCTGACGGTCCTCCTCAGGATCAGGGCACAGAGAAGCGAAAACCCAAATTCTGGGTCTTTGCGAGTTCATTCAAGAACACGGAGCCCATCCACCGACAGCGCAAAAGCGTGTCTCCGGAACAGGCTCAAAATCAGGAGACAGTCATGTCCGACAAGAGCATCTACGAGAACCTGACCCAGCTCGGGTCTTCCACCGAACTTCCCGATGATCCCGACAAGGCGGTTCTGGAAAAAGTGCCGAACCCGCAGGCTGGCACGGGCTACATGGTCCGCTTCGTCGCCCCGGAATTCACCTCGCTGTGCCCGATCACCGGCGCGCCGGACTTCGCTCATCTGGTGATCGACTATGTGCCGCGCGATTACCTGGTCGAGAGCAAGTCGCTGAAACTGTTCCTCGGTTCCTTCCGCAATCACGGCGCCTTCCACGAAGACTGCACGGTTTCCATCGGCAAGCGCCTGGTCGACCTGCTCGATCCGGAGTGGCTTCGCATCGGCGGCTATTGGTATCCGCGCGGCGGCATCCCGATCGACGTCTTCTACCAGACCGGCCCAGCGCCGGACGGCGTCTGGATCCCCGACCAGGGCGTCGCCCCCTATCGCGGACGCGGCTAAGGCTAACGGGCTACCTTCGCGGATACGACGATCCCGAAGTCCGGGCAGGAATTCGGCACCATCGATCAACGCCAGGCCGCACCCCACCCGGAAGTGTCACCCCGGGCGAGCATCGTGAGACCCGGGGCCCACTCATTTCCAGAGCCTCAAGACTTGCACAAGGCTCAAAGCGACTGCCTGAACGCAATAGAGATTTCCGAGCTCGCCGTGATGGGGATTGGATCCCGGGTCAAGCCCGGGATGACATCTGAGGGTGGGGCGAGCCTCGCTTGCCATCCGCTTACCAGAAACACCTGTTGTTCCCCGCAAGAGACCGCGCAATCGGTACACCCGCCGTCCGCCCCGCGATCCTTCCGACTGGCTGGCTGCCTTACTGCGGCACCGGCAGGTTCAGGCCAGGGGCTTTTTCGATCACCTGAGTGGTGACCATCTCGAAAGACGGGGCCTTGCTGTCGTAGATCGCCTTGACGATGAAATTGTCACTGCGGCGAACATAGTAGGTGTAGCGGTTTTCCGTGACCATGCCCTGGCTGACGGTGATATCCGCTGCCACCACTTCCACGGCCTCACCCTCCAGCTCTTCCTCGCTGCAGGCCGCGTTGCGGATGCTGGCTGCGTTCGTTTCCTTGTCGGCACGTGCCTGATCCGCGTTCTGGCCGGTGTCCATCTCGCGGATCTTTTCCCAAGTCGATCCCTGGTCCGCGGATTGATAGAGCACGTTGCCGTAGCCAAGCACCCACGGGCCTTCCGGTGAGGTCGGCACGGTCAGATAGTGATCCTGCGACAGGTAGAAAAAGTCATTGGTGGTCGGCGGCGCGCCCTTGAAGGCGGTGGTCACCTGGGTCTTGGTCGGCGTCGTCTGATCGAGTTGCAGATAGAGTTCCGTGAAACGATCCTGACACGGGTCAGCCAGTGCGCTCTGCATAGAGCCGGCAAGAAGAAAAAGAACTGCGGGCACGCGGTATTTCATGAAAGCCCCCATGGAAATGAATTTAAGAAATCGGCCGAAATCACCGGCCATTCTCATGGAACACTTTTTCCTGCCGCCAAACAATCACCTCGTTGGCTTCAACGTCCCATCCTGACCCTCAAATGCAGCAGGGCCGCCCGATCGGCATCGATCGGGCGGCCCGAGATTGCGTCTGTGTTCTGAATGAACGCAGCTTGCTCTTAGAAATGAACCGACCGTGCGTCGAGCGGCTTCTGGTTCGGCGGAGCGAACTTGGTCAGATCAATCCCTTCGACAGCTGCCTTGTATTCGTCGAGGCTCGGCGTCCGGCCAAGGATGGCCGACAGAACCACGACCGGCGTCGAGGCCAGCAGGGATTCGCCCTTTTTCTCGGAGGAATCTTCCACGACACGGCCCTTGAAGAGGCGCGTGGAGGTTGCCAGAACCGTGTCGCCCTTGGCGGCCTTTTCCTGGTTACCCATGCAAAGGTTACAGCCCGGACGCTCAAGGTAGAGAATGTTCTCGTATTCGGTGCGGGCGGTGTTCTTCGGCGAGTTGTCGTCGAATTCGAAACCGGAGTATTTCTGCAGAATGCTCCAGTCGCCTTCTTCCTTCAGCTCGTCGATGATGTTGTATGTCGGCGCAGCCACCACGAGCGGTGCCTTGAACTCGACTTTCTCGTTGGTCTTTTCGAGGTTCTTGAGCATCTGGGCGACGATCTTCATGTCGCCCTTGTGCACCATGCACGAACCGACGAAACCCAGATCGACCTTCTTCTCGCCGCGGTAATAGGAAACCGGGCGGATCGTGTCGTGGGTGTAACGCTTGGAGACATCCTCGTTGTTCACGTCCGGGTCGGCGATCATCGGCTCGTCGATCAGGTCCAGATCCACCACGACTTCCGCGAAATACTTCGCGCTGTCGTCCGGCGTCAGGGCCGGCTTCTCGCCGGAGCGGATTTCGGCAATGCGCTTGTCTGCCTTGTCGATCAGGCCCTGCAGAACCTTGTTGGCGTTGTCCATGCCCTTGTCGATCATGATCTGGATACGGCTCTTGGCGATTTCCAGGGATTCGATCAGGGTGTCGTCGTTGGAGATGCAGATGGAGGCCTTGGCCTTCATTTCCGCGGTCCAGTCGGTGAAGGTGAACGCCTGGTCGGCGAGCAGCGTGCCGATGTGCACTTCGATGATGCGGCCCTGGAAGACGTTGTCGCCGAACTGCTTCAGCATCTGTGCCTGGGTGGCATGAACGACGTCACGGAAGTCCATGTGATCCTTCATGGTGCCCTTGAAGGTCACTTTCACCGATTCCGGGATCGGCATGGTTGCTTCGCCCGTGGCCAGCGCCAGCGCAACCGTGCCCGAATCCGCACCGAAGGCAACGCCCTTGGACATGCGGGTGTGGCTGTCGCCGCCGATGATGATTGCCCAGTCGTCGACGGTAATGTCGTTCAGCACCTTGTGGATCACGTCCGTCAGCGGGTGATAGACGTCCTTGGGATCGCGTGCGGTGATGAGGCCGAACTTGTTCATGAAGCTCATCAGCTTCGGAATGTTGGCCTGTGCCTTCAGATCCCAGACCGAAGCCGTGTGACAGCCGGACTGGTAGGCGCCGTCGACGGTCGGTGCGATCACCGTTGCCGCCATGGCTTCCAGTTCCTGGGAAGTCATCAGGCCGGTCGTGTCCTGCGAGCCGACGATGTTGACCTTCACACGAACGTCGGATCCGGCATGCAGCACCTTGCCTTCCGCAACGCCGACAGCGTTCCGGTTGAAGATCTTCTCGACCGCCGTCAGGCCCTGGCCTTCGTGCGACACTTCCTTGTTGGGTGCGAACACCGGCGGCATCTCGATGCCGAGGGTTTCCGCGGCAAAGCTCTGCAGCTTCTTGCCGAAGACGATGGCGTAGGAACCACCGGCCTTCATGAACTCGACCTTCTGCGGGGTCAGCGCGGAAGCGACATCGGCCAGTTCTTCGTCACCGGCATCGTTGTAGAGCTTCTTGGTCTTGGTGTTGATGGTCAGCACCGTACCGGTCTCGACGGAATACTTCTGTTCCAGAACCGGGCTGTCGTCATTGTTAAGGATCGGCTTGCCGTTTTCGTCCAGCTTCTTGACCCAGTTCTTCAGGTCAATGCCGATGCCGCCGGTCACGCCGACAGTGGTCAGGAAGATCGGTGAAATGCCGTTGGTGCCGGCAACGACCGGGGCAATGTTCACGAACGGAACATAGGGGCTGGCCTGCTTGCCGGTCCACAGGGCGACGTTGTTGACGCCGGACATGCGGGACGACCCCACACCCATGGTGCCCTTTTCGGCAATCAGCATGACGCGCTTGCCCGGATGCTGCAGCTTGAGCGCCTCGATTTCCTTCTGGGCCGCTTCGGAGATCATGCACTTGCCATGCAGCTCGCGGTCGGAACGCGAATGCGCCTGGTTGCCGGGGGACAGAAGGTCGGTGGAAATGTCACCTTCGGCGGCGACATAGGTGACGACCTTTATTTCCTCGTCGATGTCCGGAAGCTTGGTGAAGAACTCGGCCTGAGCGTAGCTTTCCAGAACGTCCTTGGCGATTTCGTTGCCGGCCTCATAGGCGGCCTTCAACCGGTCCGTATCGGCATCGTAGAGGAAAACCTGCGTCTTCAGGACTTCAGCAGCGTCCCTGGCGATCTGGGCATCGTCGCCAAGAGCCAGGTCCAGCAGAACCTCGACGGAAGGGCCGCCCTTCATGTGGGACAGGAGTTCGAAGGCAAACGCCGGGGTGATCTCATCAACAAAAGACGTGCCGAGGATGATTTCCTTCAGGAACTTCGCCTTCGCGCCGGCAGCGCTCGTGGTGCCCGGCAGCGTGTTGTAGATGAAGAACTTGAGCGACTCTTGCCGGTGCTGGTTACCGGTATCCTTGATCTGCGCGACGATCTCTTCAACGAGAGCAGCGTCTTCGATGGGCTTGGGATGCAGACCCTGGCCTTTGCGCGTTTCGATCTCTTTCAGGTAGTCTTCATACAAGCTCATGATGATCCCGGCGTCCTGGTGTTGTTTGAAGCCTGGCTTCCGAATCGCCGAGAGGTCTGGCGGGCCGGGACAGGCTAGCTGAGCGGCGTTTTAATTCAGTATACAATGGTATGCAATATCTTCCCATCCAATAAATGATGTCTATATACCGGTTGGCGCATCTGCATGCACCCAAGATCGCATTTTCGAATTTCCGAAGGTGTTTTCTGGCTTCGATTTCCGGACGATGCCGTTTCAAGAGGCTGAAACTTCAACCGAAGTCTCGACAACGGCGACGGCGTCGTGTCTGGTGGTTGTAGCCAAAGATTGCTATAGGTGCGGCGCATCAATTTGCGGCGGCGACTGAGGGAGAGGCTCTCATCGTATCCGCGCGGAAGGATGCCGGATGACAGAGCGCTGCAGCTCCGTTTCCGGAGCCTTGAGAGAGTATGCCAGGCACCGGTGCACACACGGCCCGGGCCTTTTGGACAATAAAGGAGATCGCACGTCGTGACCCAGTCCCTCGACAGCTTCAAGTGTAAGAAAACACTGACCGCCGGCGGCAAGACCTACACCTATTTTTCCATTCCCGAAGCGGAGAAGAACGGCCTCGAAGGTGTTTCCAGGCTGCCGTTCTCGCTGAAGGTGGTGCTTGAGAACCTGCTGCGCTTCGAAGACGGCCGCACAGTGACCAAGGCAGATATCCTTGCCTGCGCCGAATGGCTGAAGACCCGCAAGTCCGATCACGAGATCTCCTATCGCCCGGCCCGCGTGCTGATGCAGGACTTCACCGGTGTTCCGGCCGTGGTCGACCTTGCCGCCATGCGCGATGCTGCCGTTAAGCTCGGCGGCGACCCGGAAAAGGTCAACCCGCTGGTTCCGGTCGACCTTGTCATCGACCACTCGGTGATGATCGACTATTTCGGCACCAAGGACGCCTTCAGGCAGAACGTCGAACTGGAATACGAGCGCAACCGCGAGCGCTACGAGTTCCTGCGCTGGGGCCAGTCCGCCTTCAACAATTTCCGTGCCGTCCCCCCGGGAACCGGCATCTGCCACCAGGTGAACCTGGAGTATCTGGCCCAGACCGTTTGGACCAGGGACGAAGACGGTGAAACCGTCGCCTATCCCGACACGCTGGTCGGCACCGACAGCCACACCACCATGGTCAACGGCCTGGCGGTTCTGGGCTGGGGCGTCGGCGGCATCGAGGCGGAAGCCGCCATGCTCGGCCAGCCGATCTCCATGCTGATCCCGGAAGTTGTCGGCTTCAAGCTGACCGGCAAGCTGAACGAGGGCATCACCGCGACCGACCTCGTGCTGCGCGTCGTGGAAATGCTGCGCCAGAAGGGTGTCGTCGGCAAATTCGTCGAATTCTATGGCCCCGGCCTCGACAACCTGTCGCTTGAAGATGCGGCCACCATCGCCAACATGGCGCCGGAATATGGCGCGACCTGCGGCTTCTTCCCGGTCGACAAGGAAACCCTGAAGTACCTGGAAGCCACCGGCCGCGACAAGGACCGCGTCGCCCTGGTTGCCGAATACTCCAAGGCGCAGGGCATGTACCGCTCCGGCGGCGAGGAGCCGGTTTTCACCGACACGCTGGAACTCGACATTTCCACCGTCGTTCCGTCGATTTCCGGACCGAAGCGCCCGCAGGACCGTATCAATCTTGCCGATGCCGCAGCCGGTTTCGCCAAGACCATGACGGACGAGTTCAAGAAGGCAGGCGAGCTGTCCAAGCGCGTTGCCGTTGAAGGCAAGGACTACGACATCGGCAACGGCGACGTTGTGATCGCCGCCATCACGTCCTGCACCAACACCTCCAACCCGTCCGTTCTGATCGGTGCCGGCCTCGTGGCCCGCAACGCGCTGAAGAAGGGCCTGAAGGTGAAGCCATGGGTGAAAACCTCCCTGGCGCCCGGGTCCCAGGTCGTGACCGACTACCTCGAAAAGGCCGGCGTTCAGGACGATCTCGACGCGCTCGGCTTTACGCTGGCCGGTTACGGCTGCACCACCTGTATCGGCAACTCCGGTCCGCTGGACCCGGCGATCTCCAAGGCGGTCAACGACAACGACCTGATTGCCTGCTCGGTGCTGTCCGGCAACCGCAACTTCGAAGGTCGCGTCAATCCGGACGTGCGTGCCAACTACCTGGCCTCGCCGCCGCTGGTGGTCGCCTATGCCCTTGCAGGCAACCTGAACATCAACATCACCGAGGATCCTCTCGGCGAGGATCAGGACGGCAACCCGGTCTACCTGAAGGACATCTGGCCAACCACGGAAGAGATCACCGACCTCATCCGCGCCTCGATCAACGAGGAGATGTTCCGCACCCGCTACTCCGACGTCTTCAAGGGCGACGAGCACTGGCAGGGCATCAAGGTGGAAGGCGGCCTGACCTACTCCTGGCCGGTGTCCTCGACCTACGTCCAGAACCCGCCCTACTTCGAAGGCATGACCATGGAGCCGAAGCCGCTTCAGGACATCGAGAATGCGGCGGTCATGGGCCTGTTCCTGGATTCGATCACCACCGACCACATTTCACCGGCCGGCTCGATCAAGCTGGACAGCCCGGCAGGCAAATACCTGTCCGAGCACCAGGTCGCCCAGAAGGACTTCAACTCCTACGGCTCGCGCCGCGGCAACCATGAAGTCATGATGCGCGGCACCTTCGCCAACATCCGCATCAAGAACCAGATGGTTCCGGGTGTCGAAGGCGGCGTCACCATGAAGGACGGCAAGAAGGAATGGATCTACGACGCCTGCATGGAATACAAGGAAGCAGGTGTTCCGCTGGTCATCTTCGCCGGCAAGGAATACGGCACGGGCTCGTCCCGTGACTGGGCCGCGAAGGGCACCAACCTCCTTGGCGTGCGTGCGGTCATCGCGCAGTCCTTCGAGCGTATCCACCGCTCCAACCTGGTCGGTATGGGCGTCATCCCGCTCACCTTCAAGGAAGGCGAAAGCTGGCAGTCGCATAACATCACCGGCAAGGAACGCGTGACCATCAAGGGCATCGCCGACATCCAGCCACGCCAGATGATGGACGTCGAAGTCACCTACGAGGACGGCACCACCAAGACCATCGAGTGCCTGTGCCGCGTCGATACGCTGGACGAGCTGGAATACATCAAGGCCGGTGGAATCCTGCACTACGTGCTCAGGAACCTCGTGACGAGCTGAGGGCCGGCTTTTCAAGTCAGGTGAGATCGAAGCGGGCCCTGAGGGGCCCGTTTTTTTGGATACCCCCCAGCGAGTCATTCCGGACAAGTGCAGCGAAGCTGCGCGCTGATCCGGAACCCAGCGCATGCTTCGCGCCGCGAGCGCGTCTTTTTTAAGTGTCGGATGCTTGTTTGAGTTTGCGCTCGCTTTCGCTCACGCTGATTCACTGGATTCCGGATCGGGCCATGCAGCTGCGCAGCAGGCCGTCCGGAATGACCAGCCGAGAGTTAGTCGCCTGGCCGCGGACCCTGCAGGGCGCTTTTGTTATTTGCCACTGGTGGAAAAGTCCGTCAGGCTCAACCTCAGGCAGTTCCGGAGGTTTCCTCATGCCAGATACCAAACCACCGCATCTCTCCCACATCGCGCCGGTCTTTCCGGTTTCCGACCTGAAGGCCGCCGTCGCCTATTACCGGAACAGGCTCCTGTTCGAGAGCCGGTTCGAATGGGCGGATACGGAGGCCGAGCCCGTCCGCTATGCCATTTTGTGCCGGGACCATGTCGAATTGCATCTGTCGGCCGGGGCCGGACGGCATCCGGCGACGGCCTATTGCTTCGTGGCCGGGATCGACGGCTATTACACCTCGGTGACAGAAGCGGGCGCCGATATCGCCGAGGCGATCACCGACCGGCCCTGGGACATGCGCGAATTCGGTGCAAGGGACCCGGACGGGAACATGCTCTATTT
This sequence comes from Roseibium algicola, assembly GCF_001999245.1. Classification (NCBI taxonomy): domain Bacteria; kingdom Pseudomonadati; phylum Pseudomonadota; class Alphaproteobacteria; order Hyphomicrobiales; family Stappiaceae; genus Roseibium; species Roseibium algicola. The sequence continues at coordinate 2,933,255 of NZ_CP019630.1, read as the reverse complement.
CGGCGAGCATCTGGAGCGAATCGGGCAGTGAATGCCCTGGGTAAAAACGGGGAGCGAGACCCTAACGGAACCATGGCAGCAGCTGTCGGTTGCGAAGCTCAGACCGAGCCGCTAATAAACCCGTCATGCGCCGATTTTTGATCGTCTGTTTTTTATTGATCCTTTCAGGGACGTTGCTCCCCTCATATGCACAAGAAGCCGTTCAGGAACCGCTTGAAATCGGCGACTCGGGCACGGAGTACCTGCGTGCAATCCGTCTGCGCGGGATCGATACGGACGTGGCCTATTTCGACCCCTCCGCACCGCCCCCCAAACTGGACACCACCCAGGAACCGCCGAAACCTGCGGCGGATCAGGCAGACCCGACCATCGACAACCGCTGGATTCCGGGTCTGATCGTAGGCGGCATCCTCGTTGCCGTTGCCTATTTCTTCCTGCGCTTCGGTGGACGGTTCACGGTGTCGCTAGGCCGTGAGGCCGGCAACCCCGACAGCACCCGCCCCCGAATCCGCGGACAGGCCCCGATCTGGGCGGAAAAGCTCGCCCCGCTTGACGAGATCCTGCGCATGGAAGACCGGCAGAGGGCCCTTGTTCTGCTGACGCAAAAGGTGCTGGCCACCGCCATTGCAGCCAACGGCATCCTGATGCAGCGCAGCTGGACGGCACGCGATGCCTTGCGCCAGTTGCCCGAAAGCCAGGCGAGAGAACTGCTGCGCAAGCTCGTAACCATGGCCGAACGAGTGCAATTCGGCGGCAGGAACGTCAGCGAAGACGAGTTCAACGACCACGTTGCGAACTGCCGCTACCTGCTGGGCCCGGAGGCGGCATGAGCGAGAGCGCTGCAAATACGCGACCGAAGGGCCCGAGCCTTGAAACCGCCGTCATCGCACTGATCTGCGTCGCGGTTCTGATTGCCGGCTGGTACATCCTGTCCCAGCGCCAACAGGTCTTGCGCCGCTCGCCCGCCGGGCTGGACGGCCTGCAGGTCTGGCTGGCGACAAATGGGGCCAGTGCGCAGAATTTTGCCGGCGGCTGGCTGATGGACCAGACGGCGGTCGGCCTGTTGGTGGTACCGCTTTACGATACGCTGCCGGACAGCGAACGCAGCACCCCCCGTACCAAGGAAGAACTGCTGCTGCAGCAGGACGAATACGATCTGGCGACCGCCGTCGTCCTGGAAAAGGCCGAGCGTGTTCCAACGCTGCTTGTGCTGCCGAAATGGCGCAGCGGCATGCGCCTGACCGGCCTTGCCCACCCTTTCCTGAAGGTTGAGGCGGACCGTCTTCAGACAATCGTCAACAAGGTGACCGGCACCAGCGTCACGAAAATTGCCGCCGCAACTCGGCCCTTCTCCGACTTCCGGTACCAGTCACAGCAAGGCGAGCCCTTGCGGGCGGAGATCTACGCCGCCCAGACCTTCGCCAACGAGGCCTGCCGCCCGATTGTCGGTGACACCGGCGCAATGCTGCTGGCCGATTGCCCGCTCGCCGATGCCGGTGACGGCGAACAGGATCGTATTCTGGTGCTGTCCGATCCGGACCTGATCAACAACCACGGCCTGCGATTGGGCGACAATGCCGGCATTGCCCTTGATGTCCTGACCGAAAAGGCCGGCACCCGAAATATCGTCATCGACTACAGCCGCTCCTCTTGGCTGCGCGATCCCGTGAACGAACCCAAGCGCGAGCGCACCTGGGAAGATCTGCTCCGTTTCTTCGGACCGCCCTTCCTGACCCTGTGGCTCGGCACAGCACTGTTGCTGGGGCTGGCGCTCTGGCGCAGCTTCATCCGCTACGGCCCCATCCGCGACGAAGAGGCGGGACCTGGCGCCGGCAAGGATCTGGCGGTCCAGGCGCGCGCAAGGCTGATGCGGCTTTCCGGGCAGGATGGCGCTCTCATTCGCGAATATGCCACCGCCCGTATTTCGGCGACGGCCTCTGCCCTGTTCGGTCCGGCCCATGCGCGCCACTATGCCGGGGAAGACGCTTTCCTGACCTACACCGAACGCCGGCATCCGGCCCTTGCACCACGCCTGCGCGCGATCTTGGCCGACATACGAAAACTGCCTGCCCGGCTTCCGGCCACGGAAGCCATCCAGCAAATCGACCAATTGGAACAGGTATTGGAGCAAATAACCCATGACGCTTGAAGCGCTGCGCGAACGGACCGATGCCTTGCGGACGGAGATCGGCCGAACCGTACTCGGTCAGGACGACATCATCGACCTGTTGCTGATCGCCTTGTTTGCCCGCGGCCACGTGCTGCTGGAAGGCCCTCCCGGCACCGCCAAAACGCTGCTCGCCCGCAGTTTCTCGGCAGCTCTGGCACTCGATTTCGGCCGTATCCAGTTCACGCCGGACCTGATGCCCGGCGACGTGCTCGGCACCTCGATCTTCGATTTCCGCACCAACGCCTTCGTGCTGACCAAGGGACCCGTATTCTCGCAAGTGCTGCTGGCCGACGAAATCAACCGCGCCCCGCCCAAGACCCAGGCCGCCCTGCTGCAGGCCATGAGCGAACGCATGGTCAGCATTGACGGCACGGATCATTCCCTCGGACGGGAATTCATTGTCGTGGCAACGCAGAACCCCATTGAGCAGCAGGGCACCTATCCCCTGCCGGAAGCCCAACTCGACCGGTTCCTGTTCAAGCTGGTGATCGACTTCCCGCCCGAAGACATCGAAATGGCGATCCTGCGCCAGCACGCGGACAAGCCACTGGAAGCCGGCATGGAAACCGCCACGCTGTCCAAGGTGCTCGATTCCACCACCCTTGAAGAAACAAGGGCGCTGGTCGACAGCATCATCCTGAAGGATGACATCCTTGCCTATATCCTGCGCCTGATCCGCGCGACCCGCCAAAGTTCCGAAATCGCCTTCGGTGCCTCGACCCGAGCGGCCGACGCGCTGGCAAGTGCGGCACGGGCAACGGCAGCGCTCAACGGACGCGATTACGCTATTCCCGACGACGTCAAACGCCTGTTCGTGCCGGCCCTCCGCCACAGGATCGTTCTCGGCCCGGCGGCGGAAATCGAAGGCCGCAGCCCGGCGCAGGTCCTGGAAAACATCCTCAACCAGATCGAGGCTCCCCGCTGATCCGGCCGTCCAAACGACTGCTCGCCTTTGGCGCATTGGCTCTGGCCATCTCGGTGATCACGGTTGTCACCGGGGGTGCTGCGCGTGAAATCGGCGCGGTTCCCTGGATCGTGCTCGTGCTTCTGGTCGTCATCGACATGGCCATGTCACTCCGGCGACCCCAGAACCTGACGTTTGAGGCTCCGGCGGAGGTATTTGTCGGCGAGACGGCAAAGCTTCAACTGGAACTTGCCCAGGCGCCCTCGGCCCTACGAGCGAAACTGGACTGGCCGGAAGGCCTCGGCGGCGACGCGGAGTTCGCGTTTGTCCCGGCAGCGGACGGCAGCTCGCGGGCGGAGGTTGCCTGCCGGGCGATCCGGCGTGGGGTCTGGCGCGTGGACCAACTCTGGCTATCCTGGCACTCGCGCCTCAAACTGCTGGAGTTCGTGCCGAAACTGGCCGTCGGGGCAGAAATCCGCGTGGTCCCGAACATCCGCATGGTCCAGTCCGGGCAGATCACCACCACCGTTCTGTCGACGCTTTACGGCGTGAAGGAAAACCGCGCTGTCGGTGAAGGATCGGAATTCCAGCAACTGCGGGATTTCGTCCAGGGCATGGACATCAAGACGATCGACTGGAAGCGGTCGGCCCGACGGCGATCTCTGGTCGCCAAGGAATTGCGCGCCGAGCGAAATCACCATGTCATTGTCGCACTCGACAACGGCTATCTGATGCGCGAGGAGATCGGCGGCCTGCCGAAGATCGACCACGCCGTGACCGCAGCGCTGGCGACCGCCTGGGCGGCTGCCATTGGCGGTGATCTGGTCGGCTATTATTCCTACGATGTCAAACCGCGCACCTTCTCCGCACCCGCTCCGGGCAGGACGGCGTTTGCACGGCTGCGCAGCTGGACGGCGGAGCTTTCCTATGTCAGCCGCGAAACCAACCACACCCTCGCGCTCACCGAGTTGAACGCCCGGACGCCCAAACGCAGCCTGCTGATCATCTTCACTGATTTCGTCGACACCACATCGGCCGAATTGCTGGTGGAGAACATCGGCATCCTGGCCAAGCGGCACCTGCTGATCTTCGTCGCAATCCGCGATCCCGACCTTGAGAAGCTGGTGGAAACGGCACCGGGAGATCTCGATGGCGCGGCCACGCTTGTCGCCGCCAACCAGGCACTCAATGAACGCCGCCTGGTGTTCGAAAAACTGTCCCGAATGGGCGTTACCATCGTTGACGCCAAACCGAATGCCGTGACCGCGCGGCTGATTTCCGCCTATCTTGAAATCAAGGCCCGGGAGCTGATCTGATGGACACACAGGATCTGATGCGCTCCGCCCGGTTCCGAAAGGAGCGGGAAGCCGACTGGCAGAGGCTGGAAACCTTGGTTCGCAAGGCCGAAGGCCAGGGCCTTCAGCATATGGAATTCGCGGAGACCCGCGACCTTGCCTCTCTCTACCGGCAGGCGACGACCTCGCTGGCGATTGCGCGCGAAATCTCGCTCGACAAGGCCCTGCTCGGTTATCTGGAAGCGCTCACGGCCCGTGCATATCTGTGCGTCTATGCCCCGCAGGAACGGCTTGGGGGCCTGCTGGAGCATTTCCTGAGGGAAGGCGCGCCTCGGGCGATGCGCCGGTCCTGGTTCTACATTCTGATCGGGTTCCTGTGCATGGCGCTCGGTGCCCTCACGGGTTATCTGCTCTATTTCGAGAACAACGACTGGTTCTACGTGATGATGCCGGCCGAACTTGCCGGCAACCGTGGGCCGGACGCGACCACGGAATCCCTGCGCTCGGTCATCTACGGCACCGACCAGGCAAGCGGGCTCGGTGCCTTCGCGACCTATCTGTTTTCCCACAACACCCGCATCGCGATCTTCGTTTTCGGTCTTGGTGTCTTTGCCTGCGCCCCTGCCGTCTTGCTGACATTCTATAACGGCCTGTCGCTCGGTGCCTTCCTCGCCCTTCACGTCGACCGGGGTCTGGGTCTCGATCTCGTCGGCTGGCTGTCGATCCATGGCGTCACCGAAATCTCGGCCATCTGCATTGCCTGCGGCGGCGGGTTGCAACTGGGGGCCGCGGTGCTTTTTCCAGGCGACAGATCGCGCAGCGTTGCCTTGCGCGAAGCCGGTCGCGATGCCGTGAAACTGGCGATTGTCGCAGCCATCATGCTGGTGGCAGCCGCACTTCTGGAAGGCTTCGGCCGGCAACTGGTGCAAAGCCTTGACGCCCGGCTGATCATCGGCTGGGGGATCGGTGCGCTCTGGCTGTCCTGGTTCCTGTTGGGAGGCCGGAGCCGGCGATGAGAGTGCGTTTCTGGAAACGAACCAAGACCGACCGGCCACCGGCTTCAACGCTTGTGCCGCCGGAGGGCGTTGCACTGACGCTGCCCATCGCGGGTGTTGGGGTGCGCTTTTCTGCCCAGCTCATCGATATCATCCTGACCGCGATTGCCGCGACCTGCCTGGTGATCCTGCTCGCTCTGATCAACCTGACGACACCGCAGACACTGATGGCCATCGCCGCCCTCTTGTTCTTCCTGATCCGGGTTCCCTACTATGTGCTGGCCGAACTGGCTTGGAACGGCCAGACCCTCGGCAAACGGCTGATGAAGATCAAGGTGGTTTCCCATGACGGCGGGCCACTGACCGCCCGCGCGCTTGTCCTGCGCAACCTGATGAAGGAGGCGGAGATCTTCCTGCCCGGGACGCTTCTGCTGACTCTGGATTCGGCAACGCCGCTTGCCTCGCTCGCCGCTTTTGCCTGGGTTACCATGTCGCTGATGATCCCCCTGTTCAACCGCTACCGGCGCCGGCTGGGCGACATGATGGCAGGCACCCATGTCATCCACCTGCCGGTGCCGGTGCTTTTGAAGGATCTTGCCAGCGAGACGGTCGCGACCGGGACAGCACGCAAGAAATTCGTCTTCCTGTCCCATCAGCTCGACCACTACGGCGCCTTCGAACTGCAGACACTGGAAACGCTGCTGCGTGGGCAGAATACACCATCCGGAGCCGAAGCTGCCCACCAGCGGAACGCCACCCTGGAAGCCATCGTGGAAAAGATCCGCAAGAAGATCGGCTATGCCGCTCCGGTTCCTCCGGTGGATCGTTTGCCGTTCCTGCAGGCGTTCTACAACGCCCAGCGGGAACATCTCGAGCAACGCCAGCTGTTCGGCGACAAGCGGGAAAACAAGCACTACGCCCAATCCGGCGAGGAAAAATAGACCTTTCGCCCTCTCCGGCTCCAGTCATCAAGTGGATCAGCCAGATTGCAGAAACAGGATAATCATAGCCTCAGAGCCTATTTCCTTGATCGGGTTGGCCAGTCCGAGGGGTCGCAGGGGCGCCATGTCCGGCAGTCACTTGGGATCGGCGCGCTGATAGGAACCAGTTTTTCCATCACGATCCGGAATCTTGTGCCGGTCCTTGCGATCGGTTTTGTAGTCAGCCTCCTGGGCGCTCTGCTGGCTGGATCGCTTGTCGGCGTCGATGCCGCGCTCAATCTGGAAACGGACGACACCAGCGACCTGGCCGGCCTCGTCGATCTTGCGACGGCCTTTGTCGATGTGATCGTTTTTGCCGTGACTGCGGCCTTTCTCGCCCAGCTGACCTATGACGCCCGGTTGAACCGCCCGGTCTCGATTGCCCGCTATTTGCTGCCGGCCCTCAAGGCCAGCGCACCGATCTGCCTGCAAAACGGGCTGTTGGTCGTCATCTTCGTGTGCATTGCGCTGCCGCTGGTCTTCATCGCAATTTTCGTGAATACGACCCTGATTTCCATCACGGCGCTTGCAGTTCTGCCTTTTGTCGCCCTGTGGGGATGTTCGGTCTTCTCGGTTTTGGCCCCCGCTGTCGTCATTGAACGGGTTGGCTTCAGCGGCATGAGCCGCAGCTGGGCGCTGACGAAAACCTATCGTTGGCAGATTGCCGGCGCACTGCTGCCGGTCTGGCTTTGCTCGCTGGCCGTCACGATTGCCGGCGCCTTTCCAGTGGAGCTTCTCGCCCGTGAGGGAAGTTACGTCTGGGCCCTGCCCGTCTTTGCCGCAACCAACGCGCTGGCAAGCGGACCGTTGGCAATCCTTGCCACGTTGGTTTACGCGCGACTGCGCGAAATCAAGGAAGGTATCAGCGTTGACCAGGTCGCCGATGTTTTCGACTGAGTGTCAGGAGGGTTGAACTTCCGCGCAAGGCCCCGCTTGTGACCTGCTGCAGAAGGATTTATGGTGAAAAATCGCAAGAGTAACTGTCTTCGGCAGAGGGCGGGCAAGATGCTCATGCGATCGGGATCTACCGGTTTTCGGACAGTCCACGGCTTCAGGCGGATGATCGTCGCTCCTCCCGTTTGGCGGGCAGCGTTCGTCGGTATGTGGGCTGGAATTAGATAACCACTTTTGAAAAAACTATTGGAAGTTTTACGGAGCAATTGAATGACCGACACGACCCTAAGCCAGCCCACGGCCTCCCTTGGCGTTGGCTCCATCATCGGCGAGAGCTTCTCGATCCTCCTCAAGCATTTCATTCAGGTCGTCATCGTAGGCTTCGTGCCGAACCTGATCGGCTTCCTGATTTCCGGCCTGCTGGTCGGCTTCGGCGCCGCACTCGGCATCCAGCCGCAGGAGTTCACCGGCCCCGGCAGCGCTGTTGCCAACGTGCTGTCAATCCTCGTCAGCATGGTGGTCTATTCCATCACCACCGCGCTTCTGGTGCAGCTTGCCTATGACGCGAAGCTGTCGCGCCCGGTACAGCTTGGCCGTTACTTCGGCCCGGCCCTGAGTGCTGTCGTGCCGCTGGCGATCCTCTCGATCGTCGTCTCGATCCTGGTTGGTATCGGCCTGGTCCTGTTGGTCGTTCCTGGCCTTTGGGTCTATGCGGTATTCGCCGTCATGGCACCGGCCGTGGTGATCGAACGCGCCGGCTTCGGCGGTCTTGGCCGCAGCAAGTATCTTACCAAGGAATACCGCTGGCCGATCCTGGGTGCGCTGGTACTGGCCATCATCTGTGCCACCATCATCAACATCGTCGCTCTGTTCGTCGTCGGCCTCGTGGCCTCGGCCGGCAGCATCGGCATGGTCATCGGCATCATCCTGTTCGCTGCCATTTCCACAGTCGGCGCAGGTTTCCTGAGTATCCTTGTCGCACTGATTTACGCGCGCCTGCGTGAAATCAAGGAAGGCGTCAGCGTCGACCAGATCGCATCTGTCTTCGACTGATCGCCCAGCAACGCGGGCAAACAGCGCTGCTTTTTTGAAATTGTCCGGCAAGCGGGTCCGGACACCAGAGCACCCGGGGCAAGCCCCGGGTGTTTTGTCTTTGAGCAAAGACAAGGCGGGGAATTTTCCTTGCATCATAACAGTGCGGCCAACTAACAAGGTTCAACCCAACCTGCCGCCGGAGCATTCCCCTGAGACTGATTGCCGAAAACCTGACCATCGATCGCGGCGGACGCCGGGTGTTTCAGGACCTGTCCTTTGATCTTCCCTCCGGCACGGCACTGGTCGTGACGGGCGCGAACGGCATCGGCAAGTCGTCGCTGCTGCGGACGCTGGCAGGTCTTGTCGCGCTGGCTGGCGGCACGCTTCGGCTGGAACAGGGAGAAGCCGACCGGTCACCGGCTGAACACGCCCATTATTTCGGCCATCAGAACGCAGTCAAGGCAGCGCTTTCCGTGCTGGAAAACCTGACGTTCTGGCAAGGCTTCACCTCACCGGTTTCGGCGTCTGTCTTTGGCGCAACGGCAATGTCTCCCGAGGAAGCGCTTGATCTCCTCGGCATAGGCCACACGACAGACCTGCCGGCAGGATTTCTCTCCGCCGGTCAGACGAGGCGCCTGGCCCTTGCCCGGCTTCTGGTCACGCCCCGGCCGATCTGGCTGATGGATGAGCCGACGTCGGCGCTGGACAAGGCATCGGAAGGCCAGCTTCTGGACCTGATGAACGGACATCTGACCGCCGGCGGCATGATCATAACCGCTACCCACACCGATCTGGCCCTTGCCAGAACCAAGATCCTGCATCTGCGCACCGCTGATCCCGTTTCGCTGCACGAGGAGGATCTGCCCGCATGAGTTCCTGGGCTGTTGTGCTGTTTCGGCGGGATCTTCGGCTGTCTGTGCGCGTCGGCGGCAGCGCGCTTGTCGGTGTGCTGTTCTTCCTGGCCGTTGTCACCGTCATTCCCTTCGGCGTCGGTCCGGATCTGAACCTGCTTTCCCGCATTGGTCCTGCCATCTTGTGGATCGGCGCGCTGCTGGCAACGCTCCTCGGACTGGACAGGCTGTTTCAGGCTGATCGGGAGGACGGAACACTTGACCTGATGCTGATGGCCGGACGGTCGCTGGAACTGCTTGTGCTGATCAAGTGCCTGGCGCACTGGGTCGCAACGGGCCTGCCGCTGGTGATCGCCGCCCCCCTGCTCGGCATCTTTCTCAATCTCGACCCCGTCGCCACGGGAGCCGTCACGCTCACGCTGCTGGTCGGCACACCGGCCCTGACGCTGATCGGCGCCATCGGCGCGGCCCTCACCGTCTCGTTGCGCCGGGGCGGTCTTCTACTGGCCGTGCTGGTGATACCACTGGCCATTCCCGTGCTGATTTTCGGCGTCAGTGCCGCGGATGCCGCTATTCATGATCCCGTGCCGTTTCTGACGCCATTCCTGATCCTGTGTTCGCTGTCGCTGATTGCGGCGGTGATCGGCCCGCTTGCCGCTGCCGCGGCGCTCCGGTTTGCAGGAGATTGACGGCAATTTGACACCGCGCAATGCACCCTGCGGCATACTCGTCCATTGAAGCGGACAACGCTCTAGATTAGAACGGTTCCATGGCAATTTGGGATTATGCAAATCCGACGCGATTTTTGAGGCTGGTCCAGGTGGTTCTGCCCTGGCTTATCGGCTTGTGCGTCATTGCGTTCGCAGCCGGGCTCTACATGAGCTTCTTCGTTGCGCCTGAAGACTATCAGCAGGGCGACACCGTGCGGATCATGTATATCCACGTGCCGGCCGCCTGGCTCAGCATGATGTGCTATTCCGTGATGGCGCTGTCCTCACTTGGCACCCTTGTGTGGAAACACCCGCTGGCGGATGTTTCCGCCAAGAGCGCGGCCCCCATCGGCGCGGCCTTCACCTTCATGGCACTCGTGACCGGTTCGCTCTGGGGCAAGCCCATGTGGGGCACCTATTGGGTCTGGGACGCGCGACTGACGTCGGTCCTGGTCCTCCTGATCATGTATCTCGGCCTGATGACGCTGTGGCGCACGATGGAAGATCCTATCAAGGCCGGCAAGGCGGCAGCTGTGCTGACGCTTGTCGGCGCGTTGAACCTGCCGATCATCAAGTTTTCGGTCGACTGGTGGAATACGCTTCACCAGCCGGCCAGCGTGATGCGCATGGACGGCCCGACCATTCATCCGGACATTCTCTGGCCGCTGCTGGTCATGGCGATCGCCTTTACGCTGCTGTTCTTCGTGTTGCATCTGATGGCAATGCGTAACGAGATCCTGCGCCGCCGCGTGCGTGCCCTGCGCCTGCGCGCAGCCAGCGCTGCCCAACCGGGCACAGCGGCAGCCACGGCTCAGCCTGCGGAGTAATTCTCATGGATCTAGGCCCTCACGCTGGCTTCATCTGGGCGTCCTACGGCCTTTGCCTCTTCACGGTCATCGGACTGATCGCCTGGGTGCGCATCGACAAGGCCCAACAGGAAAAAGCCCTCAAGGACCTGGCAGCCCGGGGCATTTCCCGCGCCCGGCCAGCCGGTGAAGGAAAAGCAAGCTCATGACGTCCCACGATACCGGTGCCGGCCGACACGGGCAGCAGACTGCCAAACGCGGTTTCCCGGTTCTGGTGCTGCTGCCCTTGGTGGTGTTCGCAGCGCTCGCCGCCCTGTTCCTGTTTCAGCTGACCCTCGGCGGCGATCCGCAGAAAATTCCCTCTGCGCTGATCAACAAGCCGGCGCCGGAATTCGACCTGCCGCCGGTTGAAGGCCTCACCGATGGTGACACCGCCGTTGCCGGGTTTTCCCGTCAGGATCTCATCGGCAAGGTTTCCGTCGTCAATGTGTTTGCATCCTGGTGCGTGCCCTGCCGCCAGGAGCACCCGCTTCTGGAAGAGCTGGCAAAGGTCGAGGGCATCCAGCTTCTCGGTATCAACTACAAGGACAAGCCGGAAAACGCGCGCCGCTTCCTGGGCAGTCTCGGCAATCCGTATCAGCGCGTCGGCGCAGATACCGGTGGTCGCACCGCGATCGAATGGGGTGTCTACGGCGTGCCGGAAACCTTCGTCGTCGATGGCGAAGGCACGATCCGGTACAAGTTCATCGGTCCTCTGAGCCCCGAAAGCTATTACGACGTCTTCCTGCCGGAACTGCAGAAGATCATGGACGGCAACAAATCCTGATCTTGCCAACCTTGTGGTGCCTGCCTGTCACCTGCGCAGGCCATTGTCCCCGCTGATTGTTTGCGGTGACAACGGCGAACCGGCCAAGCCCCATTTACAAATCGCCACGGGGCCGTTCTAAAGTCCGGATCATCTTTTTCAGCCGATTCCGGAGAAGGCCATCTTGAAAGTACTTGTGATCGGTGGCTGCGGGTTCATCGGGTCTCATGTCGTGGACAAATGCCTTCAGCAAGGCCTGTCGGTGCGGGTCATGGACACCCGGCAGGAACTGTACCGGCCGCCGCTTCCCGGTGTCGACTACGTCTTTCACAGCCTGTCCGATCATCACCGGCTTGCCGACACCCTGTCCGGTGTGGATGCGGTGGTGCATCTGGCCAGCACGACCGTTCCCTCGACCTCGAACCTCGATCCGGCCGCCGACATCTCCGGCAACCTTATTCCCACGGTTCGCCTTCTGGAGGCCATGCGGGCAAGCGGAACGAGGAAACTCGTCTTCTTTTCCTCCGGTGGCACAGTCTATGGCATCCCGACAAAGGATCCGGTGCCGGAAGATCATCCTCTGAACCCGATCTCATCCTACGGCATCGTCAAGCTGGCAGTCGAACAGTACCTGCGCATGGAACAACAGCTCCACGGGCTCGAGTTCGTCGCCCTTCGTCCGGCGAACATCTATGGACCGCGCCAGGCACAGATCGGCCTTCTGGGCGTGATCGGAACCTACCTACGCAAGGTGGCGGAGGACGCCCCCATCGAAATCTGGGGGGACGGCAGCGTCGTGCGCGACTTCGTTCACGTCGAAGACATTGCCGACCTGTGCCATCGCGCCCTGATCTCCGGCGCGTCCGGCAGCTTCAACGCCGGAAGTGGCGAAGGCACGTCCATCTCCCAGATCGTCGACATCATCGGCCAGACCACAGGGCGCACCCTGGAGCCGGTCTACAAGCCGGGCCGCAACTTCGATGTGCCACGGGTGGTGCTGGATATTGCCAGGGCACAGGCGACGTTCGACTGGCAACCTGCCGTTCCCTTGCGGCGCGGCATCGGAGAAACGTGGGAATGGGTGAAGCATCACAGCGCACCTTGATGTGTCGTTAGCGCTGGAACCTGCAGAAAATCGGCGACTGACTGAAACGGACCCGCCGCATCAGTTCATTTACCCATAATAAAATCGACGCTGGCATAGATTTCCCGGAAGCCTGCGGTCATTAGTGTCCCTGGGTTAATTGAGGGGATGAATTGCGCATGAACGTGACCGACGGCGCGGCAAAGGTTCGACTGGAACAACTGACCGGACTGCGCTTTTTCGCAGCCTTGCTGGTGTTTGGCGTTCATTTCCGCTGGGATACCAGCGGCGACTTCGTCAAGACAATCGCCGAACAGGGCTATGTCGGCGTCTCTTTCTTCTTCATCCTGTCCGGCTTCGTGCTGACGCAGTCCTACAAGACGAGGATCCTTGCCGGCACGATGTCCTTTCGCGACTACTTCCTGCTGCGCATTGCCCGTCTGACACCGCTGCATTTCCTCACAGGATTGCCGTTTCTCTATTTCTCGATCATGCAGGTCGAGGCGATCTACTCGGAAGAATTCAGCGTCATCAAGACGGTTCTGAATTTGACCTACCTGCAGAGCTGGATTCCGGTTTCCTCGATCTATTTCTCTCTCAACGCACCGTCCTGGTCGCTGTCGGATGAAATGTTCTTCTATGTGTGCTTCTTCGGCCTGGTCGCGTTTTCACCGCGAAAGCTTGTGGCGGTCACACTGGGGCTCGGTGTGGTGGTGTTCGGTTCCGCCCTGCTGGTTCAGGTATTCCTGGGCGATGTGATCTTCTTCGGCAAATATCCGTTCTCGCATTGGCTGTTCTATGTCTTTCCCGGCTTCCGCATTCTGGAGTTTCTGGTCGGCATGGTTCTGCATGAGGTCTGGCGTCGCGGCGTCCGGCTGCCCGGCGCAGTGCAGCCACTCAGCTATCTTCTTCTGTTCCTGGCGATGTGGCTGGCACCGGATGTCCCGGATCCCTTCCGCTATTCCCTGTTCTACCTGCCGGTCATCACACTGTTCTTCTATGCACATCTGACGGAAGGCGCCGCACTCACAAGGGTGTTTTCAACCCGCCCGCTCGTGCTTCTCGGCAATGCCTCTTTCGCCTTCTATCTTGTGCACCAGCCGTCGCTTCACCTGATGAACATCTTCCTCAGGCCGTCCATCCCGGCGGATATCGTTTTCTTTCCGGTATCGCTGTGCATCACGGCAGTGTTTTCGATCTTCCTCTACCGCATTTATGAGATGCCGGCGGAGCGGGCGCTGAAATCATGGGTCAAGGGAAAGCGGTCCGCACAAACACCGAACGAGGCAACATCCTGACGCACCAAATTCCGCGTCTCGCTGCGGCGAGCCGCTTAACATAATCTCAATGCTGACGACGGATTATTGCGGCGAACCGGCCAATTTCAGGCCGGATACCGCCAGCCGCCACCCGTCAGATTGGCGCCAACCATGAGTATTCTTGTTGCTTTCCGAACTCGTCCTTTCAGCCCTGACTGATGTGATCCTTGCCTGCGAGCTGTTTTTTCTCGCCGGCCTGAGCCTGCGTCCGGGCATTCAGACCTTCTCACCTGCCTGGATCTGGAGCCTGACACTGGCATTGATCGGGCTTGCCTCGATGCTGGGTGCCATTGACCACGGGTTTTTCGAAACAATCGGTCACGAAGCGCACCGTCCGCTTGTGATCGCAACGCGCATCGTCATCGTTCTGGGCAGTCTCAGCATGATCGTCGCGGCCAGCTTTCAGTACCTTTCCTCGCCGCTGCGCCAGGGATTTGTGGCTGCCGGCGTCCTGGGCGCACTCTGGCCAGTCTTCATGATCCTGACCTCCGACGATTTTCTGTCCGTGATCCTCTATTATTCCGCTGGCCTGATATTCCTGCTGGTGCTGAGCGTTGTCCGGTTCCGCCAGAACAGGGGAACGCTGCCGATGATCGCCGGCATCCTTCTCACGCTGGGCGTATCAGCGATGATCCCGATGCAGAGCCCGGGGTTCTGGGGTCTTGGCCTCTATGGCAGCTACCACGTCCTGCTGATGCCGATCGTCGTGCTTCTGTTTTTCGGCGGCCGCTGGTTCAGGACCACGAGGTAGGGTAACCCCATGCGCACGGCTTCCATCCCCGTTGAAGAAAAGGTCCAGGAAACGGAAGATCTTGAAACGATCTTTCATCGGATGACGGAGTTCATGCCGCAGCGGGTCGCCGATGCGGTACGGGCGGCCTCGCGCAGGGTGCCGGTCGCGGCGCATCAGGACGTCATCGTCGAGGGCGAGACAAGCGACGGGCTCTACATCGTTCTCGAAGGCACCTTCGGCATCTATCGCAAGGGTGACGGCACGGCCTCGGACCACCGTGTTGCGGAAATTGGGCCGGGGCAACCTTTCGGCGAAATGGCGCTTCTCGACGGTGAACCACGCTCGGCAACCGTGCGTGCTGAAACAGCCGGTGCCGTGCTTGAAATCGAGCCGGAGCGGATCCTCGAACTGGCCGATGGCGAAGCCAGACTTGCAGAATTCAAGGGGGCTCTGGCATCCTTCGTGACACGGCGCATGCGCGCCTCCACGCAGGAGCATGTCGCAGCCCTGCAGCGTGAACTGGACCTCCGGAACGAACAGCAGCAGTTCGGCAAGTTTTTCGTCTATTCGCTGATCATGATGTCCATCGGCACGCTGGTGAACAACGTCCTGGCGCGGACGATCGTCAACGTGGACGTCTATACCGAAGTCTTCGCCTGGCAGTATCTCGCCATCCTGATGGTGCCAAGCCTCTTTGTCATCCGGCACATGGGCATTTCGATTTCGGCGCTCGGACTGACAACCGTCGGCCTGAAGAAATCCCTGATCGAGGGCGCGATCATTTCGGTCGGGCTTTGTATCTTTGCCTGGGGACTGGCGGCAGTGCTCAAATATTTCGACGCGCTACCCGGCAAGCCACTGCCCTTCAACCTGCTGGGAACACTGAGCTACTTTCTTCACAGTGCCCTACAGGAAATCATCGCCAGGGGCTTTCTGCAGTCTTCCTTCCAGCGTTTCCTGGGAGACCAGGGCAAATGGCGGTCGGTCCTTCTCGCCTCGGTGCTGTTCGGAATGTTCCACCTTCATTTCGGCATTCCGGCCGTGCTGATGACAATCGGCACCGGATTTATCTTCGGCTGGATCTACATCAGGCATCAGAACATCGCCGGTGTGATCCTGATTCACTACATGATGGGTGTCGCGGCCTTCAATACAGGCTTGATCTGAGACGCAAGCCTAAGCTAGTGCTGCTTGCTCGACCCTATCGCTGAAGGTTGGAACGACATGATTGCCCGTGACTATTTCATACCGCGACCAGCCATCTACTATCGCGATTTCTGCTTTTATCTGGCGCTTTTTGTCGTCGGGTTTGCGTGGGGTCTGAACGCCTCCTGGCCGATGGTTATCCTGCCCTGGCTGCTGGCGACATTCGGCCTGCACCGCGCAGGACTTTTCTGCCACGAAATCGTTCACATCAAGGACGACAAGCTGCGCGGTTTCCGGGCGCTCTACACCTGGACCGTGGCGCTCATCGTGATGGTTCCACCGCTGCGGTTTCAACTGCCGCATCTGGCCCATCATCGGCTCGGCATTTTCGGAACGCCCGAGGATCCGCAATACCCGCTGGTGCGCGGCAATGCGTTTGCCATGGCCATGGTTCTGCTCGTGATCCCCTTTGTGGTGCCCTTTACCAACCTTCTGATGACGGTGACCGCCGCGCTCGGTGCGTTCCGGGTCGAAGCTGCGCTCGATCGCTGGGCGACGGAGAAGCTCGGCTTTTCGCTCAGCTCCGCCCTGACACCGGAACAGCAGGCCGAAGTGACCCGGCACGCCCGGGTTACGCTCGCGCTCTTCATTGCGGCAATCATCTTCTTCCCCGCGGCGCTGCCTTTCTATTATGCCGTCCTGGTTCTGGGCTGGGCGCTTTTGACCGCGCGTATCCCGCTGGAACATGAACTGGAACGCCTGGCCGAAACCTCCGGACGGGAAGACCAGATGATCGACAGCTTCACGATCGAGTCTCCGCTGGCCCTGATCGTGCAGCCCGTTGGCTTCCGCTTTCATACGGCACATCACATGTATCCCGGGGTGCCCTATCACAATCTGCCCGCGCTCCACGAGGAGCTGAAGCGCACCATTCCCGAGTACCGGGACAGCATCATTTCGCTTTGGACCGCGATCAGCGGCCCCAAACGCCGTCCTGCAAATTCTCTTCATTGATTTAGAAAGCCCGCCGATGAAAGACGTTATTCGCCAGCTCGCAGAAGCCATGTCTGCGGCCTCTCCCGATGCGCAGTTCGAGGTCCGATACTGGGACGGAACCGGCTTCTCCATCGGGACCGAGCCAGAGTTCATTCTGCATTTCAAGAACGAGCGGGCTCTCTCCAGGGTGCTTTCGGATGCCTTCATGGGCTTTGGCGAGAGCTACATGCTGGGCGACATCGAGGTGGAAGGCGACATCAAGAAGCTCTTCTACCTGGGCTTTGCCATCGATTTCGCGGAACGGCCCATGTCGTTGATGCTGCGGATCAAACTGGCCTTCCACTTCTTGCGCGCACGCAACACCATTGCCCGCTCGCGCGAGAACATTTCCTTCAGCTACGACATCGGCAACGATTTTTACGAGATCCTGCTCGGAAAGGGCATGATCTACACCTGTGCCTATTTCACCTCGCCCGACAATACGCTGGATGAAGCACAGAACAACAAGCTGGAACTGGTTTGCCGCAAGCTGTGCCTGAAGCCGGGTGAACATGTTGCCGATCTCGGTTGCGGCTGGGGCGGCTTCCTGATGTATGCCGCCGAAAACTACGGCATCACGGGCGTAGGCTTCACCATTTCGGCAGAACAGCGCGACTATGCGATTCAGAAGATCGCCGAGCGCGGCCTCTCCGACAAGATCGAGATCCGCCTGCAGGACGCTCGCGAAGCGGACGGCCTTTACGACAAGGTTGCCTCGATCGGCATGGTCGAACACATGGGCAATGCCCAGATCGCACCGGTCTTCGAACGGATCGCACACATTCTCAAGCCGCAGGGCCTTGCCTTCGTCCACACGATCGGCAACGAAATCCCCAGGCCGATCGACCCCTGGATCGACAAATACATCTTCCCGGGAACTCAGGCATCGCCGCTGACGACCATGGTCGAGGCTGCCGGCAACAATGATCTCTACATGATCGACCTTGAGAATATCCGGCTGCACTATCCGCCGACGGTCAAATACTGGCTCGCCAATTTCGACGCCAATATCGACCGTATCCGCGAAATGTATGACGACACCTTCGTCAGAAGCTTCCGGCTGTATCTGGAAGTCGCAAGTTCCTCCTTCAGCTGGGGCGACAACCGGCTGTACCATCTGCTGATGACCAGGGGCCTGAAAAACGATGTCCCGATGACCCGGGAGCATCTGGTCCTGCCGAAGTCCGGCACTTCCCCGGCCGGTACATCTTCAGAAGGTGGTGCATGACGGAACCCGTCCATGTGGCAGTGATCTATACGGACGCAGGCGGTGGCCACAGGGCCAGCGCCTTCGCCCTGAAAGCATGCCTCGAAGGGTCCGGCAGATACCGGGTCAGCTTGATAAATCCCTATACATCGCTGATCCCGCATCTCGACCTCTTCAGCCGCTTCGGATCACGCACAGGGGAGAATATCTACAACGAGGTCATTTTGCGTCAGGGACGTACCGGCCTCACCTGCTGGCTGTTTTATGCGGCCTTGCGCTTGAACTACGTCTTCTGCGAACCGCCGGCCATCAGTATTCTTTCCCGGCATTTCGAAGATATTCGCCCGGACATCGTGCTGTCGGTCATGCCGCTCGGCAACCGGGTGATGCTGGAGGCGCTGAAACGCTACCGCGCTGGCATAACGGAAGGCCCGCTGCCGGAAGGCGCCGTGATGATCACGGACTGGGCAGAGTTGGCGAAAGGTGTCTGGTTTCCCAACCGGGCGGACTATCACGCAATTTGCGGCACGCAGGACGCCCTGCGGAATGCCGAAAAACTGCCAAAGCTTGCCGGCAAGATCCATGCGATGGGCGGCTTGCTGATCCGGCCGGAATTCACCGACCCCGCCCAACGCTCCAGCCGGGAAACGCTGAACCTTGATCCTGCAAGGCCT
This sequence comes from Roseibium algicola, assembly GCF_001999245.1. Lineage (NCBI taxonomy): Bacteria > Pseudomonadati > Pseudomonadota > Alphaproteobacteria > Hyphomicrobiales > Stappiaceae > Roseibium > Roseibium algicola. The sequence continues at coordinate 2,914,612 of NZ_CP019630.1, read as the reverse complement.
GTCGTGACCGTGCTCTATGGTGCCCAGGGCAGCATGCGCATGATCGAACTGGCAACCGCGATGCGCGACATTCCGCATAACGCCCAGGTGGTGTTTCTTTGCGGCCGGAACGAAGCGCTTGCCGATCAGCTGCGCGCCATGGACCTGCCGTTTCCGGTCCAGGTTCTCGGGTTTACCGACAGGGTCGCCCAATATCTTTCCGCCAGCGATCTCTTCATCGGCAAGCCGGGTCCGGGCAGCACCAGCGAAGCCATGGCACTTGGCGTATCCATGCTGCTCGACAAGAGCCTGGCACTGCCGCAGGAAGCTGCGGTCCTGCGCTACGTGACGAAGACGGGAGCCGGACTGGCCTTTTCGACGTCCTCCGATTTCAGCGAGAGTTTCAAGGCGGCCATGTCCGCCATCGAGAGCGGCCAGGCGCGGCAACCGGTTGCCGCCAACACATCGCCCGCCGACATTCTTGAGATCATGGACCGCATCGCCGCTTCCCGTGTTCCGGCAGCTGGCTCCTTGCAACCGGTCGGTGAATTGCCGCACGCCCGGCACGTGTCCAGAGCCTGAGCGATGCCTGAGGACGACCAGGGCCCCGCGACGGGTGGCAGCCGCCCTCAAGAGCATGGCCTGAAGATCAGGGTCGTCTACAATCCCCGCACAGGCCGCAAGCGCGAGAAGCGTTTCAAGGCGGTAATGGCGCTGCTTGAGGCACGCGGTCACACGTGCGAAATCCTGATCACGACGAAGGCGGGCGATGCCGCCGGTTTCGTTCGGGAAACGACATCAGACAACGCCGATATCCTGGCAATCGCGGGCGGCGATGGCACGATCAACGATGCAATCCAGGGTGCCGGCCCGCAGACGCCGCCCCTGGGGCTCATACCGCTCGGCACAGCGAACGTGCTGGCGCACGAGCTCGGCATCGGCACGGATCCACACCGGATCGCGAACTGCCTTGCGGAAGCGCGCATCCTTAAGATCCGGCCGGGCCAGGTCAACGGGCACCGCTTCATGATGATGGCCGGCATCGGGCTGGACGCCCAGGTTGTTTCGGATCTCAGCCGTGCCACCAAGACCCGCTTCGGCAAGGCCGCCTATCTGATCGAAGTTTTCCGGACACTGCGGCGATGGTCCTGCCCGCCGGTGGACGTCCGGCTGGACGATGAGCCAGAAAAGGCAGCGACGCTGATCGTCAGCCGTGGCAAACGATATGGCGGGACATTTGTCCTCGCACCGAAATGCGACCTCGCCAACCCGTCTTTTTGCGCAACGATATTTCCTCCAGGCAGCGCTCTGTCTGTCTTCGGACGCTTTCTGCTGATACCGGCAGGCCTGCTCCTGCGGCTTGGTCTCGTTGCCCAACAGCCGGCCAGAACAGTCGAAATCCTGGGTCCCCGGGGCGACCCGATACAGGCCGACGGCGATATCGTCGCGCATGCCCCTGCGCAGATCTCGGTTTGCGAGCAGCCGATACGCCTGTGCGTCCCGGTGTCCCGGCGATAACACGAGCCTTTAGGATCAATCTCGTCTTTCCAGCCCGGCAAGATGGACCAGCCGACGGCATGCGCTCATCCAGTCGAAGTCTTCGCGCGCGGCAACGGGCGGCTCCGGCACAGTCGTCAACGCGTACTCCAGCGCCTCGAGAGCCCCTTCCAGCTCGGTGTAGAAATGCGCATTGGGATAGGCCCTGTAGGGAAGGTTGCCTGGACAGTCCGGCAGGATGACATGCCGGCCGGCAACCAGCGCATCGGCGGTTGCCGTGCACAGGATTTCGCTGCGTGAAGGGTTCACCATCACCCGGTATCGTCCGATATCGGACCAGAACCGCCGGTTCGGTCCGAAGAACCGCAAATCCGCACCTTCCTCTCGTGCGAAGGCGCGAAACTCTGCTTCATCGCGCCCTCCGCCAATGACATCGATGGGCCGTTTTGCACGGGCAGCGATGCGGGCGAGGTCGTCCAGGCCTTTCTCCCAGAGGAAAGCCCCGAGAAAATAGATCCCTTCGGTTTCCTGCGTAACGAGAGGCACCTGCGCGTAACCGGGCATGACACCGGTCACCCGTTCCACAGGCATTGTGATGCCCGGCAGGGTGAGGGCGGGCGACAGGCTGAGGGGCAGATCGATGCGCAGCCGCAGGGCGCGGCCGTGCAGATAAGATACCAGCCGGGCGAGGCTGTTTGGAAACGGCAACCCGGACATGCGGATGTAGGTTTCATAATCCGTCATGCTGAGGCCGATCGTCTTGTCCGCCCGGATGCCTCTGCGCCTGGTCGTTACCGGATACCAGCACAGATGCTCCGGCTCGCTCGCGATCAGGCACCGGGCCGGCGGCGCGGCGCGATAGACGTCTTCCATCGGCACGATCGACCCCATGCCTGCCACAAACCTTGCCCGATAAGGCCGGCATTCCGGAAATTTGTAGGGTCCGAAGGCTTCAAGTTCCGTCTGGAGCCAGTCGACCTGCTCGTCAAAATCGACGAAACGGGTCTCGCCCCACAGCCGTTGCTGTGAAACCTCATCCAGCCAGGGAAGAACATAGACAACCCGATAGCCAAGCGTTGCCAACCCGCAGGCGTGCCACAGCGAGATGAAGGACGGTCCGGTCATCCACGGCAGGGCGGCACTCGTCAGAACCGCAAAGTCATGGATCTCTTGACCTTTGGTACGTTCGCCAGACAGGGGCACTTGTCTCCAGTTTCAACAGCCAGAACCACGGGCAACGATCGGCCAGCGCCCTGAAGCGAAGGAGGCAGCAGGCTGGCGTGAGACACCAGAACACATGATTCTCCCCCCGAGACAATCCACCATCGCAGGTCACGAAAGCCAGACAGGCCAGAACGCTAACGCCCGTTTCGACCTGTATTTTCCACAAGACGCCTGGCACGCCAAATGGTGAGGCCTTGTCACAAACGCGCGAATGAGGCCGTCTAAGACGAAAGTCACCCGCTCGTGACTTTCGGTTGAGTGCTCCATTGCATATTTTAGGGGCAATCGAACAAGGAATTGAGCCAAATGGTGGGATCGTTTTCCCGGAAGGCCGGCAAGGCCCTCCGCACCGCGCTTATTGTAACCGGCGGAATAGTTGCCCTGGCCGCGCCAATCAACGGCGCGCAGGCGCAACCCGAAAAAGTCATCGAACTGTTTACCAGCCAAGGCTGCTCCTCGTGCCCGCCGGCCGATCGGCTGGCGGAAAAGCTGGTGCAGGAAGATAACAACGTCCTGACCATGGTGATGCCCGTCGACTACTGGGATTATCTCGGCTGGAAGGACACGCTGGCAAGTCCCGTCAACTCGCAGCGTCAGCGGGCCTATGCCGCGCGGCGCGGCGACCGGTCGGTCTACACCCCGCAAATGGTGATCAACGGCGAGGAACACGTCGTCGGCAGCCGCGAAGGCGATGTAAGGGCCGCATTGGCACGTACCGACCCCTTTACCGCGACAATCGACCTGAAGATTACCGACATGGTCGTCCAGGCAACGGTGAATGGCTCCCTGCCCAAGGGCTTCAACATGGCGACCGTCTATTTCCTGCGCATGCAAGATGAAGCCCTCGTTGATATCGGTCGTGGTGAAAACGCGGGCCGCAAGGTGCGTTACGTCAACGTGGTGCGCAATCTGCAGCCGATGGGGATGTGGTCCGGCGGCCAGGAGACATTCCGCATGCCGAAGTCCAAACTGATGCTGAAAGGCGATGCCCGCTGCGCAGTTGTCGTGCAGCTTGAAAATCCCGACGGGCCCGGCCGGATCATCGGTGCGGCAACCATGAACAAGAGCGGCGGTCTGTGAACCGCCGCTGTGGTGTGGCCAAATATCAATTCCCTCTGAAAAACGAGCCCGCCGGCTTCAAAGCCGGGTTGTAACCCCCGAGAAAACTGCTACCCCTTGCCCCGTTCGGCCGCCCGTTGAACCGTGAACGCCTTGTTGGCGCACGGTTTGCAAGACCCAGTGGCCGGTCAGGTTCTCTGCTTTGCCGGCGTCTGGTGAAGCAAATCGGTCCTGGGGGAACGCATGAAGTTGAAGCGCAGGCTTCAGATAGCCTTATTGAGCATCGTTTTCGGTGTGATCGTTCTGGGTCTCAAGATCGGCGCCTACCTGCTGACCGGCTCCATAGCGCTTTATTCCGACGCGTTGGAAACGACGGTCAATATCGCGTCCGCCATCGCAACGCTTGCAGCCGTCTGGTTCGCCGCCAAACCCGCCGACAGCAACCACCCCTACGGCCACGACAAGGTTGAGTATTTCGCGGCGGTTCTCGTCGGCGTTATGATTGTGCTTGCCGCCCTGTCGATTTTCCGCGCGGCGTGGCTCGGCTTCATCAGTGGCGACAGTCCGGAATATTCGCCAGCCGGTATCGGCATGAACCTGCTTGCCGCCGTCATCAACGGCGCCTGGGCGCGTTACCTGATGAAATATGGCAAACACGCAAGATCACCTGCGCTTGTTGCGGACGGCAAGCACCTGATGACCGATGTGGTCAGCTCCGTCGGGGTTCTGGGCGGTGTTGTGCTGGTGATGCTCACCGGCTGGAAAGTCATGGATCCCGCGCTTGCGGTTCTTGTCGGCCTCACCGTTCTCTGGTCCGGCTGGGGCCTCGTCAAGGAATCCGTCGGCGGACTGATGGACGAAGCTGCCTCGCACGACACATTGGACAAGATCCGTGTTCTGATTTCCGAACATGGCGAAGGCGCCCTGGAGGCACACGACCTGCGCACTCGCATTGCCGGCAAATCCACCTTCATCGATTTTCACCTGGTGGTGCCGGGCGAAATGTCCGTCGACAAGGCACATGAGATCTGCGACCGGATCGAGATTGCCATTGTCGAAGATGTCCCCGGAGCCCGGATCACCATTCACGTCGAACCGGAACACAAGGCCAAGCATTCCGGCATTGTGGTGCTCTAGGGGGTGGCCCCGAACCCTCTGGTCTTAAAAATAGTAGGGATAACCGCGCATGAGCGAGGCGTTGTTATACTCGAAGACACCGGAGGTCTGGTCGCCCAGCCCACCGCAAACCCGCTTGCCACCACCGATGGCGCGGCAGAGATGCCGAAGCAGGTGCCCGCCGGCGCGCCCCTCCGCGATCGAACAGGCATTGAGGGAAAGGACGCCGCCAGGGCGGATATACTGGCCCAGCGTTCTCCAAAAGTTCTCCATCCCGGAACTGTGCGACACCATCCCGACCGGACTGGCCGCCGTGAATCCGCCTACGCAGTCTGCATCCAGAAGGGTCACCTGACCGGGAACGCCGCTGTGAAAGACCAGCTCGACCACGCCGAAGCCACCCGATGGCGCGTTTTGAACCAGATGACCCAGAATTTCATCGGTCGAGGAATAGCTGTAACCGGAATGCGCGGCCATATAGCCCCGCGTCAAAAATTCAAGCTCACCATTATAAAGAAGTATCCGTGTCATATCGCGCCCCCCGGCACCAAATGTGCAACATGGCTTTCAGGATGAAGAAAGTCTCGTAATACCGCGAAATATTGCCTGAAGAACTGCTCCCTGTCACTCAAGGGACAGGATCGGGTTAAAAACTACTTCCAGAACGGCCACTCCTAAAATGGCAGCACTTTCGGAACGCTACGTTATCGGACGAGGTCTTTTCCGGCCCGGCCAACCAGCCTGTCTCCCGCCGGCGGCACCTGCAGGCAGACCGAATTGCGTCTTGCCCTCGCCCGTCACAATCCATAATACTCTGCACCCGGCGATCCTCGCCGCCGTCTCACCGACGGGTCTGAACCGGGCATTTGCTCACTGCGGAACTGTCTTGGCGCCTGCCCCGGCAACGTCGAGATTTCACCGCTCCGTCCCCGCAGCACGCCCCGGTTACTTCGGAACGATTTGAGGAACCAGTCTCATATGCCCAACTGGCGGCGCTGGCAGGCCCAGCTTGTTGATCATCTGATCCTGATTGGCGGTGCCCTTCTGATGACACTGCCGGTCTATTCGATCTTTGCTGCGACCACCCATGAAGGCGGAAGGGTCCGGCCACGGCTCGACCTTGGCGGCAGCACGCTGGAAAACTACGGACACTTTCTGCAGACCGGCGCGGGCTTTTCCGGTGACGTCACAGCATTGTCGATGATGTGGAATTCCTTCCTGCTGGGCGCTGGATTTGCGACCCTGAAGGTCGTTCTGTCCCTCATGACAGCCTATGCGCTGATCTATTTTCGGGCCCGCTTTGCCAGCGCCATCTTCGCCGTGCTTCTGCTGACCCTGTTGTTGCCTCTGGAATCCCGGTTCCTGCCGACCTATGCCGTGACCGTCGAACTTGGCCTCGTCAACACGCGTGCGGGCCTCATCCTGCCGCTGGTCGCCTCCGGCCTTGGGACGCTGTTCTTCCGCCAGTTCCTGATGACGGTTCCGGATGCGCTGCTGGAATCGGCCAGGATCGACGGCGCTGGTCCGCTGAAGTTCTTCAAGGACATCCTGGTTCCCCTGTCGCTGCCGACAGCGGCCGCGCTGTTCCTGGTCATGTTTGTCAACGGCTGGAACCAGTATCTGTGGCCGGTAATGGTCACCTCGGAGGAAAGCACCTACACCTTGGTGCGCGGCATGCAGTTTTTCGGCAATTCCAGCCTGCGCGGACTGATGCTGGCGGTACTCGCGTTCGTGCCTCCGGCCCTGCTTGTCATATTGTTTCAACGACAAGTCGTTAAAGGCCTGTTCGACGGCTCACACTGACGACATCCGGCATTGAAACCGGCGGTCCCTGCCCCAATTTTTCCAGAACGACCCGAAAGGCACCTCATCCATGGCATTTGAAGCGATCCTGTTCGACTGTGACGGCGTTCTGGTGGATTCGGAAATCATCTATGTCGATGTCGAACGCGAACATCTGGCCCGGATCGGCCTGAAGTACGAGCTTCATGAGTATATGGACCGGTTCCAGGGCCTGGGCAGCACGGATTTCTGGGCGGCGCTCGACGCGGATTACCAGACCCTTGGCAAGGGACCGCTGCCAGCAACATTCGGACCGGATCTGGACGCTGCCACCCAGGCGCGAATCGACCGCGAACTGGCGGAAATCAAGGGTATCAAACAGCTGCTGGCAGCCCATGACGGCCCACGTGCCGTCGCCTCCTCCTCCCGCCTGCACCGGCTGACCCACAAGCTTCAGCACACGGGGCTCTTCCCTTATTTCGAGCCGCATATCTATTCAGGCGAGCAGGTAACCAACGGCAAACCCGCGCCAGATCTGTTTTTGTTCGCGGCGGATAAGCTGGGCGTGGACCCGAAAGCCGCGCTCGTCGTGGAAGACAGTGTCAACGGCGTGAAGGCGGGCCTTGCCGCCGGCATGACGGTATGGGGTTTTGTCGGCGGCGGTCATTGTCACGATGGCCACGCGGAACAGCTGCTTGCCGCCGGTGCACATCGGGTTGTCGACAGCCATGACAACCTGGCCGCTCTGCTGATCAGTGAAAGCACAGCAGCCTGAGGCTGTTTTGGGTCGATCCAAAAATCTGACAGAACCCGAATCTTCTGAGAGATCCGCGCGCCGTTACCGGCGCGCGGCAGGCCATTCTAGCGCCCGAGATCGTGTTCCGGATTTGCGCTGATCTTGTGGATCGAAAGATCCGCTCCGCGGTGCTCGTCTTCCTGAGACAGCCTCAGACCCATCGTCGCTTTCAGGATACCGTAGACGGCAAGACCCGCCCCAAGGGCGTAGACCGCCCCCAGAACCGTACCGATAACCTGCGAAACGGGAGACACACCGCCAAGGCCGCCCAGAGCCTCGAGCCCGAAGAAACCAGCGGCGATACCACCCCACGCTCCGCAGATGCCATGCAGCGGCCAGACACCCAGAACGTCGTCGATTTTCAGCTTGTTCTGGCAGATCTCGAAACCGATTACGAAGACGCCGCCGGCGACACCCCCGACAATCAGGCTGCCGATCGGGTGCATGACGTCCGAACCGGCACAGACGGCAACGAGGCCGGCCAGCGCACCGTTGTGCACGAAGCCCGGATCATTCCGGCCGACGACCAGCGCCACAAGAATGCCGCCAACCATGGCCATCAACGAGTTGATCGCCACAAGACCGGAAATGCTCTCAAGTGAGGCAGCCGTCATCACGTTGAAACCGAACCAGCCGACACAAAGCATCCAGGATCCCATGGCGAGCCAGGGCAGCGATGAGGGCGGAATACCGATGGGACGGCCGTTGCGGTCGTAACGGCCCATGCGGGCACCCAGCAGCAGAACGGCGCCGAGCGCGATCCAGCCGCCGACCGCATGCACCACCACAGAGCCTGCAAAGTCATGGAACGGCGCGCCGAAGGTTGCTTCCAGCCAGCCCTGGAATCCGAAATTGCCGTTCCAGACCAGACCTTCGAACAACGGATAGACGATGCCGACCAGCGCAACGGTGGCCAGGCATTGCGGCCAGAACTTCATGCGTTCCGCGATGCCGCCGGAGATGATCGCCGGAATTGCGGCGGCAAATGTTGTGAGGAAGAAGAACTTCACCAGGCTCAGACCCTGAAGTTCGAAGCCTTCACCACCACCTGACAAGGTCGCCGCGTTCACCAGGAACGTGGTGCCGTAGGCAACCGCATATCCGACGAAGAAATACGCCACTGTCGACAGGGCAAAGTCGACAAGGATTTTTACCAGCGCGTTGACCTGGTTCTTTTGCCGGACGGTGCCGACTTCCAGAAAAGCGAAGCCGCCGTGCATGGCGAAAACGAGAATAGCTCCCACAAGGACGAAAAAGACGTCCGCCCCGACCCCGGTTTCATTCATATTGACCCCCAGATAGGCAATTTGCCGTTTGTTTTTGCGTTTCGGAGCGCAAAGCATTCAAACTGCATGCCAAACGGGCAAAAGCTCAAAAAAGACCCGGAAATCAGCCGATTTATTAATCGAAACCTTTGGAGACCCCACCAAAGGGAACGTGCGGATCGATTATTTTGTAATCATTCGCAATTTTTTTAGGCAAAAGCAGAAACTCAGGGCAACCAACCAAAAAAAGAGCCCGGGGTTGCCCCCGGGCTTTCCAAGTTTGCGGTCTGAGCCAATAGACCGCCTGGGAGATTTTTGTCGGTGCCGCCTTAGAGGCGGCCGGAGCCGGTTCCGAATTCCGGATAGGCTTCCACACCGATTTCGACCTTGTCGAGACCAAGGGCCTCTTCTTCCTCGGACACCCGGATACCCATGGTTGCCTTGAGGACGAACCAGATCACCGAGCTTACGACCAGGGTGAACGCACCGATGGAAACGATACCGATCAGCTGGGTGACGTAGGAAGCGTCGGAGTTGGAGAGTGGTACGATGAGCGTGCCCCAGATACCTGCCAGCAGGTGAACCGGGATGGCGCCGACGACGTCGTCGATTTTCAACTTGTCGAGCATCGGAACCGCGAAGACCACGATCACGCCACCGACACCGCCGACGAAGACGGAAACCCACACACTCGGGGCAAGCGGTTCTGCGGTGATGGCAACCAGACCTGCCAGAGCGCCGTTCAGAGCCATGGTCACGTCGACCTTCTTGTAGAGGATCTGGGTGAGAACAACCGCGACGACGACACCGGCAGCAGCAGCCATGTTGGTGTTGGCGAAGATGCGGGAGATGTCGGAGACGTCACCGATGGAACCCATGGCAAGCTGGGACGCACCGTTGAAGCCGAACCAACCCAGCCACAGGATGAACGTGCCGAGGGTTGCGAGCGGCATGGAGGAACCCGGGAACGGGTGCACGGAGCCATCCGCACCATACTTGCCTTTACGGGCACCGAGGATAACCGCACCGGCCAGAGCAGCCCAGCCACCGACGGAGTGAACGAGAGTGGAACCGGCAAAGTCGGAGAACTCAGCGCCGCCGATAGCCTTCACGGCTTCGCCGTTGAGCCAGCCGCCGCCCCATTCCCAGGAACCGGTGATCGGGTAGATGATGCCCGTCAGGACAACGGTGAAAGCCAGGAAAGGCCACAGTTTGATGCGCTCGGCGAGCGTACCGGACACGATCGACGCGGTGGTCGCACAGAAGACCATCTGGAAGAACCAGTCGGACGCCGTGGAGTAACCGGTGTCGAGTGCGTCGCCGCCGACGGCGTCAAACGCGTAAGGGCCGAAGGAACCCATGAAACCGCCGTCAACGCCGGTGTACATCAGGTTGTAGCCGGTGATCCAGAACATCAGGCCAGCGATGGCGTAGAGCGTAATGTTCTTCAGGCACTGCATCGAAACGTTCTTGGAGCGGACGAGACCAGCTTCAAGCATTGCAAAGCCGGCGGCCATCCACATGACCAGGAAACCACCGATGAGGAACAGCAGCGTATTGAAGATATAGGCAACCTCGGGAGAGACTGCGGCTGGAGCTGCAGCGGCAGCCTCGGTATCCTGCGCAAGCACCGGCAGAGCCGTAAGGCTCAACAGAGCCAGCGCCGTCGCGCCCTTAGCGACTAGTTTTTTCATGATACGTTTCCTTACCTAAATCACAGAGCTTCGGCGTCGGTTTCGCCGGTACGGATGCGCACGACCTGATCGATCGAATGAACGAAGATCTTCCCATCCCCGATCTGGCCGGTCTTGGCAGCGCCGGAAATCACTTCGACGACCTTGTCGACGGAGGCGGCATCCACAGCGACTTCAATCTTCAGCTTCGGCAGGAAGCTGACGGCATACTCGGTGCCGCGATAGATTTCGGTGTGCCCCTTCTGGCGGCCATAGCCCTTCACTTCAGTCACCGTCAGCCCCTGGATGCCGATGCTGGTCAAGGCATCGCGCACTTCGTCGAGCTTGAACGGCTTGATGATGGCCATCACTATTTTCATTGCTCGTTCCATTCCCCTTCTTAGCGCCCCTTCCCGTCGAAGAAGCTCGGCCTACCACCCCGGAAACTGCGCCTGGTTCTGTCCCCCTCTGGAAGGATCTTCTCAGGTCTTCGGCTTCACCACGTGTCGTGGCCCCGGGCCGGTGTCGGCTCTTACTAATCAAGGACCGTGCCAACTTGGCTTCTTCGGAGAGTCTTTCGCGGAATCCCGCGGTTTTGCAGTGCAAAAAACGCCGGAGCCAACTTTGTGGCATAAATGGGATGACGGCTTTTCAGGCAGTTTTTCTGCCTATTTTTTACACACGGCACACTTTCGAGGTTAAAAATTGTGCACAAAAGACCGGCAATCGCTCCTCGCATAAAAATGCGGCACCTGAACCGGTCAACAAAGTTACGGCAGTGCAAACGGCCGCGCCTCGCCACTGCGGCGGCAGCCCGCCGTGAAAGCAGCTTCCGCCTCAGTGCGGAGGCACAATCCGTATCTCAAGTTGCAGGTGGAGGACTGGCGCTGCACGCCTGTTTACGAAACCGTCAGAGAAAGGGCTGCCACATCGAATAAGTTCGAGCTTGTTCGGGATCCTGGAGTATACTTTTCAGACGCAACCCCGGCAGATGCAGCCATTAGTTGCTCTGTCTTTCAATGACCCCATCCCAACGGACCAACCGGCAGAGGCTGAAATGAGACACAGTGCCAAGCTAGCGGCCATCGCCCTTTCGTTCTTGCCGGGTCTTGCGAGCGCGCAGGACGTGGCCGACACCATCTATTCCGGCGGCCCCATCCTGACCATCAATGACAGTCAGCCGAAGGTTGAAGCCGTCGCGGTGAAAGACGGGCGCATACTGGCGGCAGGAACGTTGGCCGATATTTCGGCCTTTAAAGGCGAAACGACGGAGGCGTTCGATTTGAACGGCCGGACGATGCTACCGGGGTTCGTAGATAGCCACGGACACGTGGTCATGGGCGGAATTCAGGCCCTTTCGGCGAACTTGCTTGCGCCGCCGGACGGCAAAGTCACGGATATCGCCAGCTTGCAGGCAACGCTGAAAGCCTGGGCGGAGAAGAACGCTGCGACAGTCGACAAGGTAAAGATGATCATCGGCTTCGGCTACGACAACGCACAACTGGCCGAACTCCGCCATCCAACGCGTGAGGATCTCGACGCGGTCTCGACGGAAGTCCCGATCGTGATCGTGCATCAGTCAGGCCACCTCGGTGTTGCCAATTCCAAGGCGCTTGAACTCGCGGGGATCACCGCCTCGACCGAAAATCCGGAAGGCGGTGTCATTCAGCGCACTTCGGATGGAACTCCCAATGGCGTTCTTGAAGAATATGCCTTTTTCAATGTGCTCATCCCGCTGCTCGGAACTCTGGGGCCGGAAGGACTGTCTGCTTTCGCGGAAGCCGGAGCAGACCTCTGGATGCGCTACGGATATACGACCGCGCAGGATGGCCGCTCTTCCGGGGCGGTGGTCGAAGCCTTGAAGGCGGTGGACGCGGACAAGGGTCTTCCGGTGGACGTTATCGCCTATCCCGACGTGCTCGAAGCGAAGGATTACATCGCCCAGCATGTTTCGCGCGACTACGAAGGCAAAGTGCGCGTGGGCGGATGCAAGCTGACCATCGATGGCTCGCCACAAGGCTTTACCGCCTTGCGAGACCGGCCTTACTACGATCCCGTCGGCGATTATCCTCCCGGTTATGCCGGTTATGCGTCGGTTACGATGGAAAAGGTTCAGGACGCCGTGAACTGGTGCTACGAAAACGGCATCCAGATCATCACGCATGCCAATGGCGAAGGCGCCTCCGACATGCTGATTGCCGCCATTGGCGCGGCCCAGAAAAAATATGGAGACCCCGGCAACCGGCCGGTGCTCATCCACGGCCAGTTTCTGCGTGAAGACCAGGTGGACAGCTACAAGCGGCTTGGCGTCTTCATGTCCCTGTTTCCCATGCACACCTTCTACTGGGGCGATTGGCACCGAGACCACACAGTTGGCCCGGTGAACGCGGACAATATTTCGCCAACTGGCTGGGTGCGCGAACGCGGCATGAAGTTCGGCTCCCATCACGATGCTCCCGTCGCCTTCCCGGACAGCATGCGTATTCTCTCAGCGACGGTCACACGGCGCACCCGTTCGGGCGACATCCTCGGCCCGAGCCAGCGGGTAGACGTCATGACCGCCTTGAAAGCCATGACCATCTGGCCCGCGTGGCAACAATTCGAGGAAAACGACAAGGGGTCGATCGAAGTCGGCAAGCTGGCCGATTTCGTTCTGCTGTCCGAAGACCCGACGGCGATCGATCCGGAGAAGCTGGCCGGGATAAAGATCGAAGGGACAGTGAAAGACGGAAATCTGGTCTATGACGCACAGAAAGACAGCCGTCGGGGCGACCTCTCCCCGCAATTTCCGGTCTTTGGCAATCTGGAAGCTGCGCATCATCTGATGCATGCAATGTATGACGGCTTGAGCGGCGTTTCCAATCAGTAAGCAGACCGCATGCTGCGTCGGGACGGCCTCCGAAGGCCGTCCTGAAGACAGGGCAACTCGGTCAATGCCTCAACCGCAGAAGCAGCTCCCGGGCAGATCCTCAGGCTGAGAAGCCGCCGCTTTCCAGATAGGCGATTTCTTCCGGTGTCGATTGCCGGCCGAGAACGGCATTGCGATGCGGAAAGCGGCCGAAGCGGCGGATGACGTCGAGGTGGATCAGCGCGTAGTGATAGAGTTCCGTGTCGCCAAGGACGCGGCACAGGTCAACAGACCTTTCCTGATGCGCCATGTCTTCTGCGTGCTCGAACGGCAGGTAGAAAAAGCCGCGCGCCTCCTTGGGAAACGCCCTGTCAAAACCACGATCAAGCGCTTTTTCGGCGACCTCTACGGCCTTCGGGTCCGCCCGGAAAGCCTTGGGGCTGCCGCGGAAGACATTGCGCGGGAACTGGTCAAGCAGGATCAGGAGCGCGAGCGCACCATCGGCCGTATCCGCCCAGCCATCGAGCTTGCCCTCAGCCGCATCCTCGATAGCGGCCAGGAACCTGTCCCGGCACAACTTGTCGAACTTGTCGTCCTTTGCGAACCATTTCGCCGGCCCGGCGTTCCACCAGAAATCGAGAACGTCGAGGGAGGTGATCGGCTGGTCTGTCATGGCGGCAATTTCCGGAGATGAAGGAGTGGAAGGGGTGCGATCCGTTCCTGCCAGCTTCACTTGCCCGCTGTCAACGCGCCGCAGGCCAATGTCTGCCAGTTGACCTGGTGTTGCCGTGTCTGGGCGTCCAGAAAGCCACTGTCCTTCAGGGCGGTCATTTCCTGCCTGAACGCCTCGACCAGCGCGGGATCCGTCCCCTGGCTGAACACGGCCCACAGCGGGTTGGCAAGTGCTTCGACAAAGACCACCGGCTGCAGCAGGCCGCCGTCGTATCCCTGCTTGCAGGCGCTGGCCACTGCCAGGAACCCGGTCAGCGGCAGGACATCGATCCGCTCCAGGTAGAGCATCTCGATACCCTGGTGAAAATCGGTGATCGGCACCAGGTTCCCGGTTTCCTCGAACCCGAGCTGTTTCAGGTAGGAAAGTAGATTGGAACCGTCCTGAACGCCGATCCTCACGTTCTGATCACGCAGGTCCTCGACCGCGTCGGCTTCGATCTTCGGTCTGGTCGAGAGCTGATAGAAATTCTGCCCATAGGGCGAGACCTCGCCCAGCCAGATGAATTTGTCTTCCCGCTCCGGTGTTCGCGACAGCGAGAAGAAAAGCACATTCGGCATGGTTTCGGCCAAGAGCATTGCCCGCTTCCAGGGCAGGAACTCGTAAGCGCCGATCTTCAACGGGATCGTTTCTCCGACCCGCCTGGCAACTTCAAGCATATAGGCAGTGACATAACCGTCCGGCTTGCCCGCGTTGTCCCATTGCAGCGGTGCGAAACTCTGGGTGACGATCTGGATTTCGGCGGGGTCTGCCTTTGCTGGGCCAGCAACAAGCGAAAGGGCCGCGGCCGCAAGCATGATTGCGCTCCGGAGTCCTGCTTTCATTCCTGCACCATGCAATCGTCCCGCACCTTTGAAGAAGCTGTTTCTTGCAGTTAAACCCTGCCGGCGGATTGCGGGTGCGCCTTTGCGACAGCCGTCATTCCGGAACCGGACCCACCTGGCTTGCCGCCTGGGACGGTTTTCATCCCTGCACCCCGACGACACCGGCAAATCAGGCTAGTTTTGACTTCCTAATCTTGTATGAATGGCCAACAAAGGGAAGAAAATTCGACCCACCACCGGCGCCCCTGAAACGGAGACTTTGTTGACGACCGGAACGACACTCGATCTGAAGGGCCTGAAATGCCCGCTGCCCGTGCTCAAGACCCGCAAGGCCCTCACCCGGTTATCCAGCGGCGAGCAACTGACCGTTTTGACCACGGACCCGATGGCGGAAATCGACATTCCCCATTTCTGCAACGAGCAGGGCCATACCCTGCTGGAAGCAGAGCGCATAGAGGGCGGCCACCGGTTCGTGCTGACCAAGGGCGGCTAGATCAACAAACGATCAGCACCCGGCTTGAAGTGTCACTGAATCTTGCCGGCAATCTTGTCGATATCCGCCGCAAGCTGGAGGTCCAGTTTGCTGAGACCGCCAACGTCATGGGTCGACAGGGTGATATCGACACTGCGATAGACATTGAACCATTCGGGATGGTGGTTCATCTTTTCCGCCACCAGCGCGATCTGGGTCATGAAGGCAAAGGCTTCGCGGAAATTGTGAAACTTGAAGGATTTCGATATCGCCTCCCGGTCTTCGCACATGTGCCAGCCCGGCAGATCGTTCAATCCGGCGGCGCGGTCTTCCGGCTTCAGTCGTTCAACCATCTGGTCCTCCTGTTTTGCGTAACGGCCGGGCTCGAAAACGAGCCATCTGCCTGCCGTGCACCTAATCCAGTTCTGTGTCAGCCCAATGGCGGGCTGCCAGCATCCGCTTGGCGCCTGTTTCAAGGATAACCCGCTTGCCCCACGCCGTCCTCTTCGTTTGCCTTGGCAACATCTGCCGGTCGCCACTTGCGGAAGGCGTCTTCCGGGACATCGTGCAGGAGGCAGGACTGGCAGACAGTTTCGTGGTCGATAGCGCGGGAACCGGTGCCTGGCACATCGGCAATCCACCGGACCCACGCTCGATCGAGATAGCCGCGCGGCATGAGGTCGATATCTCCGCCCAAAGGGCACGGCAGGTACGGGCAGACGATTTCCGCCGCTTCGACACCATCGTCGCCATGGACAGGGACAATCTCGCGGCCCTCAAGCGCATGGGCGGAGCGAGCAGCCCCCGGCTTCGATTGCTTTTGAACGGACCGCCGCAGGATGTTCCCGATCCCTACTACGGCGGCCCGGACGGCTTTGAACAGGTGTACCAGCTCGTGCGGACTGGCGGTCAACGTCTCCTTAAGGACCTGATGACGAGCGCCTGACAAAGCCAGGCACGCTGCTTGACCACACGACAAGCCGGGGATTGCCGGGCACGGGTTCATAAATCCGTCTCAGACACCGGTGTATGGGTGTCTGATCTGCACGACTTCCTTGGCACCAAAATGAAAATTCTGTGGTGGTCTCTCGCGGCTGCGCTGATCCTGGCCGGGCTGGTAACGGTCTGGCTGCCGATCCCGACCGGCGTCCCCCTGCTTGCGCTCGGCATGATTGTCATTGTCGGCACGAACCGGAGCGCGGCACGCATGCTACGCAGCCGAAGACGCAAGACGCCGCCGCTCAATGATGCCATTACCTGGGTGGAAGACCGCTCGCCATTGCGCTTTGCCCGCATCCTGAAACGCACAAGACCACGCAAGAAGTAGAGTGTTCGTCAGCGTTCGGCAAAAACGCGACCGATGCCGCGAAGTGCCCGGCGCGCCCGAACCGCCAGCCGTTGCAACACCCGCTGCAAGCGCCGCCCCTTCACGGTGAACCACTCGTCAAGCTGGCGATCGCTCACCAGCGGTGGGGTCTTGCGATAAAGCAGTTGGTGGATCGCCAGGATCAGGAACAGCGTCACGCCCCAGGACAACAGCGTATCGGACAGGAAGTGCCCGCCGAAAGCCACCCGATTGGCTGACAGGATCAGGCCGAGCGGGATCAGAAAGACGAGTGCGCCCTTGCGCCAGGTTGCGGGCACCAGCAAGGTAACTGCTGCCACCAGCCACATGGCAGCCGACCCTTCCCCGGACACGAACGAACAGTTGCTGTCGCAATAGTTCGAGATTTTCCAGACCGGCTGGTACGGCAGATCCCCACCGAAGATCTCGACATTGCGGGGCCGCGGGCGGCCCCAGTTGTCTTTCAGGATCAGGTTGACCAGAACCCCCGGCCCAAGGATCAGCGTCGACAGCAGGAACACCGGCTGACGCAGTGGCATCAGCGGCTGACGGCCCGGCACCAGCAGCTTGATGAGCAGAACCGCCACGCAGACGATCGCAATCACCCGGACAAGAAACGGTCCCAGATGCCGGACATCGCGCAAGAACGCGACGTTCTCGGCCTTGAAGCCCTCATCGCCAAAATGGAAAAGCCCGCTCGCCCAGAGATCGACGCCGGGAAACGCCAGAAAGAACAGGGACACAAGGCAGATATAAAGCCCAACGCACACCATCGAATGGTTAATGCACCAGATGGATAGTTTGCTCAGTCCGGTCTTGGGATTATGCTGCTGGGGCTGGGTTTGCGTCATGGCTGCTCTTTAACGCATCCGATTGCCCGATCCAATCCCTTCCTGAAACCGGCCGGTTCAGATTTTGCGGAGATGCGGAATGTGAAAAACAGTCAGCCGCCTGCGGCCCCTACCGGCACGAATATAGTGTCATTGCGGCAGGACCGGAAACCGGTGGTGGAATTCTGGTACGAGTTTGCATCCACCTACAGCTATCTCTCGGCCATGCGGATCGAAACGCTGGCAAGCGACTATGGCGTTGAGATCGCCTGGCGGCCATTTTTGCTCGGTCCGATCTTCAAGAAGCAGGGCTGGCCCACTTCTCCCTTCAACCTGTATCCCGCCAAGGGCCACTACATGTGGCGTGACATGGAACGGCTTTGCAGGCAATACGGCCTGCCGTTCACATTGCCGTCTCCCTTTCCCCAGGACGCACTGCTGGCCGCCAGGATCGCACACGCAGCACAGAACCAGCCCTGGATAGGGGCCTTTACCCGTGCGGTCTTCATCGCTGAATTCGGACAGGGGCTGAACATCGCCGACGAAAGCCTGATGGCCGAACTGCTGCTGGAAATCGGCGCCCCGGCCCGGACGGCCCTGTCAACCGCCCAAAGCCGGGAAAACAAGATAAGCCTGCGCGCGGCCGTTACCGAAGCCGAGAAACTCGGCATCTTCGGCGCACCGAGTTTCGTCATTCCAGGTGGAGACCTCTACTGGGGCGACGACCGGCTGGAACAGGCCCTCGAGGCAGCCGGAAACCTGGTTGAAACGGACGCCTGAAGACCGCATCGCGTTCATCCGATATCCCAACTCAAAACCCGGCTTGCGGGATCCGAGATCGAAGGCTATATACGAAACATATACGTTTCATATATCCATCCATTTCGGGAGACAGTCATGGGCATCGTCAAGATCGACGAGGGTCTGCACGAGGAAATCCGCCGGGCCAGCACCGTCATGTGCCGCTCCATCAATGCGCAGGCCGAATTCTGGATGAAGATCGGAATGCTGGCCGAGGCCAACCCGACCCTGTCCTTCAGCGACATCATCAAGATGCAGCTCGACGCAGCTCAGGCTCCCTCAGCAGATGCGGCGGTTGCCTGACATGGTCAAGACCCCCGAAGAACTGGAACTCATGCGCAACTCGGGCAGGTTGCTCGCCTCCGTCTTCGAGATGCTCGATGGCGTTGACCTTGCCGGAATGTCGACACTCGCCGTCAACGACATGGTGGAGCGTTTCATAACCGAGGACCTTGCCGCCCGTCCGGCCAGCAAAGGGCAATACGGCTTTGAATTTGTGCTGAATTGCTCAATCAACCAGGTCGTCTGCCACGGCATTCCGGACCGGAACGAGATCATCCGCGACGGCGACATCATCAATCTGGATATCACGCTCGAAAAGGACGGCTTCATTGCCGATTCCAGCAAGACCTATGTGGTCGGAAACGCCAGTGCGGCCGCAAGACGGCTGGTGCGTGTTGCCCAGAAAGCGATGTGGAAAGGGATCGAGCAGGTAAAGCCGGGCGCCTATCTGGGCGATATCGGCCATGCAATCGAAAAACACGCCAAGAAGAACGGCTACTCGGTGGTGCGCGACTATTGCGGGCACGGCATCGGCCGTGAAATGCACGAGGAGCCCAACGTACTGAATTTCGGACGGCGCGGAACGGGCATGAGATTGCGCGAAGGCATGGTCTTCACCGTCGAGCCGATGATCAACCAGGGCACCAGCCGGGTTTCAACCGAAGAGGACGGCTGGAAGGTTGTGACCAAAGACGGCAAGCTGTCGGCGCAGTTCGAACACACGGTCGCCGTTACCGCCGATGGTGTCGAGGTTCTGACCCTGCGCCGAGATGAAACAGCCCTGACAGGATAGAGGCCGTAAGGTGTGGCCCTCAGCCCGCTCTGCGTCCGCTCGCCAGTTTCATCGCCTCGAAAAGGGCGGCAGGTGACAGGGGTTTTGTCAGGATTTCCCGGAACCCCGCATCCCGCAAACGCGTGTCGCCAACAGACTCCAGAGCCGCCGTCACGGCGATCAGCGGCAGGTCCGGGCGCAGAGATCCGAGCGCCTCGGCCGTTTCGACACCGCTCATGCCGGGCATGTGCAGATCGAGCAACGCGGCATCGAAGTCGCTCTTTTGAACGAGACCGACAGCCTGCTCGCCCGATCTGGCGGCCTCCGACGAAATGCCGAAGGATTCCAGCAGCGCTGCCAGCAGACGGCAATTGGTCTCGTTGTCATCAACAATAAGCACATGCGCCGACAAGGGCCCGGTGACAGACGCATCTTCGGATGTTGCCGATGTTCCATGCTGGTCTGCCTCGGCCTGCAACAGGCCGTCATCGCCCTCGCCGAGCGGAATTTCCACATTGAACCGGCTGCCGCCGGTCTCGGAACGCGCCAGTGTCAACCGGCCATTCATGTCCCGGACGAACTGCGCCGTCCCCCAAAGACCGAGACCCGTTCCAGGCGCGGTTTCCCGGCCGTGCCGGCCCCGGACGAAGGGCCGGAACAGCCGTGCACCTTCTTCAGGCTCGATCCCGGGGCCGCTGTCTGCAACGGAAATCAGGATGGAGGACGGATCGCCCTGACCGGAGGCATCCTCCGATTTGTGGCCGGCTGCGCGAACTTCGACCGTGACCCCGCCCTCAGCAGTGTATTTGACAGCATTGTCCAGCAATGTCGTGATCACCCGGCGCAGTGTCCCACCACTTGATGTAACCGCCTCGCGGGCCTCGTCGTCTATTTTCAGCGTCAAGGTCAGGTTTTTTGCTTCGGCCGCGACCTGGAAGAGGTCGGCGATTTCCGAAACGACATCGGCGATCCGACTGGGTCTTGTTTCCGCTTGCGATCCCGGTTCGGCAGCCGTGACAAGCTCGCCCGTCATCTGCGTAAGTGCATCGATGGAGCGAATGAGGATCGACAGTTGATCTTTTTGTGTCCCGTTCAGCGGACCGGTGCCGATCAGCTCCGCCGTCAGGCGCATGGCGGCAAGCGGCGTTCTGAGATCGTGGGCCAGAAGCGCAAGTTTGACGCTGTCCTCGTCATGATTTGCCATGCGGCCGGAGGTCCTTCGCCTGAATGGGTCTCAACCGGGCTTGCCAGACACGCGCCAAAAAGCCAAGTTGGTCGAAATTCTGCTTACCTTGCCGTGTGGCCGCTGTCCATCCAGACCGGCATCCACCTGCACCCAGTCCCAAATCAACCGGAAACAGCCTTTGGGTTGCCGCATAGATGCTTGCTCAAACACTTACGATCGTCGCCCCGGTTTTCCTGCTGATCGGCATTGGCTACTGCCTCGCCAAAACCCGCATTCTGAACCAGAGCATCAGCGAAGCACTCGGGCAGTTCGTCTATATCGTGGCGATCCCGGTGCTGATCTTCCGATCGCTGATCGGCGCTGACCTCAGCGCGGGTGTTCCGCTGGCGCTCTGGGCAACCTACTTTATCGGCGTCGGCTTTGCCTGGTTGCTCGGATCGCTGATCATTCGCAAGGGTTTCGGCCGCGACGCCCGGGCAAGCGCAATCGGCGGGATATCCGCCGCCTTCGCCAACACGATTCTGGTAGGCCTGCCACTGGTCGCCTCGGTATACGGCGACGAAGGCCTGGCCCCGCTGCTGCTGATCATCTCGATCCACCTGGCCACGATGACAGTACTGATGGCGGTGATGATGGAGCGGGCAGCTGCAATCGACAACGGCACGGCCTCCCCTCCCATTTCCCAACTGTTGATGGGAGCCGGAAAAAGCCTGGTGAAGAACCCCCTCGTCGTCACCATCGTCGCCGCCTTTATCTGGCGGCAGACAGGCCTGGAGCTGCCGGAGATCGGTCTCGACGTTATCAGCCGCATCGCCGCCACGGCACTGCCCTTGTCACTGCTGTCACTGGGCATGAGCCTCGTGCAATACGGCATGCGCGGCAATATCGTGCCAGGACTGATCCTCAGCATCATCAAGATGCTGCTGATGCCGATCGTCGTTTTTAGTTTCGGGGCTTTCGTGTTCCACCTGCCGCCTCTGTGGACAGCCGTTGCGACCTTGACGGCCAGCTGCCCGACGGGTGTAAACGCCTATATTTTCGCCAACCGCTACGGCACTGGCCATTCCATGTCCGCAAATGCGATTACCATGACCACGCTCTGCGCCATCGTTACAGCCAGCTTGTGGATCTGGTTCCTGGATCATTGGTTCGGCATGAGCCTGCGCTAATCCCTGAACGCGCTAGAGCCCGATCCTCTTGCGCAATTCGGCATGGGTCATGCCGGCCTCACGCAACGACCGGAGACTGGTGTCCTTGCTGGACTTCGAGAGCTTGCGTCCGTCCGCCCCCAGGACGAGCCTGTGATGCCGGTAGACCGGTGACGGCAGGCCGAGCAGTTCCTGCAGGACCCTGTGCACGCTGGTTGCGTGATAAAGGTCCTGTCCGCGCAGCACATCGGTGATGCCCTGCCTGGCATCATCGACCACCACCGACAGATGATAGCTCGTCGGCGTGTCCTTGCGGGCAAGGATCACATCACCCCACGCTGCCGCCTCGACAGGCACCGCGACAGGTTCGGCAAACAGGCTTTCGCCTTCCGCCCCCGTTTCCTGCCACGACAGCGCCCTTCCGATCTGCGCGAGGGCGCGCTGCATGTCGAGACGCAGTGAGAACGGCGCATCGCTGGCCGCCCGGCTCCTGAGCTCTTCCGCGGAAAGAACCGCGGCATCGCCAGGATAAAGCGGCGCACCGTCGGGATCCCGCGGCCAGTTTTCTCCATTGGCTTCCTTGGCAGAAACGAACGCCTTGATTTCAGCACGGGTCAGATATGCGGGATATACCAGGCCCATGTCCTGCAACTTTTCCAGGGCTGCCCGGTATTGCGGAAAATTTTCCGATTGGCGCAACACGGGCTCATCAAGCGGCACGCCCAACCAGGCGAGATCCTCGAACATCTCCCGTTCCAGGTCCGGCGTGCACCGGGTCTGGTCGGTATCTTCCACCCGCACGAGAAACCGGCCACTGAGCGCAACGGCTGCACGCGCATTCAGGAGAGCCGAAAGCGCATGCCCCAGATGCAAGTGCCCATTGGGCGAAGGAGCAAAGCGGAACACGGGCTGGGTCATGAGATCGGCAAAGGCTGTTGACGCGGAGCGGGCTGATGAGTGAAGTCCTACCTATCATTCCCCAGCCGCCGCGCAAGAGACAGTATCGCCCGGCAGTTCAAGACATCTACGGACAAGCCCCGCCGACATGACCCCGATTACCACCGAAGAAGACATCGAAGCCGGTCTCAAGGCGCTGATCCGTCTCGACCCGCGCCTGCAGGAAATTGCAGGAACAGCAGGCCCGATCCCCTTGCGCCGACGCGCGGCCGATTTTGAAGGTCTTGCACAGATTGTCACCGGACAGCAGGTGTCGGTTGCCAGCGCGGCTGCCATCTTCGCGCGCCTTCAGGTGCTGATTGCGCCGCTAACGGCAGAAAACCTGGCAACCTTCACCGACGAGGAACTGGCAGGCGTCGGCCTGTCCCGACCGAAAATCCAGACCTTGCGCGCGCTGACAGAAGCATGCGGCAATGGTCTCGACCTGGCTCATCTGGCACAGGCGCCGGCGGATGAAGCCCACCGCGCATTATGCGAGATAAAGGGTATTGGCCGCTGGACCGCGGATATCTTCCTGCTGTTCTGCGCGGGACATCCTGATGTCTTCCCGAGCGGCGACCTGGCCTTGCAAGTCGCGGTTCAGGAGTCCCTCGGCTTGGCAGAACGTCCGGCACCAAAAGAACTCGACGTCATCGCCGAGGCCTGGACACCGCACCGCGCCGTTGCCGCCCGTCTCTTCTGGGCTTGGTACAAGGTGAAAAAACAGGGCCGGGAAACCCTGCCGGTCTAGAACTCCCCCTATCGGGTCGACATGTCCGCAACGGCCCGCAACAGAAGATCAATGTCCTCCGGCCGGGACAGACGATGATCGCCATCCGGCACCAGCGAAAAGGTGACATCGTCCAGCGGCAAGGCCTCAACCAGGCGGCGTGCATGACTTTCCGGCACATCCGGGTCCTGCGCGCCCTGCAGGATCGTAACGGGAGCACCAAGATGAAGCGGCGTCCCGAAAAGTAGGTGATTGCGGCCATCTTCGATCAGCTTGCGCGTGATCACATAGGGCGCGTCGCTATAGACGGAAGGCTGCTCCCAGCGGCCATCGGCAAGAATGGCGGCACGGATCTCATCGCTGAAGCGCTGCTTCCACATCAGCTCTTCGGTAAAATCAACCGCGGGAGCGATCAGAACCAGCCCCTTGATACGGCCAGAGTTCTTGCGGGCGAGCGCCAACAACAAGGCGAGCCACCCGCCCATGGAGGAGCCGACCAATACGGTTTCGCCCGGGCAACAAGCATCGAAAACGGCAAGCGCCTCCTCCAGCCAGTCGGAAACACAGGCATCTTCGAAATCGCCGCCCGACAGGCCATGGCCGGAATAGTCGAACCGCACCACACCCTGCCCGTTTCGCGCCCCCTCCTCGGCCAATGCCTCGGCTTTTGTGCCGGACATGTCCGACTTGAACCCGGACAACCACAAGATGCCGGGTAACGAACTTGCCCCGGAACCCGGCGCGTTCTGCACGGCAATCCGGCGTTTCACGTCGTTTTTTCCGATCTGGATGAATTGCGGTTCGGAATCACCCATATTAAGGCTCTCGTTCTGATAGATGTTTTCTGTCCCTGCCATTTGGCACAGACGCCCCGCCTTGACCAGTTCACCGGAGATCCGATTTGGTTCATCTGCCTTCTGAGACCACGATTTTGCAAGTGATCCCGGATCTCAACTCCGGTGGCGCCGAGCGCACGACGCTGGACGTTGCCAAAGCGGTGGTGGAAGCCGGCGGAAAGGCTCTCGTTGCAAGCCAGGGCGGCCAGATGGTGCCGGAACTGGAAGCCCTTGGCGCGGAACACATCGTCCTGCCCGTCAAGTCGAAGAACCCGGCGACCCTCTGGAAGAATGCAGCCAGGCTTGCGGAGATCGTGACCACACGCAAGGTCAGTCTGCTTCACGCTCGCAGCCGGGCTCCGGCATGGTCGTGCCTTTGGGCCGCACGGCGCACCAGAACCCCTTTCGTGACCACCTACCACGGCACCTATAACCAGTCGAATGCGCTGAAGGGCTGGTACAATTCGGTCATGGCACGGGGGGATGCGGTGATTGCCAATTCGCATTTCATATCCGGTCTGATCGAAGACCGGCACCCGTTCGCAAAAGGCAAGATCACCGTCATCCAGCGCGGATCCGATCTGAAAGGCCTGCTACCCGACAATGTCAGCGCTCTGCGGCTGCAGGCATTGAAGGACCAGTGGGGCATCCCGATGGGACGGCCGATACTCCTCAACATGGCCCGGCTGACCGCCTGGAAGGGCCAGCGTGTCGTGATCGAGGCGATGGCGCTTCTGCAAGACAGGTTGCCGTCCGACCCGATCGCCATTCTGGCGGGAGATGCCCAAGGTCGTGACGGATATCTGGCGGAGTTGAAGAAGCTGATTGCCGACAACGGCCTGCAGGACAAGGTCCGGATCGTCGGTCACTGCGCCGACGTTCCCGCCGCCATGGCATTGGCCGATATTGCGATTGTTGCTTCTGTCGAACCGGAAGCCTTCGGCCGGGCGGCAGTTGAAGCACAGGCCGCAAGGGTGCCTGTAATCGTCTCCAACCTCGGGGCGGTACCTGAAACCGTTCTCTCCCCGCCCGATGCGGCCGAAAGCGAACGCACCGGCTGGCGGGTGGCACCGGGCGACCCTCAGGCTCTGGCGGATGCCATTGTCCGTGTGTTGGGCCAGGACGTGGACGAGAAAAACAAAATGGCGGACCGGGCTCTCGCCCATGTCCGCCAGAATTTCTCGGTCGAAACCATGTGCGCCCGCACGCTCGGTGTTTATGCCGGCCTGCTGGGCACCTGATCTCAGCCGGCGCGTACGCGTGCCAGGAAGCCGTCGACCTCGGCCTGAAGCGCCCGGGCATTGCTTGCAAGTGTGCCGGAGGCCGCCTGCAGCTCTTCCGCCGCATGCCCCGACTGGGTGGCTGCTTCGCTGACGCTGCTGATGTTGCGGGTCACATCGCGTGTACCGGTGGAAGCTTCGTGCACATTGCGCGCGATCTCGGTGGTTGCCGCGCCCTGCTCTTCGACAGCCGCCGCGATCCCGCCGGCAATCTCGTTGATCTCGAAGATCGTCTTGGTGATGCCGTCGATGGCAGAGACCGCGTCACGGGTCGCCGACTGGACACCGGAAATCTGCTGGGAGATTTCCTCGGTCGCCTTGGTCGTCTGGCTGGCCAGTTCCTTCACTTCCGACGCAACGACGGCAAATCCCTTGCCGGCCTCGCCCGCACGGGCCGCTTCAATGGTGGCATTGAGCGCCAGAAGATTGGTCTGCTCGGCGATATCGGAAATAAGCTTCACCACTTCACCGATGCGCGAAGCGGCTTCGGCGAGCCCCTGAACCTGGTCGTTGGTCTTCTTGGCTTCCGCCGTTGCCGTGGCAGCAACATTTGAAGACTGGGCGACCTGTCGGGAAATTTCCGAAACCGTCGACGACAGCTCTTCGGCTGCGGAAGCAACGGTCTGAACGTTGGCAGATGCCTGCTCGGCTGCCGCGGCAACGTTCGAAGATTGTTGCTGGGTCTGCTCGGCGGTGGCGCTCATGGAACTTGCGCTCGATTCCAGCTGGGACGACGAGGACGATACCGCCTGGACGATTTCACCAACCGAGCTTTCGAAACTATCGGCAAGCTCCATCATCATCCGCTTCTGCTCGGCGGCGTTTCTTGCTGCCTGTTCCTTCTGTTCCGCTTCCAGTTCGCGGGTCCGGACGGCATTGGCGCGGAAAACTTCCACGGCGCGGGCCATGCTGCCGATCTCGCTCTTGCGGTCGGTGTACTGGACGTCGATGTCGATGGATCCGCCAGCGAGCGTTCCCATGGTTCCGGTAAGCGTTTTCACCGGCCTGGTAATGCTGCGGCCGATCAGCCAGCCAAGCCCGATGGACAGCACCAGCGCGATGGCGGAAACGGTCAGGAATGTTGTTTTGGAGAAGGCCTGTGCAGTGTCCAGCGTTTCCCCGGCAGCCAGCTTGCCCGCATAGGCAGCTTCAGACATCACCGCCCATTCCGGAGCGACCTGGGCGTAGATTGCCTCGATCTCGGCCAGGTCGGCAGCAATCTTCAGGGACAATTCGGCATAAGCCTGGAAGGAGGCCTGATAGGTATCCAGCAGCTTGCCGATTTCAGCCTGTTCAGCGTCGGGCAACCCGCTTTTCGGCAGCAGATCTGCGAATTCAGCCCGCCGTTCGCCGATCCTGCCGATATATTTCTCGTCACCGCGCAGCATGAAATCTTTTTCATGACGGCGCATCATCAGCATCTTGACGGTCAAGGCATCCAGATTGGCGGCATCCAGCTTGCTTTCCACGTCATGCACGGCAGTGCGAAGAGACCCCTGCAGCCCGGTGCTTTCATCAAGCCCCATTCGGGTAAGCTCACTGGTCAGAGCGTCGAACTTTGCCTTGTGCTGGTCAAGAACATCACGAAGCTTGGCGATGTTATTCTTGATGGAAGCCGATTGCGGCTTCGTATCGACATCGTTCAGGTTGCTCTGGGCTTTCTCGAACTCGGCCTTGTATTCCTCGACAAAGGCCAGGTCCTTGTTCAAAAGAAAGTCCTTCTGGCTGCGCTGCATGTTCTGGGCATGAGCCTGAACCTGCGACACCTTGAAGTCCATTTGCGAATATTCAGCCAGATTGTCGATTTCGTGCGACACGATTTGCTGGCTGTAAAGCGCCGTGCCAAGCAATACGCCAATGGCAACCACGGCGATTGCGGACAGCGCTCCGACACGCACCGCGATGGGCAGATCTGCAAAGAACTTCATAATGGTCTCGTTTTTTTGGGGCAGCTCTTGTCGAGCCTTGCACAGTGTGCCCAGAAAACGCTCAAGCCATTAATTTTCCTTTACGCAACTTGAATACTGAGCCGACTAATCTTCTAAACCATAGGTTTATACTTCTACGCACTCAATCATTCAGAGAATTCAATCAACTTATTATTTAGGCAAAACAGCCTTTTTCACTGCCCTGGAATTCCGGCCTGCCCAAAAACCGCACAGTTTCTCGGCCCCCTCCTGTCACTTTTGACCATCACGAAAGGAGCGCGGACGCCAGCGTGCGTCATTTTTTCGCGTCGGGTCGGTGCAATCTTTTTCAGGGTTTCAGCCAAAAACGACCCCAAAGCGGCAAAGGCTTGGGTTCATTCTGCCGATACGCAAATCCTGTGGTCTCGCTGCACGCCATCAGAACGCGGGCGTCACGCTGCCAGCGGATAGGCCTCTTCCACCAGATAGGGGCCGCCACCGACACTCGATTTCGCCGAGAACAGCACAAAACGTCCGGCAATGAAGGGCTGCGCCTGGAAGTTGCCGCGCTCGCTCAGCCACTTGGCCACGTCCTCGTTGGTCGAGGTCCTGCAACGGGCAAGGGTGACATGCGGAACATACTTGCGCCGCTCGGCCGGCAGATGCAGACGCTGGATGATGCGTTCCTGCTCGGCCTGCAATTCGGCAAGTTGAGCGGTTGGCTCAACCCGGGCCCAGACTGCATGCGGCTTGCCGTTGCCGAAAGAACCAAGACCGTTGAGGCGGATTTCCACCGGATCCCTGCGGACACGATCAAGCGCGGCGGCGATCTCGTCGGCCGTACGGTCGTCGATGTCGCCAATGAAGCGCAAGGTGATGTGGTAGTTCTCCGGATCAATCCAGCG
The DNA here is from genome assembly GCF_001999245.1 of Roseibium algicola. Taxonomy (NCBI): domain Bacteria; kingdom Pseudomonadati; phylum Pseudomonadota; class Alphaproteobacteria; order Hyphomicrobiales; family Stappiaceae; genus Roseibium; species Roseibium algicola. The sequence continues at coordinate 2,886,389 of NZ_CP019630.1, read as the reverse complement.
GGCGCCCCGAAGGCCTCCCCGGAGCATCGAAAGCATGAGTGCCGTCTGGGACGGAATCTCAAGGCCTGTAAATAGGCGCGGCATGGGTGTTCCCTCCGCTGTCGCTGATGAATCCCATGAGGAATCAACTTCATGAAAATCGCAAGACAAAAAGCTAAGTTTTTGAGCGCGTTCAAAAATTCAGCGCCGCACTCAAATGAAAACCGGGCTGGTTCATAACCAGCCCGGCCTCCGATCTGCAGATGATTCTCTAAAAAGATTTATCGATCAGGAAGTTACACCCGTTACGGCGCCGGATTGCCGAATTTCTGATGCAGCGCATCGATTTTCTCCAGAACATCGGCACTCAGCGTAACGTCCGCAGCTCCGATGTCGGTATCCAGCTGCTCAATGGTCGTCGCACCCAGGATGACCGATGTCATGAAAGACCGCGACATGGCAAAGGCAAGTGCCATCTGCGACGGATCAAGTCCCGCCTCCTGCGCCAGGTCCAGATAGGCATCGACCGCCTCGATGGCGCGCGGGTGCTCATAGCGCTGCAGGCGGTTGAACAGCGTCTTGCGGGCACCTGCCGGAAGGGCGCCATTGCGGTATTTGCCCGTCAGATATCCCTGGGCCAGTGCCGAATATCCCAGAAGACCGACATTTTCCCGGCGGGCAACTTCCGCAAGGCCGGTTTCAAAGGTCCGGTTGACCAGGGAATAGGCGTTCTGGATCGAGACCACCCGCGGCACGTCATACATCTCGGACGCGGCGACGTAGCGCATCGTGCCCCAGGCACTTTCGTTGGAGACACCGACGTGACGGATTTTGCCGGCCTTGACCAGATCCCCAAGGATTTCCAGCGTCGACTGGATGCTGTTTTCGTCCGGAGCCGGTTCGACATCCGCCCAGCGCGTCGGGTTTGAACCGAAGCCGCCGACGTTCCGGTCCGGCCAGTGGATCTGGTAGAGGTCGATATAGTCTGTTTCCAGGTTCTTCAGGCTGCGGTCGACCGCAAATTCGATCTCTTCGCGAACCAGTTTCGCCTTCGCACCGTTTTCACGGAACCAATCCATGTCGGTCCGCCCGACCACCTTGGTGGCCATGACGATCTTGTCCCGCATGCCGGTTTTCTTGAACCACGTGCCGACGATGCGCTCGGTCCGGCCCTGGGTCTCTTTCTTCGGCGGGATCGGATAGAGCTCTGCCGCGTCAAAGAAATTGATGCCCTTTTCCACGGCGTGGTCCATCTGGGCGTGACCTTCCGCCTCGGAGTTCTGCTCCCCGAAGGTCATGGTACCGAGGCAAAGGGCGCTGACCTGTATATCCGTGCGGCCAAGACGGCGCTTTTCCATAAGACTATCCTTCAAATTTTGAAAACGGGGCGTCCCGGAAGCCGGATCGGCTTCCACCCCAGGTCCAGAGCAAAGCCCCTAGGATCGGGCTTTGGCCAAAAGCTCTTCCACTTTCGGCAGAATGTTTTCGACGATGACTTCCACCCCTTTGGCGTTGGGATGCATACCGTCGGAAAGGTTGAGATCGGGATTGAGGGCGGCACCCTCGAGGAAGAAGGGATAAAACAACGCATCGTGCGCCTTGGCAACATCGGAGTAGATCGGATCGAATGCCTCGGCATATTCCGGCCCAAGATTGCGCGGAGCCAGCATGCCCGCGACAAGCACGGCAACACCGCGTTTCGTCAGGCGTCGGACGATTTCGTCGATATTCTTGCGCGTCAGCTCCGGAGAGATCCCCCGCAACGCGTCGTTTGCCCCAAGCTCCACGATGACTGCACTGGTGTCCGGTCCCACCGACCAGTCCAGCCGCGACAGCCCACCGCTTGACGTGTCGCCAGACACGCCGGCATTGACGACCTCGACCGATTGCCCCTTCGCATCAAGCGCTTTCTGGAGCTGATCCGTGAAGCCTTCTCCTGCCGACAGCTGATAGCCGGCGGACAGACTGTCCCCCAGCACCACCAGTTTCAGATCGGCCGACTGGGCGGCCATTGGCAGGAAAGACAGGATGATTATCGTCAGGCAGGCAATAAACCGGTTCACGTGAACACTCTTTTGGGACTGGAAGACGCTCTTCAACAGGCCCATATGGTCGCAGAGCGTCCAATTGTCGAGGGCTTGTGACTGTCAGGAAGACGATCACACGCCCATTGTAAAGGCCAGAGAATGACAAATTCGCCCGCGATCGCCCTGAAAGACGTCCACCTGACCCTCGGCGAAGGCGCCGGGCGGGTGCATATCCTGAAGGGGATCGACCTTCAGATCGAGAAGGGGGCCTCCGTCGGCCTTGTCGGCCCGTCAGGGTCCGGAAAATCGACATTGCTGATGGTCATGGCGGGGCTGGAACGCGCCGATGAAGGCTCGGTCAACGTGGCCGGATCCGAACTCGGCCCGCTGTCCGAAGACCAGCTGGCCCGGTTCCGCGGCCGCAATGTAGGTATCATTTTCCAGTCGTTTCACCTCGTGCCCAACATGACCGCTTTGGAAAACGTGGCCGTGCCGCTGGAACTTGCTGGGGATAGCGCCGCCTTCGACAAGGCCAAGGCGGAACTGGATGCCGTCGGGCTCGGCCACCGCATGCACCACTACCCGGCGCAACTGTCCGGCGGCGAACAGCAGCGTGTCGCCGTGGCAAGGGCACTGGTCGTCGAACCCGCGATCCTGATCGCAGACGAACCGACTGGCAACCTCGATGAAAGTACCGGCGCACAGATTGTCGACCTGATGTTCACCGCCCAGAAGAACCGGGGCACGACGCTGGTTCTGGTCACCCACGACCCGAGCCTTGCCGCCCGCTGCGACCGCATGATCCGCGTCCGCTCCGGAGAAATCGAAGAAGAAACGTCTGACCGCGCCCGCCGCGAGGTGTCTGCATGAGCGCGTTTGTCCCGGGCAACGCACCGGCAAACCACCAGACGATGCGCCTTGCTGCCCGGTTTGCCTTTCGTGAACTGCGCGGCGGCCTCAAGGGCTTTTACATTTTCATCGCGTGTATCGCGCTCGGCGTAGCGGCAATCGCAGGCGTCACGTCTGTCTCACGGGCTCTGACAGAAGGGATTTCGCGCGAAGGCCAGTCCATCCTGGGCGGTGATCTCGATTTTTCCCTGATCCACCGTCAGGCCGACGCCGATCAACTTGCCTATCTGAGCGGCCTAGGTGACCTGTCCCGCGTTGCGACCACGCGGGCAATGGCAAGAAGACCTGAGACCGGCGATCAGGCATTGGTAGAGCTGAAAGCCGTCGACGGTCCCTATCCCCTTTACGGCACATTTGAACTTGCCTCCGGAGAGGCCCTGGAAACGGCCCTGGCCCGGAAAGACGGGACCTGGGGCGCCGTTGTGGACCCTTCTCTTCTCGCGCGGCTTGGTGCGAATGTCGGAGATACGCTCTCCCTCGGGCGAGCCACTATCCGAATTGCCGACACCATTGCCAACGAACCTGACAAACTGGCCGGGGGCATGGAATTCGGTCCACGCCTCCTGATTTCAGATGCCGCCCTGCCTGAAACCGGCCTGATCCAGCCCGGCAGCCTGGTGCGCTGGCATTACCGCGTTCGAATGGCCCCGGCTCCCAACCTGGAAGCAATGGAAGGGATCGTCGAAGAGGCCAAATCCGCCCAGCCGGACGCGGGATGGCGTATCCGCTCCCGCGCCAATGCGTCCCCGGGCCTTCAACGCAGCATTGATCGCTTCGCACAATTCCTGACACTGGTTGGCCTCACCGCGCTGGTGGTTGGCGGTGTTGGTGTGGCCAATGCCATCCGCGCCTATCTGGAAACCAAGCGTGAGGTTATCGCCAGCTTCAAGTGCCTGGGCTCGACGGGCGGCTTCGTCTTCAAGATCTATCTGGTTCAAATGCTGGTGCTTGCGCTTCTCGGCATCGTCGTCGGCCTTGTGCTGGGTGCCCTGATCCCCTTTGCCGCAGCTGCCGCACTGGCGCCGGTTCTGCCGGTCAAGCTCGCGGCCAGCATCTATCCGACCGAGCTTGCCCTTGGCCTCGTCTACGGCCTCCTGACCGCTCTCGCCTTTGCAATCTGGCCGTTGGGGCGGGCTCATGACGTACCGCCGACGGCCCTTTTCCGGGATATCGTGACCGGCGGCGCCAAGCTGCCGCGCAAACGCTATCTGTTTGCCACCGCGGCAACAGTGCTTGCCCTTGCCGCCATCGCCATTCTGCTTGCCCACGACCAGCGCATGGCCGGCACCTACATCGCCGCATCCGCCGGTGCGTTCGTTTTGCTGGTGCTGGTCGCACGCGCGATCATGGCCATAGCCAGGCGCCTGCCCAGTGTCCGCTCGACCGAGCTCAGGCTGGCGATTGCAAACATTCACCGCCCCGGAGCGCTGACCCCGTCAGTCGTGTTGTCGCTGGGACTTGGCCTGTCGCTGCTGGTGGCGCTTGCCCTCATCGACGGAAACCTGCGGCGCGAGCTGACCGCAACCATTGCCGACAAGGCTCCGAGTTTCTTCTTCATCGATATCCAGAGCCATGAACGCGATGCCTTCGAGGCCTTGCTGAATGCTGAAGCATCCGACGCCAACCTGCAAAGCGTCCCGATGCTGCGCGGACGCATTGTCTCGCTGAACGGAATTGCTGCCGACAAGTTCGTCCCCGCCCAGGAAGGCTCCGGCTGGGTGCTGCGCGGTGACCGCGGCATTACCTATGACGCAAGCTTGCCCAAGAACTCGAAGCTCGAAGAAGGCTCCTGGTGGCCGGAGGACTACACAGGCATTCCGCTGGTGTCCTTCGATGAAGAGGCCGCCACCGATCTCGGCCTCAAGATCGGAGACCGGATCACGGTCAATGTGCTCGGCAGGGAAATCACGGCGGAAATTGCCAACACACGTACGGTGGAATGGCAGTCCCTTGCGATCAATTTCGTAATGGTGTTTTCGCCGAACACTTTTGCCGGTGCTCCGCATGCCCATCTGATGACCCTTGGCTGGGACGATGATGTGCCGGAAGAGACGGAACTTGCCTTGTTGAAGACGGTCTCGAACGCCTTTCCGACAGTGACGGCAATCCGGGTGAAGGACGCGATCTCTCAGGTCAACGATCTGGTGGCACAGCTTGCCTGGGCCATCCGCGGCGCAAGCTCGATAACGCTGATCGCCAGCGTTCTGGTTCTGGCAGGTGCACTTGCCGCCGGTCATCGCAGCCGGATCTACGATGCGGTCATTCTGAAAACCATTGGTGCGACACGGGCTCGCCTGATCTTCGCCTATGCACTCGAATACGCCATTCTGGGCCTTGCAACGGCGGTGTTCGCCCTGCTGGCCGGAGGGGTCGCCGCCTGGTACGTGATAACGCAGATCATGGATGGGTCGTTCGTGATGATGCCGGTGACCGCAGCAAGTGCCGCGCTGATCGCGCTGGTGCTGACGGTAGGTTTCGGCCTCGTCGGCACATGGCGGGTGCTGGGTGAAAAGCCCGCACCTGTCCTGCGGAATCTCTAGCGCAAGATGCGGTCAGCTGCTGTAGCGGCCAACGTGCGCACAGGAAAAAGCTGATCAAAGGACGTTTGCCGGCTTCGGTCGCACCTCCTTTGATCAGCAAGGCTATTTCCGGCGAGCCGGTAGACTTCCGAAAACAAGATCGAACGAATTCTTGGCCGGCGCTGATCTATTTCGATCCGGCGCCCACAGCTCTTGGCAAACTTCGTTCAGGAAAAAATTCTGAAATACAACCAAATCGCGACAAACTTCAGCTCCACACAACTTGCATACTGAATTGATCTTGGCTATCCGGTTCAGCTCCGGGCAGTTTGTTAAGAAGGGGCCATTCCATGTTCAAGTTTCTCCCGAAAATTCGTTTGAAGACCATTGCCGGGGCTGCAGCCCTGTCCGCAGTTGCCGTTATGGCTTTCGCCCCTGCCGCGTCAGCGGAAAGCCCGTTTCACACCGGGGTCTGGCAGTTGAACACGCCGGAAGGCCCGCGCGGCCTCGTCGTCAGTGACTGGCTGGTCTTCGAAAACGGTTTGCCGAAGCGCTGGCTCTATCGCCGGGCCGGCACCAACGACGCCAACCAGTTCGATTTCTTCACCCGTTCGATGAATGATTCCGGCTATACGCCGGTCGGCATCCGGGTGTACCGCACCGGCGACAATGCGATGAAATACACGCTGGCGCCCAAGGGCGAGGATCCGATCGAGGTTTCTGCCGTCCGTCTTTCCATCCCGAATTTCGAGAACTCCTGCCTTTCCGTCGAGAAAAAAGGCAAGCGCTTCTACGGTAACTGGGTCGGCACTGAAGGCTCCAAGCTGAAGAAACTGAACGTGTCGAAAAACCGGCTGACCATCGACGGCGAAGCGCGCAAGGTATCGATTGCGGAAGTCCGCGTCGGCCGCATGGGCATCACCGAAAATGGCAAGCCGATCGCTTTCCTCACCGATGCCGGCGGCGACTATGCGGTTCTGCAGTGGTTCAAACCCGGTGTGACTGTCGAGCAGATGCAGGATCCGGACAAGGAAATCCTCGATTTCGCGTCGGAAGAAATCGTTCGCAACCCCGGCGGCACCTGCGACCGGCAGATCGAATCCCGACTGAAAGCCATGAAATAATACGACTGAATCTGAGCCAGTTTTTAAGGATAGGTTCAAATAATACGTCCTGAGCGCAAAGATTACGAATTTTTCATCGAATTCGACTTGTGCTCGGGATAGGCTTTTCCCATATGTTGAGGGAGTTGTGTTGCATGCGCGATTGCATGCGCACGTCTATCTAGAAGGGGATTTTTACGACCATGTCGACCTATGACCGTCAATCTCAAGGCGCGTATACCGTCGCCGGCGCACGCGCCGAGGCCGGCATCGATCAGGGCCTGCGCTCCTACATGCTGGGCGTCTATAACTACATGACCATCGGCCTTGCGCTGACCGGCTTTCTTGCGCTGGCAACGGTCATGCTTGCAACGACCACCGATCCGAACTCTGCTGTCGCCAGCCTTGGCAACGGCCGCATGCTCACCCAGCTGGGTGTTGCCATCTACGGCAGCCCGCTGAAATGGGTTGTCATGCTCGCACCGCTCGGAATGGTGTTCTGGCTGTCCTTCCGCATTCAGTCCATGAGTGCCGGCGCAGCGCGGACCCTTTTCCTGGTCTACGCATCCGTAATGGGTATCTCCCTGTCCTCGATCTTCCTGGTTTACACCCCGGGCTCGATCGCTCAGGTCTTCTTCATCACCGCCGGTACCTTCGGCGCGCTGAGCCTGTTCGGCTACACCACGAAGAAGGACCTCTCCGGCTGGGGCTCGTTCCTGTTCATCGGCCTGATCGGTATCGTGATCGCGTCGCTGGTCAACATCTTCATGGCATCTTCCGCCCTGCAGTTCGCCATCTCCGTGATCGGTGTTCTGGTGTTCGCCGGCCTGACCGCCTACGACACCCAGCAGATCAAGGAAATGTACTACGAAGGCGACAGTGGTGAAGTCGCTACGAAGAAGTCCGTCATGGGCGCGCTGCGTCTGTACCTCGACTTCATCAACCTGTTCATCATGCTGCTGCAGCTGTTCGGCAACCGCGACTAAGCGCAGCCAAACTGAACAAACGGAAAAGCCCGGCCTTGTGCCGGGCTTTTTTGTGGCCGCACGACTGTCCGACACATCGCTTGCCTACACTTGCGTCAATGGGCGTCAACGCCAGCCTTGCGCAAATCAATGGAATGAAGCGGCAGAACACTGCGCTGCCAGGCTTGGCCGAACCAATCGTCTGGTCCGCGGCCGGCGGGTAACCGACCAGCATTAGCCAGTCATTGACGCGACCATCAAGGAAATGCCTGTAACCGGATCAACGCAGGGGAAATGAACCTCATCCGGCCATCAGCTGACTGACCGGATGCCTGGTCAGGCGTCGACCACCCGAAGATGTTTTTTCTTCTCCAGAACCCTCAGCACCTGCGCCAGATCGTGGCCACGCTTCAGGATCATGCCCCCGGTCGCCACGACCGAATAAGCGCCCTGGCGGCGGGCCAGCTTCGGGTCCTTCTCGATCCTGTAAAGCGGCATTTCGGAAGATCTGCGAAACACGGAGAAGATTGCCCGGTCCTTCAGGAGGTCGATGGCATAGTCCCGCCACTCGCCATCGGCGACCATGCGCCCGTAGAGCCTCAGAATGACATCGAGTTCGCGCCTGTTGAATGCAACAATGGGTTTGGGAGGGGGAGCCGGTTGATGTTGTGGCGACGGGCTTGCACCCGCACCACGCTGAAACGCGCTGTCGTCGGCTTCGCTCATTCCGCCTCCATTCCGTTCGCGGTTTCGCTGCTGACAGGTAACCGACAAGAGAATCGTCGGGAGACGCCTGTCACCTGGCTGTCATGATGCGTCTTCTTTAGCCATTCTGGCAAGCCCGCAACGTCATATTGACAGACAGAGGTCGGAAACCAGAGTAATTTTGCCAATAAGTTTTACGGGAAGAAGTGCAAAAACGAACGCAACGGCACTTTGCCAAGAAAGAATGCATAAATTTCCTTGATTTTGCCGCATTCCAGCCCTTGGCCAGCCATTTTAGACACCCATATTATGATCATACCCTGATGGGTATGGCCCGTAGAAGCCGCGGAATGCATTAGCCCCCCAGCCCCCCGGGGTTTTTACTGGCCAACCAGATTTAGTGAGTCAAACATCAGGGCAACTGAAGGGCCGGCATTATGCCGGCCCTTTTCATTTGTGAACTTGCCTGTTCTTCTGCTTTCAAACTACTTCATAAAATCCCTGAGGAACGACAGGAACCGCGCATCGGTTCCATAGGCCACATTGACCCGCATTGCCGGCTTCTGCCGGGTCTCCCGGTTCGGATAGAAGACGGCGCCCGGTGCAATGAAGATGCTTTGCTTGCTGGCAGCGGCGCACAGTTCCCTTTCATCCACATCATCGGGAAACTCCACCCAGAGATAGAACCCGGGTATGGAACACTCACGCACGGACAACCCGATCGCCTCCAGTGTCCCGAAGGATGCCTTGTAGGCATCTTCCACCCGGTTCCTGAGACGCCGCAGATGTCTCAGATAATGGCCGGCCTGCATCAGATTGAACACGAAGCGTTCGACGTGGTCGGATGAATTGACCACCGTCAGCATCTTGATATCGGCAAGCTGGCGGATGATGTCCGGATTTCCAGCCACGTAACCGCATCTGAGACTGGCCGAAAGTGTCTTGGAAAAGGTGCCGAGATAAAGCACCCGCTCCAGCTGGTCCAGCGCCGCCAGCCTTGGCAACGTGGCCGGAAGAATGTCGGCAAGCGCATCGTTTTCAACCAGGAGAAATCCCCAGCGCTCGGCAAGCTGCATCAACCCGAATGACCGCGAAGGGGACAGGGAACCGCCGGTCGGATTGTGGCCGTGGGACTGGGTGACAAACATCTTCGGCCGGTAAAGAGCGAGTTTGGCGGTCAGGTCTTCCAGGTCCGGACCGTCCCTGTCACGCCGGATACCGACAATCTGCACCTTGGCGAAGGTCAGCTTGGAAAAGAGCGGATAATAGCCCGGCTCATCGACAAAAACCGTATCACCAGGCTCCGTCAGATGCCGGATGATCAGATCCAGGCCATGGTTGACACCATGGGTCAAAAGAAGCCCTTGCGGATCGGCCGGGATCGACCGCTCCAGCAACTGCATCCGCAGCCGGTCCCTCAACGGACCATATCCCCACGAACTGCCGTAGCCGAATTCGATCGCTTCGGGAAAAGGCGTCTTGGCGTTGGCGAAATGGCGGCGCAGCTCCGCCCCCTCCATCCACGACGGCGGCGGGCGCCCATCTCCCGGACGCACTTCATAATGCTGTTCCAGCTGCTCCCGCAGCAACGACATGCCGTCGACCGCGGCCGTGACATGTGGCGCAGGCGGGGTCTTGGAAGCCGGCCCGACCTGTGACATGTAGTATCCGGAACCGGCCCGCGCTTCCAGTAGCCCTCGGGCGACCAGCCGGTCGTAAGCTTCCGCCATCGTGTTTTTCGAAACGCCGTTCTCCCGCGCGGCCTGACGAATGGAAGGCAACCGCTCAAACGTCTTGTACGCCCCTGCCTCCAGCATCAGCGCGACTTTCTCGACGATCTGATCGACGCGAGACAGTTTCCGACCGCTACCCGTAGCTCTCATTGTCCCTCAAAATTTACTGGGACAGTACTGCCCATAAATCCAACAACTGTCCCTTGATTGTCCCAATCATTTTTATGACAGTTTGCCCCATTACGCCAGCAAATGGCAATTTCCTTGGGAGGGAAAAATGACCAAAGTAAGTAGACGCAGCCTTCTTGCAGGTGCAGCCGTTGGCGGCACCGCCCTCGCAGCACCGATTGCGGCCAAGGCACAGGATGCGGTTGAGTGGCGCATGCAGGCTCTCTGGGACGCCGGCACCACACCTTTCGAATTCGAGAAGAAGTTTGTCGAGCGCGTCAGCGAACTGACCGACGGCAACTTCAAGATCACGCTGTTCTCCGCCGGCCAGCTCGTGCCTGCCAACCAGGCATTCGATGCCGTTCGCGCCGGCGCCTTCCAGCTGATGAAGACCTTCGACGGCTACGAAGCCGGCAAGATCCCGGCATTTGCCTTCACGTCCACCATCCCGTTCGGCTTCCCCGAGTCCGACCAGTATGAAGCCTGGTTCTACGAAAAGGGTGGTCTGGATCTCGCCCGCGAAGCCTATGCAAGGGCCGGTCTCTTCTACATTGCCCCCACCGTCTATGGCGAAGAGCCGATCCACTCGACCGTCAAGATGGAAACCATCGCCGACATGGCCGGCAAGAAGGGCCGCTTTGTCGGGCTCGCTTCCGCGGTCATGGCCGACCAGGGCGTTTCCGTGACCCCGCTGCCGACGGCGGAAGTCTATACGGCGCTTGAAAAAGGCCTGATCGATTTTGCCGACCGCGGCGATCTCACCGCCAACTACGAAGCAGGCCTTGGCGAAGTCGCCAAGTTCATCATCCTGCCGGGCGTGCACCAGCCGACCACCGCCACCAGCTATGTCGCCAACCAGGGCGCCTATGACGCCCTGCCGGACGACTACAAGGCAGCGCTTGCCGTTGCGGCTCGGGAGATCTCCGGATCGCTGCGCCAGCACATCATGGTGCAGAATGTCGATGTCCTGAAGAAATACGGCGAACAAGGCGTCGAGATCATCCAGCTCGACCCGGCCGATGTCGCGGCCAACCGGTCCAAGGCTGTCGAGTCCTGGAAAAAGGCTACCAAGGAAGACGATCTGGCGAATCGCGTGCTCGCGAGCCAGATTGAGTTCATGACAGCCCTCGGGCTGATCTGACCCTTCCTCCCACCGGACGGTAGACGGCACCTCCCTGCCGTCTGCCGTCCGGTCGTCCTTTCGATCGGCAAATGCTCAGCTTCATGAAATCCGTCAGTTCCATCGTCACCGGCGTCAACCGGTTGTTCTTCCTCCTTGCGGCGGCACTCATCTTCGCGGTGGTGCCGATCCTGCTGTTCGAAGTGGTCGCAAGATACCTGTTCGATGCGCCGACGGTGTGGGCCATGGAAGCCAGCACGTTGATCTTCGGTCCGCATTTCATGCTGGCCGGACCTTACCTTCTGCACCTGAAGGGCCACGTCGCCGTCGACATCTTCAGCGAAAAACTGACGGGATTGCCGAAAGTGGCTCTCGACGTGTTCTCCTATGCCGTCATTGCTGTGTTTGCAGGCGTTTTTGCCTGGGTCAGCTGGCCGCTTGCAATCAACGCCTACTCCCTCGGCGAAACCAGCTTTTCCGCCTGGAACCCACCTGTCTGGTGGCTGAAATTCGTCGTGCCGCTTTCCTTTGCGCTCCTGTTTTTGCAGGCCCTTGTTGAAGCCTACAACGCAACGCGCCCGGCGCAGGAACAGACGGGAGCAAGCGCATGAGCTCCGAATTCGTTCTTGCCATCATGTTCGCCAGCCTTGTGGGCCTGCTGCTCACCGGCCTGCCGCTTGCCTTCACGCTCGGCGCACTTGCGCTCGTTTTCACGCTAACGCTGTGGGGCCCCGCCGCCCTCTCCGTTACCGTCCTCAACCTCTACTCCACCATGACGTCGGAATCGCTCCTCGCGATCCCGCTTTATGTGATGATGGCCAGCATCCTTCAGCGTTCCGGCGTCATCGAAAGCCTTTACCGGGCCATGGAACTCTGGTCGCGGCGGTTGCCGGGTGGCCTGGCGGTGGGCACCATCGCCATCTGCACGATCATCGCCGCCATGACGGGCATCGTCGGTGCCGCGGTTGCTGCCATGGGCATGCTGGCCCTGCCCTCCATGCTGAAGCGCAAATATAGTCCGGAGCTCGCGATCGGGACGATCTGCGCCGGCGGAACGCTCGGCATCCTGATCCCGCCCTCGGTGATCACCATCGTCTATGCCGTGACCGCACAGGCCTCTATCGGCCAGATGTTCATCGCCGGCGTGGTGCCGGGCCTGCTGCTCGCCTCGCTCTATATCGGCTATATCGTTCTGCGGTCCGCGCTCAACCCGTCCATCGCCCCGCGTCCGGACAACGACGCCCCGGCCACCTGGGAAGAGCGCATTGCCTCGCTGAAATCCCTCATCCTGCCGCTGCTGATCATCGTCGGCGTCCTGGGCACGATCTACATGGGTATCGCAACACCCACGGAAGCAGCCGCCGTCGGCGTCTTCCTGGCGTTCCTGTCGTCGCTTATCGAGCGCCGGTTCGGCTGGGAGCTCATATCCGGCGTTGCCCTCGACGTGGTCAAGGTGACCGCCATGATCCTCTGGATCACCATCGGTGCACGGGCCTTCGTCGCGATCTTCACCGGCACCGGCGGCGCGGACTTCCTCCTGTCCTTCATTCAGGATCTCGATGCCAACCGCTGGATCGTTCTCGCCATCATGCTGGGCATTCTGTTCTTCCTCGGCATGTTCCTGGACGAAATGGGCATCATCCTCTTGTGCGTGCCCGTCTTCCTGCCGGTGATCGACTTCCTCGAGTTCGACCGGCTCTGGTTCGGCATCCTGTTCCTCGTTTCGGCGCAGATGGCCTACATCTCCCCGCCCTTCGGCTACACGCTCTTCTACATGAAGGGCGTCCTGCCGGCCGGCATCGGCATGGGCACGGTCTACCGTGCCATCGTTCCCTTCATCCTGCTGCAAGCCATCGGTATCTTCATCTGCGCCCTGTTTCCGGAGCTGGTGTTGTGGCTGCCGCAATCCATGATCAATTGACAGACAGGTTTCCCCCGATGAGTGACGTCACTTCGTCCCGTATTGAAGGTTTTCACAAGCTGGACCCGGCCGGCCGGCTCCAGGCAGTCCAGCGCCAGGCGAATCTCGACAACAAGTCCGTCTCCGACCTTGTGGAAGCGGCATCCGGAAACATCGAACTGGCCGACCGCCTTGTTGAAAACGCCATTTCTTCCATGTCCATTCCTGTCGGTATCGCGACCAACATGACCGTGGACGGACGGGACGTTCTGGTGCCGATGGCCAGCGAGGAATCCTCCGTCATCGCCGCCGTGTGCAACTCGGCCAAGCGCTGCCGGCCGACCGGTGGCTTCAAGACCTCCACAAGCGGCCCCCTGATGGCAGCCCAGATCCAGCTTCTGGGCGCAAGCGACCCTGAAAACGTCCGCCTGCAGGTTTTTGAACGCATCGACGACATCCGCACCATCTGCGAAGAGATCGATCCGCTTCTGGTGAAGCTTGGCGGCGGCTTCCGTGACCTCGACATAAGGGTCATCGACACTGCCGAAGGACCTATGACCATCGTTCACATCATCGTCGACACGCGCGACGCGATGGGCGCCAACGCCGTCAACAGTATGGCCGAGGCCCTTGCACCCAAGCTGGAGGAATGGACCGGCGCCCGCAGTCTCCTGCGGATCCTGACCAACCTCGCCGACCGCCGCGTGGCACGCGTGCGGGCTGTCTGGCCGCTGGAGGAAATCGGAGGTGAAAAGGTTCGGGACGACATGCTGTCGGCCTATCACTTTGCCGATGCCGACCCCTATCGGGCAGCCACCCATAACAAGGGCATCATGAACGGCATCAGCGCGGTGGTTCTGGCGACCGGCAACGACACCAGAGCCGTGGAGGCAGGTGCCCATGCGTTCGCGTCGAAAGACGGCCGCTACCGCTCGATGTCCCGCTGGGAAAAGGACGGCGACGGCAATCTTGTCGGCATCCTGGAACTGCCGATGGCTGTCGGACTGGTCGGTGGCGCAACCAAGATCCACCCCACCGCGCAGGCCAACCTGAAAATACTCGGCGTGACCACGGCAGACGAACTGGCCCGGATCATCGTTGCCGTCGGCCTGGCGCAGAATTTCGGCGCATTGCGCGCGCTTGCCACCACCGGCATCCAGAAAGGCCACATGGCCCTGCACGCCCAGAACGTTGCCCTGATGGTGGGCGCGACCGGCGAGGAAATCGACCTGGTGGCCAACGAGCTGAAATCGCTTGGCAAGGTGCGGCAGGATCTGGCCGAGGAAATTCTCGCCCGGCTGCGGCAGGGCGCCAACGCCTGAGGCCTTTTGACAAGGTTCGACCGGAGAGGTCTCGGCACTATTACCGTGTTGCCCCTCCGGCCGATCAACTCCCGGATGCCGAACGCAATGAAATCGGCATAATTGGCGTTTCTACGACGCGATTGCCTCTTTTCCGTCGGATTGCTTGTTGTATCTTTCTAAAAGCATGACAACCGACCTGATAGATCTGCGCGCGGCCCGGACCGCCGATTGTGAGGCACTCGCCGGCATCCATAGCGAAGCCTGGCTGGGCGCCTATCGCGGCGTCTTGCACGGTGTCGATCTTCAGAAGATGATTTCGCGCCGAGGCAGCAGCTGGTGGCGCGGTGCCCTTGCCAGGGGTGTCGACATCAAGATCCTCAGCATCGCCGAAATTCCCGCCGGTTACGCGACCTATGGGCCGTGCCGGCTGAGGGACACCGGCATGGATGGCGAAATCTACGAGCTTTATCTGAAGCCGGAATATCAGGGCCTCGGGTTCGGCCGGGCCCTTTTCCAGAATGTGCGGGAAACGCTGTCGGCGAAGAGCATGCCCGGTGTCGCCGTGCAGGTATTGAGCGCCAACGAGCCCGCGCGCGCTTTCTACAAGGCCGTCGGTGGCAAGCTCGCGGCAAAGTCCTGGTACAGGATCGGCGGCCGAAGGCTGGAGCTCAGCATCTACGCCTGGCCGCAAATCAGCACCTGAGCCACAGGGCGCTAGCCTAATAGAGAATTCCGGGATTGCCGATGATCTGCGGCGGCTGCGTGCAATCGAAAGAACCGGCCATGGTATCAGCGGCCTGGCGCGCCAAATCGTTGGCGTTCTTGTTGGCCTGGGCATCGATCCGGGCAATCTGGCAGGTGCCGCCGCCGGGCTGCAGCTGGGTCACGATCAGCACGCTGCCGGTCTTGGACCCCTCATCGAGGCTCGGAAACCAGCGCAGGATGGTCGCAAACGGAACACCGCCCCTGAGGCGCCATTCCAGCGTTTCGTTGACCGTGTTGAAATTGGGCAGGGTCTGGCCTGCCGCGGGCTCGTTGGCGGCGTCGGGACCGAAGGAGACGAACATGCGCAGGTCGCCCTCGGCAACATAGACGCCTGCTCCCTTGTAGCCGGGGCACTGCCAGGCACCGCCGAAGGTGCCTTCTTCCTCGTCCCCGGCTTCGATCAGCGGGCAGCTGTCCAGCAGGATCTTGGTATAGGCACTGTCGATCGACGCTGCCCCTGCGGCCTGCAGAGACACAAGCAATCCGCCGAGCATCAAAAGGGAAACAGTAAGCCGTTTCATAAATCTATCTCCTCCAGAGCCTGCCGCGCGAATAGACGCATGTTAATCAATTAGGTGCAATGCAAAAATAAAGGACTTGAACTTCTTCGGCGGGATTGCGATAGACGCAGCAACGAATAACAGGAGTTTCCTAAATGCGTATCGACGCTGTGCCGATTGGCAAGAATCCGCCGGAAGACATCAACGTCATTATCGAGGTCTCCGTTGGCGGCGAGCCGATCAAATACGAGATGGATAAAGAAGCCGGTGCGATGTACGTCGACCGCTTCCTGTACACTCCGATGCGGTACCCGGGCAACTACGGCTTCGTTCCCCACACCCTGTGTGGCGATGGCGACCCGATCGACGTGATCGTGGTCAACCAGCGCCCGATCGTTCCGGGCGCCATCATGAGCTGCCGTCCGATCGGCGTACTGCTGATGGAAGACGAATCCGGCCAGGACGAAAAGATCCTCGCGGTTCCGTCCCACAAGCTCAGCAAGCGCTACGACAACATCAACGACGTGACCGACCTTCCGGAAATCACCGTTGCCCAGGTGAAGCATTTCTTTGAACACTACAAGGATCTGGAGCCGGGCAAGTGGGTGAAGATCACCGGTGTTGAAGGTGTCGAATCCGCAAAGCGGCTGATCGTTGAATCGATCGCACGCGCCCAGAAGGAAACCGCTGAATAAGCGCTTCCAAACGGACGAAACCAAAAGGCCTCCCGAGTGTCGCAAGACGCGGGAGGCCTTTTTCGTTGCAAGGGTCAGAATTAGCGTTCCGCTGCCGCCTCGATGCGCTCCATATCCTGGTCGGACAGGCCGAAATGATGCCCGATCTCGTGGATCAGCACATGGGCAACCACATCGCCCAGCGTCTCGTCCATCGCGGCCCAGTAGTCGAGGATCGGCCGGCGGAAGAGCCAGATGCGATTGGGCATCTGCCCGGTCATCACGGTCTCTTCGCCTTCGCTCAGCCCCTGGCCTTCGAACAGGCCCAGAAGGTCGTGCGGATCCTCGATGCGAAGTTCATCCAGAACGTCGTCGGGCGCATAGTCCGCAAGGCTGATCTGCAGGTGACCACAGCGCAGCAGAAGATCATCCGGAAGCCCGGAGAGGATCTCGCTCGCCATCGCCTCGAAGTCTTCCAGGTCAGGTGCTTTGCGTTCGGTCCAGCTGCTGTGGCTGACCGGCCGGACGGATGCCATATCGGTTCCTTTGACGGATCGGTTCATTCAGGTGTTGGGCAGTACGTAGGTGACCAGTAGATAAATCGCCAGTCCGATTGCGAACACAAGCCCGAGACCTCGGCCGATCCGACTGCCCCAAACCTCGATCCGGTCGTCTTCGTCCTTGTCGGCGGCGCTCAGGTGATCCTTTGCCCGGTCGGCCATGCGGACGAAGGTTGAACCGGCAACGGTCTCGCTCTCCGCATTCACCCGGTCGAGTGTGCGGAGCGCTTCATCGCGCAGTTTTTCCTTCGGGTGCTTGTTCTCGCTCATGCACCTACACTGGCCGTGTTGCCACGGCGTTTCAACCCGAAAGCGGCCAAAAGCGCCAGAAGGGCAAGCCCGCCGGACGCAACCGCGTTCCAGCCGGCAAAGGACAGGCCGAACATGCGCCAGCTAGCCTCGGTGCAGCTGACAACGCGCGTCGATTTCAACGCCTGCAGCATGTTGGCCGCAGACGTTGGTGTCGAGGTACCGCCACCGCAATCGCTCGGGCCGTCCCAGAACTGCCACTCGGCGCCGGACTGATAGATACCGAGGCCGGAACCATAGGCAAACACGGTCGCAACGACCAGAAGCAGAGCCAACGCCAACCCGGTCCGCCTGGCCTGCATCAGGAAAAGCGCTAGCAAGGCCAGGGGAAGGCCGACGTAATAGGGAATGCGTTGCTCGAGGCACAGCTTGCAGGGCACATAGCCGCCAATCAGCTGAAAGCCCCAGGCGGTCGCGATCGCCGCCAGGCCGCCCACCAGCAAGAGCCCCGTCAGATTGCGCGAAATCCGGTCGGCTGTCATCTCACCCTCTTATTGTCAGATATACCTAAGCACAACAAATCCGCCGACCAGCAGCACCACAAATATGGTGAACATGAGACCAAGCCGCTTTTCAATGAAATCGCGGATCGGCGGGCCGAACAGATAGAGCAATCCGGCGACGACAAAGAACCGGATCCCCCGAGAAACGATACTCGCGGCAATGAACACCGGCAGGCTGAGCCCCAGCGCACCGGAGGCAATGGTGATCACCTTGTAGGGAAACGGCGTCAACCCGGCGATAAAGACGAACCACCAGCCATACTGATGATAGATGTCCTTGAACTCTTCGACGAACCCCATTTTGCCGTAGAAAGTCAGGATCGGCACCGCCACCTGTTCGAACAGGAACAGGCCGATCAGATATCCCAGGATACCGCCGGCGACCGACGTCAGTGTGCACAGCAGCGCGTACCACCAGGCTTTCTCGCGCCGGGCAATCACCATCGGGATCAGCAGGATATCCGGCGGGATCGGAAACACCGAGCTTTCGACAAAGGATACGGTGCCGAGTGCGGCAGGCGCACGCGGTCCGGCGGCAAGGGACAAGGTCCAGTCGTAGAGGCGTCTGATCATGGCGCTTCCCTTAGCCGCTGCGCTGCAAAAAGTCACCTAGGGAAATGCGCACCGCCAGCAGCACGTTGTCGCGTAGCCACCGGCACAAACGATCCCAGCCTGATGTGAAGCCACCTCAAAAACGCGCATCAAGACACTAGGCAGACTTTTCGCCCGTATCTGGTAGCATTGAAACCTCGCCAGGTTTCACACGACGTTGGGAGGGGGACATGAACGGAACGGCCTCACGCATCTCCAGGCTGGCACTGGTTCTCGCGATGAGCGCGCCAGCTGCGGCAGTTGCCCAGCAGGTCGAGCTGGAAGGATCGGTCAAGCTGACGCCTTTTGAAGCACAGGACGTAACCCTGTCGACGATCTACACGGTGGATGCGGCGTTCGGCGCAAAACACGATGTCGAGGTCCCCGTCCCGTTCAGCCTTGCCGCACCCCGGCGCGAGGCACAGCAAATTCTGGCCCAGGCGAAACCGGCCGGCGGCGGTCCGATCAAGATCTTCTTCACCACCGACGACGAAACCAAACGCATCTATTCGTCCCTGCAGATCGTCACCTACACCATGAAGACCGATGATCCGCAAAAGCGCCTCGAGGTGGGCGACTATATTGCCATCGAGCTCTTGAAACAGCTCGGCACCACAGACGATACACGCCTGAATATCCGCCGCCAGATCACACTGGGCGATCTGCCTGCATCCGAAATCGTCGGCAACTTCATCAACAAGGAAGGTGACCAGCTCCTCGTGCGGCTGGTCGCGCTGGCAAAGCCCGACAGCCAGAGAGGCATCGTCGGTATTGCAATCGGCCACCCGCGTCAGGGCCGCATCAAGAAAGTGGAAGACATCTACCAGACCAGCGCTTCCCTGGCCTTCGACACGGTGACGCTGAAGTAGCTGGTTACCTGTGCGGGTGGGAGGCAAGCCTCGAACCACTCCGGCGCATTCCTGCAGCAATTCAAACCGCTGGAGATGGTGCCCCCCGCCGGAATCGAACCGGCACTCCCGAAGGAACCGGATTTTGAATCCGGCGCGTCTACCAGTTCCGCCAGGGGGGCAATCCGGTATCGGATTGGGTGCCTATCATGGGGCCTTGTCCGATGCAAGCGGTTCCAGCGCGCCGCAGCTTTCCGCCAGCAAGTGCGGCGGGCGCCGAATTTGATCGAATTTGAGCTTCTCCCTTTACGCTCCCTTAACCCTGGGCTGCGAATTCGCCTGCCACACAGCCTCAGAGGGTGAAATCCGGCGCATATTTAAGCTGTTTGCAACTGCTGCTCGCGCAAGTGGACAGTCAGACAAGTTTGGGAGAAACGGATGACACTGGCTGGCGGCCTTCAAGAGGCGAAACGCACGAAAACTTCTGCTGTGAACGAAGCCGCTCGGCACGGGCAGGCTTTCACACAGTCCTTCGTTGACAAATCACAGTTGATGCCAGCGCCGATCCGACCCGAATGGGTGCTTGAAGGCGACCCGAAAGCCATGTGCGCCGTGCTGGCCAGGCACAAGTTCGGCTGGGGCGATGCCTGCCACTGGTCCTGCACTGCCGGCAAGTTCCGCTGGCACTACGGCTGGGATGAGTCGGTCATGTTTCTGGAAGGCGGAGTCCGGATCACCGACGATGCCGGCCATGTCTATGAAGGCAAGCCCGGCGTGACCCTGTTCTTTCCGGCAGGCACCTCCGCCGTTTGGGAAGTGCCGACCTACATCCGCAAGCTTGCGTTCAATCAGAAGCCGGTTCCCTGGTATCTGCATTATCAGTCCCGCATCCTTGAGAGATTGAAAGGCGTCGGGAAGAAACTTTTCGGCTAAAATATCGGGCTCGCGTTCCCGAATGAGCTCTTGAAAGAAAGGCGCCCAGCGCCTTTCGGCGGGCGAATTTGTTAGCCTGCAAACAAAGGCGCAAATTGTGCGCTTTTTCTGGACAAGCAGAAATGGCTTGGCTAGAAATTCAGCATGAGCAAATCAGGACGTGAAATCGAGCTTAAGCTCGAGCTGGAAACGACGGCACAGGACGCTTTGAAACGCGCCGGTTCCATAGACGGATTCACTGCCAGCCGCGCCGTGAACAAGACGTTGCAGTCGATCTATTTCGACACGCCGGACCAGGCGCTTCGCAAGGCCAGGATTTCCCTTCGCGTACGCAAGTCCGGCAACAGCTGGGTTCAGACCGTCAAGCTCGGCACGGGCGTCATGGGCGGCCTGTCCTCGCCGGTGGAAGCCGAACATCCGGTCAAGGGCCGTGCGCTCGACTTTTCCGTCATCGAAGACCCCGCCGTCCACGACCGTCTTCTGGAAATCATCGGCGATGCCCCCCTGTCGGAGTGCTTTGAAACGGTGATGAAGCGCACCGTGCGCAATCTGACCCGGGACAGTGACGGCACCTTCATCGAACTCGCCTTCGACAGCGGCAATATTCTGGCCGGCAGCGGCAGCCAGCCGCTGACCGAACTCGAAATGGAACTGAAGTCTGGTCCCAGCCTTGCCCTTTTCGAGGCGGCCAAGGCTCTTTTGAAGGACATCCCCTTCCGCTTTTCGCCCTATAGCAAGGCCGAGCGCGGGTACCGTTTTGCCGAGGGTACCGCGCCTGCGGAACGGGCACCCTATTTTGCCGAGAATGTTTCCTTCGACAGCGGCATCACCACCGAGCACGCCTTTCGCGACGTGCTGCGTTCTTGCCTGACCCAGATTTCCGAAAACCGGCTTGCAGTCCTGTCGTCGGACGATCCGGAAGGCCCGCATCAGCTACGGGTGGGCCTGCGCCGCCTGCGCAGTGCGTTTCGCCTGTTCCGGCCAATCCTGAACCCGGCGACCATGGCACCGCTCGACAGGACGGCGAAGGTCATTGCCACCGAAGCCGGTTCCCTGCGGGATCTCGACGTCCTGGTAGATGAGATCGTTATGCCCCTGGTCGACAAGGCGCCCGGAACCCTGTCCTTTGACGCTCTTCTGGGAAATCTCAATGCCCTCCGGGACGAAAACACCCGCACCACACTGACGGATCACCTGAAATCGGAAGAGGTCAACGGTTTCCTGCTCGACCTTGCAGCCTACACGGAAGGGCGCGGCTGGCTGGACCCGGAAAACTTCGGCCAGACGCAGCTTCTGGCCCAACCCGTGGAGACTCACGCCGGCGAAGCTCTTGCCAAGCAGTGGAAGAAGGTTCTGAAATACGGCAAGCGACTGGAAGAACTTACCGTTCCCGAACGCCACGAAATGCGCAAGGCGATGAAGAAGATGCGCTACGGCATCGAATTTTTCGGCTGCCTCTATCCGAAAGACACCGTGAAGCCCTTCCTGAAGCGGATGAAGAAGCTGCAGGATATCTTCGGCTATCTCAACGATGTCGCCATGGCCGAACAACTGCCGGTGAAATGCAAGGTCAGCGGGGCAAATGCCCTGGCAACCAACCAGGCCATCGGTTTTGTCATCGGCTGGCACGAGGCCCAGTGCCAGGCCATGTGGCAGCACGCCAAAGGGTATTGGCAAGCAACCCGGGAAACACCGAAATTCTGGACCTGACGCTTATCACCGGCCCGGTTCGATCGTCAGAATGTCCGGAAAGGAAACGGGGGCGAAGGCTCCGGTCA
Organism: Roseibium algicola; assembly: GCF_001999245.1. Classification (NCBI taxonomy): domain Bacteria; kingdom Pseudomonadati; phylum Pseudomonadota; class Alphaproteobacteria; order Hyphomicrobiales; family Stappiaceae; genus Roseibium; species Roseibium algicola. The sequence goes on along the minus strand of NZ_CP019630.1, from coordinate 2,864,496 downwards.
GCTTGAAGGTGGTCAGGTCTTCCTCGCGCGAGACCAGCTGGTCCTGACGGGCCAGCTCGGCGATGGTCTCCTTCAGGGTTTCGATCTCACGCAGGATGAACGCCCCCGTGTCCGGCAGCATGCGGCGGGAGAGCGTGAAGAACAGGGACTGGTTGCCACCCGGATTGGCTATCACCTGCCCTAGAAAGCGCATGTTGATTTCCTTCAGCAGCGGGATCAGCGGCCCGTCCGGACGGAACCTGAAGGGCTCCTTGCGCGTAATCTTGATGCGGTTGCCTGGATGCACTTCTGCCAGCCCCAGCGCCTCCAGCACCCGGCCCAGTCGGAACATGTCCTCTCCCGAGAGATCAAAACGGCGCTCGATTTCCTGTTGCGGGATCGGCTCACGCAGCAGGATGAAGAGGTAGAACAGCGACGGATCCGCAGCGAGGCGCGCTTCCGTTGCCACCGGCAAGACGCTTGCCTCTTCCGAATTCCGCTCTGCCCGGTGCAATACGTCCGCCAGCGGCACCTCCAGAATTTCGCAGATCTCCAGCAACCGGCTTAGCTTGCAATCGTGCCCGGCGAAGATCCGCTTGACCGTCGGCTCCGATATTTCCATCCGGCTTGCGAGATCCGCATAGGTCATGCCACGTGCCTTCAGCACGCCCTGCAAGATCTTGAAGGTATCACCGCGCATATTCCTGATCCCGAATTCGACAGTTTGAGTATCGTTTTTTGATACCAGATCATCATCAATTGCAAGAAAAGTTCGCCTTCTGCAGGAGAGATCCAGTTCAACTTTGCGAAAGGACTTCCCATGCAGACCTTCAAACCCCTGGCCGCAGCGCTGCTGTTCGGCCTTTCAACGCTCCCCTCATCAGCCGGTTCACTCTGGTCAACAGACGGCTTCGACATGCCTGAATCCGTAGCCTTTGACGCTGCGGCCAACCGGCTCATCGTCAGTGTCATGGAAGGCGCGCCGAATGCGGTCGACGGCAACGGCCATCTGGCGCTTCTGTCCACGGACGGGAAAATCATAGATGCCAAATGGGCAACCGGAATGGACGCTCCCAAGGGACTGGCGCTGATGAACGGCAAGGTCTTCGCGGCCGATCTCACCAGTTTGCGCGTTGTCGACGCCCAGACCGGCAAATTGCTGCAGTCATTGCCTGCAGAAGGCTCGGTTTTCCTGAACGATGTGACCACCAGCGGCGACGAAATCTTCGTTTCCGACATGATGACGAACACCATCTGGCGTTACGCAGATGGCACTTTTGAAAAATGGCTGGAAAGCCCTGAGCTCAATCACCCCAATGGCCTTTACTGGGACAACGGCCGCCTGCTTGTCGGCGCCTGGGGCAAGGGCCTCAAGAACGATTTCATCACTGAAGCACCCGGCAGCCTGCTTGCCATTGATCCTGCCACCAAGGCTATCAGCGTCGCGGCGCGGGACATCGGCAACATCGATGGCATCGCACGGCTGAACGGCAAGCTCGTCCTCAACGACTGGATCAACGGCAAGGTCTTCAAGATTGATGCTGACGGTAAATCGAACGAGATCATGAGCGAACCAGCCGGCCTTGCCGATATTTCCGCCCACGATGACGTCCTTTACCTGCCGCATATGCTGGAAGGCAGGATCGAAGCGGTCAGACTGGACTAGCACCAGCCCCTGCAAACGCTTCATCGCACGGGTCAGACGGCAACAACGGGTTGGGCATCACGTGCCCCGCCCGCCCCTTGCGACCTTACGACCTTACGACCTTACGACGAGCAGCCCATCAATTCCTGATGTACGCACCTCAGTTTATGCTACCTTCCACGCAGATTGGCCCAGTGTTCGGCAAGTCGAACGCAGGATCAGCCGCCGGGCGAAGACCGGCAGTGCTGGGCCACACAGGGATCAAGGTCGAGGGATAGCGTGATGGAAGCCTACAAGATCAAACCGGAGTTCGTCATTTCGGATGAGGAAACGCTCCGGAGCCACTATTCCGAGCTATCGCCGCTGGCAGCAAAAAAGTGCCTGGGCGCACTGGACAAGCATGCTCGGGACTTCATCGCCCGCTCGCCGTTTCTGTGCCTCGGCACGCAGAACACGGACGGCAAGGCGGATGTCAGTCCGCGCGGCGATCCGGTCGGCTTCGTCAAGGTTCTCGACCCGCAAACGCTTGCCATTCCGGACCGTCCGGGAAACAACCGCCTCGACAGTCTGGCCAATATTGTCGCCAACCCGAATGTCGGGCTCCTGTTCCTGGTTCCCGGGTTTGACGAGACCTTGCGCGTCAACGGCAGGGCAACGCTTGTAACCGATCCGGATCTTCTTCAAACCATGAGCGTGAAGGACCGTGCGCCCAAGCTCGCCATTGTCGTGAAGGTGAGCGAGGTCTTCCTGCATTGCGCCAAGGCGTTCCGGCGCTCACACCTCTGGGATCCCGAACACCAGCAGGACCGCAGCGAAATGCCATCGCTTTCCAAGATCATTCTGGACCAGACGACCGGCGCGCCGGATGAAAAGGAAATGCAGAAGCTGGATGCTGCGCTGGAGGAGACCTACCGGAAAACGCTTTATTGAGCGGATCCCGCACAGCGATTTCACCGGCAGGAGCCAGACCGCAGAGGAGCGCTGACGCTCCCCTGCATCACCTCATGCCCTAAGCGGCCATCTCAGGCCCGAGCCGCTTCAATCGCCGACGCCATGATGTCCAGCCCCTGATCGATCTCGTCATCCGAGATCGTCAATGGCGGGGCGATGCGGAAGACCGCGCCCATGGCCGGCAGTTTGACGATGTTCATGCTGAGCCCGCGTGCCATTGCCTCGGCGCCGATCCGGTCTGCCATCGCGAGATCCGGCTGGCGGCTGGCCCGGTCGGTCACGATCTCCAGCCCGAGCAGCAGCCCACGGCCGCGCACATCGCCAACACTCTCAAAACGCTGCTTCAAGCCTTCCAGCCCGGCTTGCAGCCGCTGGCCCGCCGAAACAGCACGGCCGATCAGTCCATCCCGTTCCACCACATCCATCACCGCCAGTCCGACAGCAGCGGGCAGAGGATCGGACACGTGGGTGGTCAGGAACACGAACCCTTTCCGGTGCGCTTCTTCCTCGATGGCACGGCTCGTCAGCACGGCGGAGAGCGGCAATCCGGCACCCAGGGTCTTGGACAAGGTCAGGATGTCCGGTGTCACCCCGTCGCGCTGGAAGGCGAACATGTGCCCCGTCCGGCCGATACCGGTCTGGGCCTCGTCCAGGATCAGCAGCATCCCGCGCTCGTCGCACTTCTGGCGCAGTGCAGCGAGATAGCCCTCCGGCAATTCGATGATGCCGCCTGACGACAGGATCGGCTCTGCAATGAACGCTGCAAGATTGCCGGTGGACTGGCTGTCGACCAGCGCGAAGGCATCGTCCAGCTCGGTCTTCCAGTCCAGATTACCGTTCGCATCGGTAAACCGCGGCCGGTAGGCATTGGGGGCGGGGATTGCGAACGACCCCGGATTGACCGGCCCGTAGCCCCGCCGGTTGTGACTGTAGGTGGCGGAAGCGGCTGCCCCGGTCATGCCGTGCCAGCTCTTGGTAAAGGCCACGATCTCGTGCTTGCCGGTAACCAGCTTTGCCAGACGGATGGCGGCCTCGTTGGATTCCGCCCCGGTGGACAGGAGCAGCACCTTTTCCAAACCGGGCACAAGAGATCCGAGGCGCTTCGAAAGGTCGACGACCGGGCGGGACAGCATGCCGCTGAACAGGTGGTCGAGCTGGCCGATCTGCTCGCGCACGGTGCGCACGATATCCGGATGGGAATGCCCCAGGATGGAACTCATCTGACCGGACGTGAAATCGAGGATTGGTGCGCCTGAGCTGTCGTAGACATAACTGCCTTCGGCACGTTCGATGACACGTTGTTCGAACACAGGGCCATACCGCAGGACGTGATCCGACACGTCGGACCAGAACCCGGTATCCGTGCTGTTGCTGGCGCTTTCCAATGCCATGATGCGTCTCCTGATCCGGCCGGCTGAATTGACTGCAGCAAGTTTAGGAGAAGCCTTGCATTCAATAAAATTCATAATTTAGATTATGATATTCAATTGGATTTATATCTCATGCCTGTTCTGGAAATCGCCTTGCTGCGCAGTTTCATGGAAGTCGCCCGCAGCGGCTCGATCAGCACCGCAGCGCGGCAGGTCGGGCGGACACAATCCGCCGTCAGCATGCAGATGAACCGGCTGGAGGCGATTGTCGGCCAGCAGATCCTGCGCCGCACACGCGGGGGTGTGGAACTGACGGCAGCAGGGGACAGGTTTCTGGTTCAGGCGGAACGCATTCTTGCCGTCCACGACGAAGCACTTGCCACCCTGCCGGGGGCAGGCCTGCATGGCCTCATCAGCTTCGGCTGCCCGGAAGACTATCTGACCGCCTTCTTTCCCGATCTTCTGAAAGGGTTTGGCGCGCGGCATGGCGATGTCGAGATCGAGGTGGTCTGTGCTCCGACAACGGAATTGCACCTTCAGCTGCAGCGCAGGCGGATCGATCTTGCCCTGATTTCCGTTCCCGGCGAAGACGCGTCCACCCGCATCCTGAGGCCTGAAAGCTTTGTCTGGGTGGCCAATCGTCCCGATCCGGAGGTCCTGCAAAAGGATGTTGTGCCGCTTGCGCTTTCGGCGCCGGACACATTGGACCATCGCGCCGCCCGCACCGCCATGGACCAGGCAGGCAAGCCCTATCGCATCGCCTTTGCCAGCAATGGCCTCGCGGGCCTGTTGGCGATTGCCCGGTCCGGCCAGGCCATCAGTGTGGTGACCCGCTCCGCGGTGCCGCACGATCTCCACATCGTGGAGGCCGGCCTGCCACCACTTCCCGGCATCGGCGTCACGCTGGCTTATGCGTCGCCAAATCCCTCGGCTGCAACGCAGGCATTCGGAGAATTCGTGGCGGACAAGCTGCGCAGTCCGGCGACGAACTGACATCACAACACCGGACCGGGCAATTTCCGGTCCATTCGGCCGGCCTCCCGGCCCGGGTCGCCCGCATTTACCAATTCCACCTGAAAGGCGTGCGGTTTTCAGATATACTTCCTAGAGTGGAATTGCATTCCGTTTCGTTCCTTATTGCCTTGCGGTCGCCCGTTGTCGCGAAACCTCTACGCAGCGGTCCGCACCCCGCCATTTCACTGCATTGACCGGCCTTGAACCCATGGAGTGGTCTGATGAAGAAACCCGGCATTTATTCAACTTTCTTGATGCTTCCGGCGATGGCCGCAGGTTGTCTTGCAATCGACAACGCCCTGGCAGCCGACGGCCCCATTGGAGCAGAGGATGGACAGGTTACCCTTCCCTATGCGGAGCAGAAGTTTCGCGGTGATGTGGGCACGACCTATCTGAACGCAGCACCGGCCGAGTTTCCTGCGGCCGTATCAGCTCCCGAAGGAGCTCCCAACGTGCTCCTGATCCTGCTGGATGATGTCGGTTTCGGGCAGTTCTCCGCCACTGGCGGCGGAGTGCCGTCACCGGCGATGGACAAGCTCGCCGAGGAAGGCCTGACCTTCACCCGCTTTCACACAACGGCGCTCTGCTCCCCCACCCGGGCAGCACTTTTGACCGGGCGAAACCACAACGTTGCCGGCACCGGTGTCATCACCGAACTTGCCACAGGCTATGATGGCTATACCGGCATCATTCCGAAAGACACCGCCTCGGTTGCCGAGATCCTGCGCCAGAACGGCTATGCGACAGCCTGGATCGGCAAGAACCACAACACGCCGATCTACGAGACAAGTGCGGCAGGCCCGTTCGACCGTTGGCCGAACGGCCTTGGCTTCGACTATTTCTACGGGTTCATGGCTGGCGACACCAATCAGGTCCGTCCTTATCTTTTCGAGAACCAGACACCGATCGGAACACCGGACGGGGACGACTACTACCTCAGCACCGATCTCGCCGACCAGACGATCAACTGGCTGAAGACGCTGGAAGCCATTCAACCAGGCAAACCCTGGTTCGCCTATCTGGCACCGGCTGCAACCCATGCCCCGCACCAGGCCCCCAAGGAGCTGATCGACACCTTCAAGGGCAAGTTCGACATGGGCTGGGACGCCTATCGCGAGCAGACCTTCCAGCGCCAGAAGGACATGGGGATCATTCCCGAAAACACCGAGCTGACCTCCCGCCCGGGCAGCCTGCCCGCCTGGGACAGCCTGAACGACGACCAGAAGAAGCTCTATACGCGGATGATGGAGGTCTTTGCCGCCTACGGCCAGCAGGTCGACCAGGAAGTCGGACGCGTGCTCGACTATGTGGCCACATTGCCGGATGCCGAAAACACGATGATCATCTACATCGTCGGCGACAACGGGGCGTCCGCGGAAGGCGGCTTTGACGGCACCTTGAACGAGAATGCCTTCTTCAACGCCTATCTGATGACCACCGACGACATGCTGAGCCGGATGGACGAGATCGGAACGGAACTTCATTTCAACCACTTCCCGGCCGGCTGGGCCTGGGCGGTGGATGCGCCCTTCCAGTGGACGAAACAGGTAGCAAGCCACCTGGGCGGCGTACGCAACCCGATGATCGTGAAATGGCCTGCACGCTTCTCCAGACAAGGCGAAACGCGGACGCAGTTCCTGCATGTCATCGACATTGCCCCGACCATCCTTGAAGCGGCCAGCATTCCAGAGCCGCGCAGCGTCAACGGAACAACCCAGACGCCCATCCAGGGCAAGAGCTTCCTGAGCACGCTGGACGATGCCGGGGCCGAAGAAGTCCGAACCAGCCAGTATTTCGAGATGTTCGTGAACCGGGGCATCTACAAGGATGGCTGGTGGGCCGCTTCCCTGGCGTTCGAACCCTGGGATCCCGTGCGCGGCGCGTTCGATCCCTTCAAGGCCAAATGGGAGCTTTATAATCTCGATGAAGATTTCAGCCAGGCACGGGACATTGCTGCGGACAACCCGGACAAGCTTGAAGAGCTGAAAGCCCTCTGGTGGGCGGAAGCTTCCGCCAACAAGGCTCTGCCGCTGGACTGGCGCGGGGCTGAACGTTTCAGCGCGGAGGAAACCGGCAAGCCGAACCTTGCCGGCGATCGCACGAGCTTCACCTACGCGGGCGTTCTTGCAGGACTGCCGGAATCCTCGGCGCCAGACCTGAAGAACAAATCCTTCTCCGTAACCGCCCGCGTCAACATCGAGGACAACGCCAACGGCATGATCTTCACCCAGGGCGGGAACACCGGAGGCTGGGCGTTTTATCTCAAGGACGGCAAGCTGAAGGCGGCCCACAACTATATCGATGTTGCGGTCTATTCCGTTGAAAGCGATGGCACGGTTCCGGCCGGCGAGCGCGAGCTGAAGATGGACTTCACCTATGAGGGCGGCGAAGAAATGGGCAAGAGCGGCACCTTGACCCTTTCCGTCGACGGCAGCCCTGTCGGCTCCGGTCAAATCGCACAGACCACTCCGTTCAAATACTCGCTGTCGGAAAACCAGGATGTGGGAACAGACACCGGAACTGCGGTCACGACCGACTATCAGGCGCCATTCGATTTTCAGGGAGAGCTTGAAGAGGTTGTCGTGGACCTGAAGAAATAGCGTATCGGCGGCTCCGACCGATTGTCATCAACATCCGGATGCCAGGCCGGCGGGGATCAAGTGCCAGGGATCAAGTGCCGGGGATCAAGCGCCGGGCATCCAGGCGTAGATAGTGTCCAATGCGTCCTGCGAGACGAACCGGAACCCGCAGGCGAGGTAAAAATCATTGGCGGGACTGCCGTTGAGGGCCATCAGCCGGATCGGCAGTCCCGCCGCTTCTGCCTCAGCCTTCAGGCCCTCGACGATATCTCGGCCAAGCCCAAGGCCCTGAAAGGCCGGGCTGACATAGAGATGATCGAGATAGAAATGGTCGGCGTGCCTGCGCACGACGAAAAAGCCGGCTATGCCTTCTTCCACCAGGATGACCCTTGTGTCTGTGGCAACGAAGCTGCCCAGGAAACGGTCCCTGGCCCGGAGAGGGTCAAACCGCCCGACGGCTTCGAGGCTCGGCCGCATTGCCTCGACGCGAATGTCGGCAAGCCTTTCCGCATCGGCCTCAGCTGCCGCTTCAATCCGGTAGATTTTTCGAGACATTCGTTTCCTCGCCAACGGGAGACAGACGACACCTGCCGCATCTGATCGCCCTCACGGCGCGGGCAGTCTTGCAGACAGGCGTTCGACCAGCGCCTCTCCGGCAGCCTCGATATGTCGCCTCAGGATGTCGCAGGCTTCCGCCCCGTCCCGGCGGCGGCAGGCTTCAAGCAGGTCCCGGTGTTCCTGATGAGAGCGCCGGGTGTAGTCGAGCTGCGCCGCCGCAAGCCTCAAGTACCGGTCGCCAGCTTCATTGAGCGCGGCAATCTGTGCCAGCAGCCGCGGTCTTGCGCAGGGCTCATACAGCGCGAAATGAAACGCCTTGTTCAAGGCGCCGAAGTTTTCCAGGTCCGACGCCTCGGCCTTGTCCTGAATGGCTGCGGCCCGGTCGATCTGGCTGTTGGTCAGCTCCGGAATGGCAAGGCGCAAGGCCAGTGTCTCCAGCGCCGCCCGCATTTCATAAACTTCCCTGAATTCCTCCGGATCAAGCGGGGCAACGATGGCGCCCTTGTTCGGCGGCATCTGCACCAGCCCTTCGGCTTCCAGCAGGCGCAGCGCATCGCGAACAGGCATCCGGCTGGTCTCGAACAATACCGCCAGCCGTTCCTGGCGCAGCGCCTCGCCCGGCTTCAGCTCGCCCGAGACGATCTTTTCCCGCAGGGCATCGGCCACCCGAATGGCCTGATCTCCGGTTCTTTTTGCGCTTGTCCGCTCTGTCATCTGTCCGTCCGGCTGGGTCCTTCCGCCTTCGTAGACAATCAGCGACTTGACTGCAATCCGGCAAATATGTATCCAGTTTTTAAATTTGGATACAAAAAGGATATTACAGATGACCGTCTCTCGATTGAAGGACATTCCGGGAATTGGCGTGGACAAGATGGGACAGGCCGCCGATGACGCCGGAAATTCCGACATGCTTCGGCTGGAGAACCTGGATACGGACCTTCGCCCGCCGGAGGAGGCGCTGGAAGCAACGCTGGCTGCCATCGGCCGGGATGACGCCAACAGCTATCTGCCGTTCCTGGGCACGAATGACATCCGCAGGGCAGCAACCGGCCGGATATCGGCCACCACCGGCCAGCCCTACGACTGGAATACCCAATGCGTCATTTCGGCGGGCGGCCTGTCCGGCATCCTCAATGCCCTGCTGGCAATTCTGGAGCCGGGCGACGAGGTCATCATCACCGATCCCGCCTACGCGGGCCTGCTCAACCGCATCCGCCTGGCCGGCGGTGTTCCGAAGCTGGTTCCGCTAAGGGTGGTCGACGGCGGCTGGCGTCTTGATCTGGAAGAACTGCGCCGCGCAGCCAGCGCCAGAACCCGGGCCGTTTTGACCATGAGCCCGTCCATGCCGACAGGTATCGTCCACACGGCCGAGGAATGGAACGCCATTGCGGAAGTCGTGATGCGCACCGGCGCCTTCCTGCTGCACGACGCCGCCATGGAGCGCCTCCTTTACACCGGCAAGCCGGTGATCCACCCGGCCAGCCTGGATGGCATGGCGGAGCGCACGATAACGGTGGGCTGCGTTTCCAAGGAATACCGGATGATCGGCTGGCGGGTCGGCTGGACGGTCGGCCCCGCCCCGATCATGGCGGACATCGGCCTTGTCAGCCTCACCAACGTCGTCTGCCAGGTCGGCATCGCAATGCCGGGTGCCGCGGCCGCCATCACCGCGAAAGACGACGGCATCGCCACTGCAACGGCAACCTGGAAAGCCCGCCGGGACATCATCCTGCAGGCACTGTCGGACCTGCCCGTCGTGCGCCCGGATGGCGGCTGGTCGCTGCTGATCGACACCGCCGAGCTTGGCTACTCCCCGGTGGAAGCCGCCCGGTTGTTGTTCGAAAAGGGGCGGATCGCGGCAACACCGATGACCGGCTGGGGCAGCGCGGACATCGCCGGACGCTACCTGCGTTTCGTCTTCGCCAACGAGCCGACAGAAAGGCTCGGCGATATCCGCGAGCGGTTGCGCCTCGCCTGGCAGGTCTGACGGCACCTCCCCAGCCTCGACACCTCAGGAAAGCCCTGCCCGGGCTTTCTTCTTCTCTCACGCTCTACCGCCGGTCCGCACCGGTTTCCATCACCCCGCTAGTGCCCAAAGGCACAGCTTTCCTCGAAAGGACGAATGACTTGACTACCCGCATCCCAACCCTGGCCGCCTGGCTGTTCCGGCTTGCTGCTCTCTGGATGCTGATCGGACTGGTGCTCGGCATCGTCATGGCGGCAAGCCATGACCACGCGCTCTCGCCGGTTCATGTGCACACCAACCTTCTCGGCTGGGCAACCCTGGCCCTGACCGGCCTCCTCTACACGGTGATCCCGGCCATGGCGGACAACAGGTTTGCCCGCCTGCACTTCTGGCTTCATGCGCTTGGTCTGCCGGTGATGATGGCGGCGCTGGCCGCCTATGCGCTTGGCCATACGGCGATGGAACCCGTCATCGCGGTTGGTGCGATCGCGGTCACCGCCGGGCTTGCCTTTTTCACGGTCAACCTGTTCCGGACGCTTTGACCGGACGGGTTTCACCCAACTCGCCCAAGTTCCGTGTCCGGGGCCCGCAGTGGCAACACTGCGGGCCATTTCCGCTTGCCGACGAACCGGCACACAATCGCCGGCCTGTCTTGACAGCGTCACAGCTGGCCGTCCCTATATCACCAGTTGTGCCGGGGACGACTCGGCACCCCATCGGCAAACCGCAAGGAGACGGCGCATGAAGATCGGCAAGACCACGGTAACGGCAGCCTGCGCATTGGCCATCGCCTCGTCTGGCCTGCTGGCGCCACGCCTTGCGGATGCCTGCACCCGGGTGGTCTATCTCGGTGCCAGCGAGCAGGTGATCACCGCCCGCTCGATGGACTGGAAAACCGATGTCGGCACGAACCTCTGGCTGTTCCCGCGCGGCATGAAGCGCAACGGCGAGGCCGGTGAAAACTCCCTGGAATGGACCTCGAAATACGGCAGCGTCATTGCCTCCGGCTACGACATTTCAACGACCGACGGCATGAACGAGGCCGGGCTTGTCGCCAATGTGCTGTGGCTGGTGGAATCCGAGTATCCAGACTACGACAGCTCCAAACCCGGCCTGACGATCGCCGCCTGGGCGCAATATGTGCTCGACAATTTCGCGACCGTTGAAGAGGCCGTCCGCGCGCTGGAGGCCGAACCCTTCACGCTCTTCAGCGACAATGTTCCAGGCGAAGAACGCCTCGCCACCCTGCACCTGTCCCTGTCGGATGCAAGCGGCGACAGCGCCATCGTGGAATATATCGACGGCAAGCAGGTGATCCACCACAGCCGCGCCTACCAGGTGATGACCAACTCGCCGACCTTCGAAGAGCAGCTGGCCCTGAACCAGTACTGGAAGGAAATCGGCGGCACTGTCATGCTGCCAGGCACCAACCGTGCGGCGGACCGCTTTGCCCGCGCATCATTCTATGTCGACGCCATCCCGAGAACCGAAAGCCCGGTCGAGACGATCGCCAGCGTCTTCGGCGTCATCCGCAATGTCTCCGTGCCGCTCGGCATCACCACGCCCGACCAGCCGAACATCTCCTCCACCCGCTGGCGCACCGTCGCCGACCAGAAGCGCAAGCTCTACTTCTTCGAATCCGTGGTGACCCCGAACATCTTCTGGATCGACTTCAGCCAGGCCGACTTTTCGCCGGAAACCGGCAAGGTCATGAAACTCGACCTCGGCCCCAACCAGACCAACATCTACTCCGGCATGGCCAACGCACACTTCCAGGAAGCAGAACCGTTCCGGTTTCTGGGGCGATAGGACGCGGGAAGGGCTGCTTTGCGTCGTCAAGGCGGACTATCACTGGTTTTCGGTCCGATCTGCAAAGCCACCGTTCGTTGCGCTACGCACGAAGGTTCATAGAGGGCGGGAAGCGGTCTTTCGTTGCGGATCGCACGAATGACCGGACAGGGGCCGTTAGGGGACTTGCAGCTTACGATTTGGAGGCTGCAATTCCAGACGCTCATTCTTGGCCGGGATTGAAAGCGCAAACGAGCTCCTACCGGAAATCTCGTACATTGCCGCAAGAGATTTTGAAAGCTCAGGTTTGCTGGACTACATTTGAGGCTTTCCCCCTAAAGTGGGATGGTGTGTCGAGCCTATCGCTGGAGCCGGTCATGTTAAAAGCTACCAAAGAGGAGATCGAGGAAGTCCGCGAATACTTTGAGTGGCAGGCGCCCGACCTCGAAGTAATCTTCTTGCAGAAGGTCTACTCGGAGGCCGTTCTAAATACGCGCCACGACGTGTGGGACATCCACACAAACAAGGATCGCTGGTGGGTTATCACAGGCGGCACAAACCTCTATTCCCAGGAGCAGTTTCCCAATATGGATCTTGCTCTGACCTTCCATATTGGCTTGATACTCCGCATTCCGCGTACCGAGGAGCAGAAAAGAGACGATCTCCGCATTATCCCGTTCGGCGCCATCTTCGAGAAGACTGAAGAAGCCGGCAACGCAGTGACACAGGCGCACAATCTCGCCGACTATCAGGCTGTCGGCGTGCGCTGCCGGGAGACATTACTTGAACTGATCGGCATCGCGCAGGATGCTGCAATTTGGACCGACTCGCCGCCGCAGCGTGCTAACTTCCGCAAGTGGGCGGAGATCATCAGTAACGATCTTCTACCGGGCGACACCAATAAGGAACGTCGTGGGGCCCTCAAGGGAGCGCTTGAGTCCGCATGGACGTTTTCCAACTGGTTGACGCACTCAAAGTCGGCCACCTGGATAGATGCAGACATGGCCTACTCCCTGACCCAACACGGCATCGGCATGGCGACATCGTTGATCCTTCGTGCGCTGCGCGGTGTGCCTGTGGATTGCCCGAAATGCGGTTCGCCACACCTCGAGCCTGAACAGGGTGAAAAAACCGCAGCTCCCGGTGTCCAATGGGAAAGACCTCGATGCGTCGACTGCGGATGGGCCGGCAGGCCGATTCCCATCGTTGACCTCGAAGATGGGCAACCAATCATCACACGCGAGGGAGAAGATACCGACGAGTGCAGCATAATGACGGTACCGCTGCGTAAAATCCTCAAGCCGGGCGATCCCACAGTAGAGTCGCTGAAGAACACAGAGATTGGGCCACCAGAGCTAGCCGTTTATTTTGCCTATGGGTCGAACATGTCTACCGCCCGACTGCGGGAGCGGATGCCAAGCTGCAAGCCGCTCGGCCTCGCAACACTGTCGGGTCATGCACTTCGTTTTCATAAGCGTAGTGTAGACGGCTCGGGGAAGTGCAACGCATTTGCCACCGGCGACGAAGAAAGCGTAATTGGAGTCCTTTTCAGCTTTGATCCTGCCGAGCGCGCTGCCCTTGATAAAGCCGAAGGGGTCGGCAACGGCTACGATCACGCCACCGTCACGGTGATCAACGAAAAGGGCCGTAGACGAAAGGTTCTTACTTACTTGGCCTCTCCCGACTACATTGATGACAGTCTCAAACCCTACGGGTGGTATAAGGACTTTGTCCTCGTAGGCGGCAGGGAACACGATCTTCCGTTGGAGTATATTGCCAAATATATCCAGTCGGTTGAAGCTATCGAAGACCCCAACAAAGCAAGAGACAAGAAAAATAGGGCCAGTATTGAAAACTCTGTCTGATGAGGCTGCGGAGTCAGTACGAGATAACGAAGCAGACTGGTCAGGCGGTTAAATTCATGAACTTCTTGTCTTATCATTCTCGATGACAGCACGCGCTCCGCGATCAAAGGTCGTCAATAGAGGTTAGAAGCCGTGTGTCATAAGTCTTGTCCAAACGGGCCTGACGGGCGAGATTTACAAACGCCTTTTCGCCGATGACGACATCAGCAAGCGGCAAGACTGTGGCGAAGGCTGACATGTCTCGCAGGTCGTTTTCTGCGATGGGTTTCGCCTGATCCTCGAGTCGGACAGCCAGTTCCCTCTCAGTAGCTAGGATCGGTACGTCAACCGCGATTCTGCGGACTAATGAAGATCCAATATCGCTAACACCATTCCAATCCAACCCAAGCCTTCGGCCAGTTGCAAGGATGAAATCGAGCTCGTCGATAATCAGCCGCGCGCCATAAGCGCGTTTGCGCAGCGCTAAGGACTCGGATGCGACAATAGCCCGTCGTGCTTCGATTCCCGCGACAAGATCGTTCGAACTAGCGCTAAAGCGCCTGACACCTTCGAGCCTCACATCCTCATCGTTGGCGGTTAGATAGTCGAACAGCACCCTTGCAGGATAGAAGCGCATATGGTCGAGGGCTGCCTCCGATAACGCGAAGCCGAACGTCTCAGGCGAATAGTCGATGACCGCTTCAAACCATAGGTCGGACAGGAACCAGTGCTCCTCCGGCGGTGCATGCGCGATCGTAAAATTGTCAGCCAGATATGCGGTGAGCGTCTCACCCAAGATTCGACGCCTGCCACGAAAGACACGCCCCTGGCTGATTGTGACCTGAGTTTGTGCCATGTTGGCTCGACGGACCGGGTCGTTAATCTTCGAGGTTTCGTAGATATTGGCGAAGCTCAATGGTACGATAAAGCGGTTCTGCTGAAGAGCCTCAATGACCTTCACCAGCCGTATATAGTCCTGCGGATAACTAGCCTTGTCCCAAGCTCCTCGCGCCAGCGACACCCATGCATTCTGATCAAGATATAGAATTTCTGCCACGGTTTGAGCATAGCGCTAGCGGGAGACTGAAAATAGTTCGTTGGCAGCGCTATTGGGTTCGAATCTCAATTAATGTCAGCTTAAGTGCGGCTACCCTTAGATTGCACTTCTTGAGCTAATGTCGCACCCCGCGCTCAATAGTCCTTCGCTGAACACGTAACTAACGGCGGTTTTAGGGACCAGACCGAGCACCCGTAAACGTCCGAAATGGGGACGCAAAGCCGCCATTCATTGAGACGATGCCATTTGGTCGCTGTGGGCCGTTAGTGAATGCATCCAAGGTAATTCTCACCGAATCGTTGCATTGCAGCTGCAGAGACCTGTTCGCTTGCGCTTTCGTCTATGAACAAGCCCCACGGAAAAACATCTACCATAGCTGGATCGAAGTCATCCCCCATATCCTGTTTGTTCCTAGCCAGGAAGGCATGGCGAATACCCGCCCACATCTCGAAGCCGAGTTCGACCTCTAGGCCATCATAAACGCTGTCTCCAGGCGCATCGAGGACGACTTTTTTTGTTACATGGCCCAGCGTTTCCAGTAGCATCGTACTACAAGTGTGGGCTACAAGGTCTGCGAGTTGAATACCCAAGTACTTTTTCGAGTCTTGCTCGAAATGAAACTTGCAACGAGCGAGTTTGGCATCACTTGAGGCTAAGTTTGCCGCTGATCTAGACGATTGAAACAACCCTTCGTCGAAGAACACATCGTGATCCTGCCCTTCAAGACTGGGGTGAGACAGAGCGGAACTAAGTAATCTGAGAGCCGCAGGTCCCAGCCTTTTGTCCCCATCCACAACGCATACGGCAATCTTGCAATGTCTGCCAATATAGTAGGTCATGGCATTTCGTAGGTCTCGAAGCCGTTTGTCTCCCGCCATCTTGGCCGAGGACTTGTATTCAAATTCTTTGGGATCGAAACCCAGCCTTCGGAAGACAGAACCAACACAGTCTGACGGATCAGCTTCGCAGATTACAAAAGCAGCCAACGAAAACCCAAAACGGTGATGTTTGCTGTCGTCAAGGTAAAGGTATGCCATGCAGCCGTAATACGTGCTCTCAGCTCGCCTTAAAAGATCTTTGTCACAGCAGATTGAGATCAGGCTGTGAACGTCTGCTTTGAGATGCAGTGGTGCTATGCACCCCTGCACTCAACAAAGGCCGCTTTGTGCCGAAATTGCCAACGCATGCTGGACCAACGAATGTCAGCTAAACCCGTTCGAGGCACGTAAGTAGACCGTCCTCTCCCGACCCCAAATCTACCAGTCGGCAATGCGTCTCTCGGCTTACCGTTTTACTGGAACCAACCAATAAAATTTCCTCATCTTCCCTCACGTTAATTCTTGCATTACCACACACATCGGCTCACTATCCAGAGCAGTTACTTGTCATACAAAGCCCTGTGACGCGCCATTTCTTGTGCGTTTCAAAGCAAAAGAAAGATGTGCCTGCTGAAGGCATTCAAGGCGCGACAGTCGATCTGGAACCTGACGTATGCCAATTACCTTCGCACCTCGTATCGCCATGTTCGGCTTTGACGCCACGGCCTCGCCCAAGTGGCAAATGGTGCCGAGGGGGTGGGAGCGCACGATTGTGGTGCGGGGGGCAGGTGCCCTTATTCCCGAATTGACCCCCAACGACATTGCCAGGGTCACCTATCGCCGTGTCGGCGCCGAACATCATCTGACGCTCAAGGGCCTCAAGGCCGGCAAGGGGTTTGTCCGCTTTGTGCCGAATGCCGGGTTTGCGGGGCCTGTTCCCAACAGCGACATTCTGGAAATCTCGGTCAAGACCGAGGTCAAGATCAACACGGCGTTTCACTATGTGAAGGACAACGCCGGCCACAAGACCAACCGCAACATGGGCGACCTCAACGCCCTGATACGAGGCGTCAACCGGTTGCTGGACACCCAGGCCAACGTGCGGATGTACAGAAAAAGCGCACGCACGATAACGGTTCCACAGAACCTGGGCGCTACTGTGCGGTTTTCCAGCCACCTGGCGGGCGTTGCGGCCGCCGAACATGAATGGGACGATGTCACGGCCTTTGCCGATGCTGCCGCGGATTTCAATGTCTTCTTCGTGTGGCAGTATGAGCAGGATGCGACGCCTGCGGTCAACAACACCCGGGCCGGAACTCTGGCCGCCGAGAAGAACTGCCTGATGCAAGACACGATCACCGGTTCGACCCATGCCGAAACCCTGGCACACGAGACCATTCACCTGCGCGGCATCGGCCCGCACAGCGGAACCGCAACGCACCTGATCGCCAGTGGCGCGGTGCGGACGGGGCAGCTGATTTCGCGCGCCCAGGCCAACATCATCAATCCGTCGGGCACATAATGGTTCGACACCGCAACCTGGCCGGATGCATCGCTGGGGCATTTCTGTTCACCTGGCTTGCAGGAAGCACTATGGCAGACGACATGAACCTTGAGGCAGAGATCGATACCGCGCTGGCCGGAGGCTCGCCGGAAGCTGTGGTGGAGGCAGGCCCGGCCGCCGTCGCTCCCCTGGCCGCGCGCCTGGCCGCGGCGAAGACCACCGGGGAAAAATCGGCCCTGGTGGATCTGCTGTCCGCCGTCGGCGGTGCAGACGCCCTGGCGCCCGTCTTGCCCCATATCGGTGATGCCGACCCGGACCTGCGCGCGCGCGCCAGCGCCGCAGCGCTGAAAGTCGTGCTGGCCAATGGCCCACCGTCGGGCCCCGTCGCCGAGCAGCTTCAGGCCGAAGTAACAGCGGCGCTGGAAGCGCCAGACGCGGAAGGCGGCGTGTTGCTGCTGGGGGCACTGGCGTCCGGAGCGGAAGAGGCGCTTGAAGCTCACCTTTCCGGCACGCGCCTGGTCAAGGCACAACCACAGGAGCCCACGGCCCCCGCAGCCCTGGCAGCCCGTCTGGCGCTTTCGGCCTTGGGGGACGATGAAGCGCGAACCAGCCTCTTGAAACAAATCCCCGAGGCCGAGCCGGACAGTCTTGTCTTCATGCTGAAGGCCTTGCCCCTGATTGATGCCCCCGAAGTTCTGCATGCCCTGGCCGCAACCACCCTTTCCTCCAAAGCCTCCGTCGCAGACGGTCTGCCCAGCGGGGCGGAACCCGCCCGGGAGGTGGCCGACGTCGCGGTCGAGGCGTTTGTCGCGCGCCTGAACCTCACCCCTGGCTTCAAGGTGACGCCGGGTGCCATCTACACGGCGGACCAACGGGCCGAAGTCGAAAGGCTCATCACGGGCTCCATCCCGAACTAGGCAAACCGGTCTTCCAACTTTCTTTTTCGCCCCTGATACTTCTGCCCAGGACAAATGACCGGATTTTACATTAACGAAAGGTCCCATCGGTAAACTGGAGAAAACCTTCCAGAGACGAGAAAGTGATGCCGTCTTCCAGTAACGCCGCTCTCGAAATTCTCAATCTTCACAAGCGCTTCAGCGAACCCGCGGTCAACGATCTCTCGTTGAAGGTGCGCAAAGGCGAATTCTACGCCTTGCTGGGCCCCAATGGCGCCGGCAAAACCACCACGCTGCGCATGGTCGCCGGCCTGCTTCAGGCCGATGCGGGGGCGGTCAGGGTCTGCGGCATCGATGCGTTTGCGGATCCGATTGCCGCCAAACAGGTTCTGGCCTGGGTTCCGGACGAACCCATGGTCTACGACAAGCTGACGCCGCTTGAATATCTCGAGTTCGTGGCAGGCCTCTGGAGCATGCAGCCGGACCTTGCAAGGTTCAAGGCCGATAGCCTTCTGGACGCCTTCGGACTTGCCCCCCATGCCAATGAGCGCTGCGGCGGGTTCTCGAAAGGCATGCGCCAGAAGGTGGCGCTCGCCGGAGCCCTGATCCACGAACCGCGCCTGATCATCCTCGACGAACCGCTCACCGGCCTTGATGCAGGCTCTGCCCGCCAGGTGAAGAAGGTGCTGACCGGGCTTGTCGCGCAGGGCGTGTCGATCATCATGACGACCCATATCCTGGAGGTGGCGGAGCGCATGGCCGACCGGATCGGCATTATCGCCCGCGGACAGCTTGTTGCCGAAGGAACGCTGGAAGAGCTGCGCCAACGGGCAAGCGCCGGCGGCCATTCCCTGGAGGATATTTTCCTGGAAATCGTGGGCGGCGATGCCGGCGCACATGCGAATACGGCCGAACTCCTTGATGAGAAGGTGGCATGAGAGCGACGGTGGCTTCTTCCGCCCTGTTGCGCTTCTCCCGCCATGAATTGCGGCTGGCATGGCGCGACTGGGCCTGGATGTTTTCGGGCTGGCGCAGCACGAGCCTGCGGCGCGCCCTGATCGGCATGAGCCTCTTCTACGCGGTCATGCACCTGATCGCCTACGCGGTGCTTTCCCCCCGCTTTGCCACAGGGTTTGTACTCGACCAGACAGCACAGGCAGCGCTTTCGGTCACGGTGCTGCTCAGCTTCACCATGATGCTGTCACAGGCGATGGAGTCGGTAACCCGTGCGTTCTACGCAAGGGATGACCTGGACCTGATCCTGTCTTCCCCCGCCCCCTCGCGTGACCTGTTTCTCGTGCGCATCGTCATGATGGCCTTGACGAGCTGGGCCATGTCGGCGCTGGTCATCTCACCGTTCCTCAACGTTGCGGTGGTGCTTGGCGGGGAGCACTGGCTGGCGGGATATGTGGTTCTTCTGGCGGTATCGCTGAACGCGACCGGGGCAGGCGTTTTGATCACGCTCGCGCTGTTCCGAACGGTTGGCGCGCAGCGCACACGCTTTTACGCGCAAATTCTGGCAGCGGTCGTTGGCGCGGCCTTCCTCA
The DNA here is from genome assembly GCF_001999245.1 of Roseibium algicola. Classification (NCBI taxonomy): domain Bacteria; kingdom Pseudomonadati; phylum Pseudomonadota; class Alphaproteobacteria; order Hyphomicrobiales; family Stappiaceae; genus Roseibium; species Roseibium algicola. The sequence continues at coordinate 2,844,980 of NZ_CP019630.1, read as the reverse complement.
TCGGGATGCAGGTGGTGGCGATCCTGTCCTTCGGGTCGATGTCGCGGTTCACGCTGTTCGACCCTGCCTTTCTGGCAAGCCATGCGCCGGGGGAGGGCTCGCCGTGGTGGTTCCTCGCCCACACGGTGGCCGGACAGACCAATGCCGTGTTCCTGTTCCTGGCGCTTTCCGTCGCGTTTTTTGCGGTCGGGGCCTGGCGCGGCGCGGTCCAGTTTCGCAGCATTGTCGTGCTCGCACTTGGCGTTACGGAAAAGACCCCGCGCAGCCGCGCTTCCGAGCGGACCTTTCGCAGTTATTCGCCGCTCGGCGCGCTCGTCTTGAAGGAACTCAAGCTCATCGCCCGCGATCCCTGGCTGATATCCCAGACGCTGATGCAGGTTCTCTATCTCATTCCGCCGGCAGTCATGCTCTGGGTCAGCTTTGGCGAGAAAACCGAGATTTCCGTGATCGTCGCGCCGGTTGTCGTCATGGCGGTTGGACAGCTTGCCGGCGGCCTCGCCTGGCTGACCATCTCCGGTGAGGACGCACCCGACCTGATTGCGACAGCCCCCATCTCTGCGTTCACACGCCTGTGGGCGAAAGTGCTGTCGGTGCTGACGATTATCGCAGCAATCGTGCTGCCGATCTCCCTGGGTCTGGCGCTCATATCGCTCTGGGGCGCTGCCATCACCGCCGCCGGCGCCATGACCGCGGCAGCAAGCGCAGTGCTTGTTCAACTCTGGTTCCGGGCACAGGCCAAGCGCACAACCTTCCGGCGCCGTCAGGTCGCTTCCAAGGCCTCCACGCTTGCGGAGGCCGCCGCATCCATTGCCTGCGCGGTCGGGACGGCCCTCGTCGCGGCGGCAAGCCCGCTGGCGATCCTCCCGGTCTTCCTGCTCCTGAGTGTGCTCGGGATCTCCTGGAGCATCCGCCCGAAACACAGCGCAAGCGCCTGAGGGGCACCACACTTCAAGCAAGTGGCTGTTGACTGAAGCATCGCCAGCCAATCCGCCTATGGGGCGGTGCGAAGGGGCAAATCGACCGCCGGAACGACGCCCAAGCAAGTTCGCTCAAGGATCCTGCAAAGCTCTGCGCGTGCCGCATTCGGCAAGATATCGATGATAGAAATCCGTGTTCAGGTCGCTCGCCTGGCGTTGCAGTGAAGTCGTTTCGATAGCCTGGCCGGGCATGCCCAGCCAGTCCAGCAGGAGCTGTGTTGCCGCGCGGGGATCCTGGGCGAAGCGCTCATAGGTGGCATGGAACGGCACGATGCCGTTCTGTCTGAAATAGGCCAGCCAGCTTTCGCAGTCCTGCGAAATCCAGTTCACAAGCCTGTCGATACTTTCAAAATCGTAGCTGGGCTCGGCGATGCGCTCCTGCGCGGAAACCCATTGCTGGGTCTGGATGGCAATGTGAAGCGATACGGCCTGATAGTAGATATCGCCCCGGAGATTGTAGACGTAGAGGCAGTCGCCGAAGAGCTCCTCCAGCCTCCTCACGCCGAGCTCCCGCAACAGGTCGAACTGATAATTGTGCAGCATCAGCGAGACCGGCAGACCGGAACCGGCGTCAAAATCCCGGATCGCCCGCACATAGCGCTTCAGCTCCTCTGCCGTTGCGGGCAAATCGTGAAACTCCGGCAGGAAGTGCCGGATCTTCTTGTCGAAATGCCCCTGCCCGAACCACTCGTAGCTTTGCCGGGTCACCTTCGACGCACTCAGCGTCGTTGCCAGCGCCGTGCTGCCCGTTCTCTGGGTAGAAGCAAATACGATCGTGTCGCACGCAAGGCGGTGTGGGGCTGTCACAAAGGTACCTCGCCCGGGAGAAATGTTGGCAACCGCAAGCTTGGGCTGCCTGGATTTGCAGGTCAACTGGCGTTCCGACACATCGCTTTGAAACGGCAGGCAGGCGCCTTCAGAGCGATTGGTGGATCAATTTGCCACGCAGAACCCTACGGAGAAGATCTCCCCTCCGGTCGATGATTGCGCCAGCCAGAGGGCTCTTATCGACTAAAAGTTAGCCAACTGGAAAACTTTCTTGACATGACGGACGCCGCATCATTACTTAGCCATATGGCTAACTTAGATTCGATCTTCCACTGTTTGTCCGACACGACCCGGCGCGCGGTAATCGCACAATTGGTCAACGGACCAGCCCCGGTTTCGGAACTTGCGGCATCCCATGAAATGGCGCTGCCGAGTTTTCTCAAACACATCAATGTGTTGGAGAAGAGCGGTTGGATCGAAACGAATAAGTCCGGCCGAATCCGAACTTGCCGCCTTCGCCCGGAAACGGTCCGTGCTGCAGAAGGCTGGCTGGAACAACAGCGACGCCACTGGGAGGCGCGGCTCGATCGGCTCGACGCATTTCTGGCCAACATGAATGAGGCAGAGGACAAGGAATGACACACGACCCCGAACTTGATTTGGTGCTCGAACGGAAGGTTTCCGCATCTCCCGCACAGCTTTGGCGCGCCTGGACAGAACCGGAGCTGCTTGCTCAATGGTTTGCCCCCAAACCGTGGACAGTGGCGCGGGCCGCTATCGAACCGCATCCCGGCGGGATTTTCACTGTCGTTATGGCGTCGCCGGAAGGGAACGAAATGGCAGAACCTCCCGGCTGCGTTCTACTTGCAAAACCCGAGCAGCGACTGGTCTGGACTGATGCCATGGGGCCAGGTTTCAGGCCCAACGGCGAAACGTTCATGAGCGTGGACATCACCATGCGCCCTACCGAAGGCGGAACGTATTACCGGGCATTGGTGATGCACAAAAATCCGGAAGACAGAAAACGGCACGAGGAAATGGGTTTCCACTCTGGATGGGGAACCTGCCTCGACCAACTCGAAGCTTTCGCGCGCAGTCTTTGACAGTCAGGTGCGACAGGCAAGGCTGAGGATAACCTTTCCATGAAAAGACATATGACGAGTGCGGCTTTGATCTTGTCGATGCTGGCGTCACCCAGCATCGCGCTTGCCGACTCTACACTACAAAACGGCTATGCCGAGGTGAACGGCATGCGGATGTATTACGAGATTAGCGGTGAAGGCGAACCGATTGTTGTCCTCCATGGGGCATACATGAACATTCAGTCTATGGGTGACATCATCCCAATGCTGGCGGAGACCAGACGCGTTTACGCGGTCGAACTCCAAGGGCACGGCCGGACGGAAGATATAGACAGGTCCATAACTTACCCTGCCTTGGCAGAAGATGTTGCCCTATTCATGGATGCCCTGAACCTGCCAGAAGCAGACGTTTTCGGCTATTCCATGGGCGCCGCAGTCGGGTTTCAGCTTGCGGTGCGCCACCCTGGGAAGGTCGATCAACTGGTCGCCGCATCCCTTGCCTACGACATTGAGGGCATGCAGCCGGAATATCGCGCCATGGTACCCTCCATGACGCCAGATATGTTCACCGGAACACCGATCGAGCAAGACTGGGAAAGGTTGGCACCCGATCCGGACGGGTTCGACGATTTCGTTACACGCATGATCGGTCTGGAACATGAGCCGGTATCCTGGGAAGAGGACGTCAGGACCTTGCAGGCCCCTGTGCTCCTGATTTCCGGCGACGCCGACGTCTCGACCCTTGAGCACTCGGTGGCAATGTTCCGTCTTCTGGGCGGCGGATCGATGGGCGATCTGGGAAATCCCTTGCCCGCGTCGCGCCTTGCGATTTTGCCGGCAACCTCCCACACCGCGATCATTCGGCAACCGGAATTGCTTAATGCGTTCATTGCCCCCTTCCTTGCGGGAGAAACACCGAAAGGCATGTTCGACTAACCCTCCCAGATCGGGCTGGCCGGCATCGACAATTTCCGACGCAGGCACCGGTGTTGCCGCTCGTGCAGAACGCACAACAAAATCAAACCTCAACACAGGTCAAGGCATGTACACGCTCGTGAGCACCGAAACGGCGGCACACTACAATTGGGGCGACAACTGTGACGGCTGGGTTCTGGCGAACAGCGACCCACTCCTGATTATCGAGGAGTTCATGCCCGCAGGCACAGCCGAACAGCGTCACTATCACTCCCGCGCGAGGCAATTCTTCTATGTTCTCGATGGTTGGTTGACGATGGAGATAGAAGGCCATTTGTATAAGGTCCCGGCCCGGCAGGGCATCGAGATCCCGCCCCTTGTATCCCATCAGGCAAGAAACGACGAACGTTCCGGAGTGACGTTTCTGGTCATATCGACCCCAACGTCCCGCGGTGACAGAACTATCGCGCCTCCGAACCAGGATCAGATCACATGATCAGAATTGCAGTTGTTACAGATATTCATCATCACGCAACGCATGGAAAATCTGCTCTCCATTCTCTCGCGGACTTCGTGGTCTGGGCAAACACCGAAAAGCCAGTCATTGTTCTTGATCTGGGAGATCGCATTACCGACGTTGACAAACAAACAGATATGCGTCTCCAGAGAGAGGTTGCAGAAATCTTCGCGGAACTGGACGCACCGGTCCAGCATTTGTGCGGCAACCATGATCGTGACAACCTGAGCGTTGGTGAAAACGCGGAAATCCTGCGCACTGGGCTGGATAACACCGTAATTGACCTCGGTGACTGGCAACTTGCAGTGTGGCGCGCCGACACCAAATTCACATATCATGAAACGAACGCAGGGTTTGTTCTGCCTGAAGCCGACCTTCGCTGGTTATCTCAGATGACCCAGCAGGCGGACAAGCCGACACTGATCGCCAGTCACATCCCGTTTTCAGGACACAGCCAGATCGGCAATTACTATTTTGAGCGAAATGCCGAATATTCGACCTATCCGCAATCACAGCGCATCCGCACAGCTATTGCCCAGGCGCGGGTGCCTCTCGCCTGTATCGCAGGACACGTGCACCGGAACACGGTCACAACAATTGACGGCATTCCACACCTCACACAGCAAAGCCTGACCGAATGCTTCACCACGGGCGAAGAGCCTGCCCACGCCTGGGGTCTTCTGAAACTCGGCTCCAAACTTGAGTGGCAAGTTTTCGGGAACGATCCGTTTGAGCTGAGGCTCACTCCCTCTCGGAAACGCTCGCCGGCTCCTCTCGCTCCCTTCGTCTTCGAGCAGCGCGCGTAATTATAGTAAGCATTCGGGTTAACGCAGCGGCTTTTTGGGTTGCCACTAAGACATTCAGCCTCCCGGTTATCCCCTCGCAACATGTCTTGCTTCGTTCAGCGTAGCCATTGTTTCCTTGCGCGGATTTCTGATGACGTGCGACACAAGGCTTTCAGCTCAGCCACAAGACGGATCAAGAATGCCGCGGCCAAAGAAAGTTTCGGATTTTGATGTTCTCAATGCCGCTCTGGAAGTCCTGACGGAAAAAGGAGCAGGCTTCACGTTAAGTGACGTTGCCAGCCGGGTAGCGCTCTCCCGGGCAACTCTCATCCAGAGATTTGGTGATCGCGACGCCATCCTCCACAGGATGGCAAGACATGAGGTCGACACGACCAGGGCCTGGCTTGCCGAACTTCCTGTCAACCGGGGAAAAGACAATCTCTGGCGGTTTCTGGTCGAGATTGTCGAGAGCATGGGCAGCGGAGAGGGGTTCTCCGCACGGGTTGCGATCGCGGCTCTGGAAGCGCGCGATCCCATTCTCCGGGCTTGTGCAAACGAACGGTATCAACTTGTCCAGGCCGCGATAGCGGCTCGTCTCACCGACCATCAGCATGCGGAAGAGATTGCAGTCCATCTGCATGCCCTAATCGCTGGCGCCACCATGCAATGGGTTGCAAGTGACGAAAGAGTTCCACTGCCAACCTTTGTCCTCGAACGTCTCGAAACCGCGTTCAAATGGCTGCCTATCGATTGACAAAACTCACTTCCATTTATAACCTTCGCGTAGGTTATAAATGGAGGGCGCAATGAATCGGCGAGATGCCATGGCGTTGGTCGTGTCAGCTGCAGTCTTTGCAAGAAGCTCTCTTGCCAGAGAGAGCGGAGACCTGATGTTTGTCGACAGTGGAGACGTTCGCATTGCAACCCAGACCTTCGGAGTTCCTGAAGGTACGCCACTCCTCCTCATAATGGGGGCGACCGCGTCCATGGTCGGGTGGCCGGATGAATTGTGCAGCACCTTGGCCGAACAGGGTTTTTTTGTCATCCGCTTCGACCATCGTGATACTGGATGCTCAACAACAGTGCCGCCTGGTGAAGCGACCTACGCAATTGAGGACATGGCGACGGATGTCCTGGCCGTAATGGAGTCATACGGACTGCCGGCGGCACACCTGGCAGGCATGTCCCTCGGCGGATATATCTCCCAGATGCTCGCCCTGTCTCATCCGGAGCGCATTCACTCCGTCACGCTGATCGGAAGTGAACCTTTGGGCTGGGACGGTGCTCCACTTCCGACAATCTCCGATGATTTTCTTCGACACTTTGCGGGTTTCGGAGAACTGGACTGGCAAGACAGGCGAACCGTTTCCCGTTTCCTCGTCGAAATAGACAGGCTGTGCAGCGGGACTGCAAACACCTTCGATGCAGAAGCGGCACTCGCAAGGGTGGAGAAGGTCCTTGATCGAACCGAGAGCCCCGCCAGCATGTTCAACCATTCTTCCCGGACAACGCGGGAAAACTGGGCTGGCCGTTTCCGCGAGATTTCCTGCCCGGTTTTCGTCCTGCATGGATCGGAGGACCCTATCCTGCCGGTCGAAAATGGCAGAGCCCTGGCTGAAGGCATACCAGGGGCCGAGCTTGCGATCCTCGAAGGGGTCGGCCATGAATTACCCAGGTCGCACCACCGCGAAATTGCAGATCGAATGATACGTTTCGCCTTGGCCCGTTAGGCGGAGAACTACATTCCTACCAAGGTTTTGGAACTAATTCTGTTCACTATTGGAGTTGCCGTTTCCTCGATGTGCCAATGGAGCATGCCATCTGGCAGCAATCGTTGGCTGATCTGAAGCCGGACATGCAGTTTACTGAACCTGTCCTTAAGCAAATTCGCTTCTAGTCAACAATGCGCATGCGCCGCGTTGCCGGAAACGGCAAAGGGTCGAGCGTGCGCAGAGCTTACCGCCGCGCGAGGAGCCGGTGTCCGCATATCAATATGCATTCGAGGTATTTTGGAATGAATTTCAGAGCTTTTGTCTCGGTGCTGGCCTTGCTGCCGGCAACAGGTGCGGCTGCCGCGCCGTTCAGCAGCGGCGATTGGGAAGCCGCCAGGATCGGCAGCACCTGCCTTGTCTATAACAACGCCCCGGCGCGCGACACCTCCGGCTCGTTGCAGTTCAGCTTCGACGTCAAAGGCTATAATGCGGATTTCACATACGAATATGCGCCCTACACCGAAAACGAAGAAGACCCCTGGACCGAGACCGACCTGGTTGAAATCACCATCGACGGAGAAGATTCCTGGCTGGGAGGAGAAATGTTTCCCGTCGGCATGCAGGACCCTTACCAGATCTCGATGACGTCCGGCTTCGTGAAGGACATGGCCGCCGCGGTGGCAGATGCGCAGACAACGATCGACATTTCCGTCGAGCGCGAAAGCCTGGGCGAAACATGGCTCTACGGCCGCTTCTCGCCGGCCGGCTTCAGCGAGAGCCTCGCCAAGGCCGCCGAGATGTGCGACTTCGACCCGGCCAATTTGCCGGAATCCTGATCGAGCGTCGGCCACGCACCCGTCACGGGCGCTTGTTTCCTCAAGTGCCCGGGCCATGCTCGAACCCGCCCAACAGAACGCCGTCACACCGGGCCGCGGCAATCCTGTCTTTCTTAAGCGGGGCATAAAGATCGGACTCATACCAGGCTCGGGCAGTCTGGCTGTCGGGAAACTCGATCAGCACCGGGATATTGGGCGTCCAGTCACCTTCCAGAACGCTATCCATGTCGCCGAGAACACGGTAGCGCCCGCCAAAGTGCTCCACGGTTTCAAAGACCTTGGCGCGATAGGCACCAAGCCGTTCCGGATCGTGGATTTCCCTGACGTCGAAAAACACGAATGCAGCCATGGCGAAGTGTCCTTCCGTTGATTTCTTACCTGCGGCTGGAAATGCTAAACTTGGACATGTCCCGGCTCCATGCTCCACCGTCCGCAAGTTCTGCCCCCGCATCCGCGCGGGAAACGGCTACCCCTGCCGGGTCTGGGCCGGCACAGGATCCACTCGCCGACGTTCTGAACCTCGTGCGCCTGACCGGTGCGCTGATGTTCCTGGTGGATGCCAGTGACCCCTGGTGCGTCGATATTCCCCACTCGGATGCCTACCGCGCGATCCTTGCAGATCCCAGGCAGCACGTGCTGTCCTATCATGTCGTCCTGGAAGGCTCAGGCTTGGCCTCCATACCGGGCGAGGCGCCCATCCGGTTCAACCGGGGTGACGTTCTCGTCTTCCCGCAGGGCGATGGGTACCAGATGGAAAGCACAGCTGGAACGCCTCCCGAGTTCAGTGCGGAGGAGGTCGTCGACTTTTTCGAAAACCTTGCCGCCGGACGCTTGCCGGGCATCGTTCCGGAAGGCGGTGGCGGAGACCCGCGGGCCTTGTTCCTGTGCGGGTTCCTCGCCTGCGACGCAAGACCCTTCAACCCGCTGCTTGCAAGGCTCGAACGCCGGCTTCTTGTCTCGCCATCCGAAAGGGCTGATGACAGTCTGCAAAGGCTGATCGACATAGCCCGGACAGAAATACAGTCAGACCAGCCCGGCAGCCGCAGTGTACGCCTGCATCTGTGCGAACTGATCTTCATCGAAACGCTTCGTCGCCATGTGCTGTCGCAGGCCCCGGCGAGCGAAGGCTGGCTCGGTGCCCTCACCGACCCGGTCGCCGGTGCCGCGATCACCGCCATACACGCCGACCCGGCATCGGACTGGACGCTGGAACGCCTTGCCCGGCAGATCAACACCTCTCGTACGGTGCTGACCGAACGGTTTGCCGGAAAAATGGGTCAGGGACCGATGCAATATGTGACGTCCTGGCGCCTGCAGCTCGCGGCGCGCCAATTGCGGGACAGCAGGTCTTCAATTGCGGAAATCGCCTGGAGCGTAGGCTACCGATCGGAAGCGGCGTTTTCCCGCGCATTCAAGAAGATGGCGGGCGTGTCACCCGGAGCCTGGCGGCGGATTGATTGATCATGCGGACATGGCTCACCGGGCGAATAAGACGAACCAACCTCGCGTCAATGCGAGCGTCTAGACCTCGCCGCTGACCACCAGCTGCATGCGGTCGGCCGCCACGCGGGCACGGGTGTATTGCAGGGGCTTGCCGGTCATATCCAGGTTGACGCTTTCCATCACCATCACCGGCTGGCCCAGCGCCAGACCAAGCTGCTGGGCATCGCGGTTTTCCACCAGCTCGGCCGTGATACGCGTTTCCTTGCGGCGGTAATCGGAAATGCCGGCGCGTTGCAAAGCCGCGGTGATTGATCCGGTGTCGGCATAATCGGCGACGAAATTGGGCACGCGGGACTGTTCGAACCAGCTTGTGGCCGCGATCATCGGCACACCGTCGGCAACGCGCAGGGTTTCCACGCGAATGAGCAGCGTTCCGAGCGGCACGCCAAGCTGATGCGCCAGAAGGGCGTCGGCTTCCTCGACAGCCGAGCCGATCAACCGTCCGGACGGTGCCCGAAGTTGGCCGGAAACGATTTCCGAAAAGCGCGTGCGCGGACCGATAGGATAGCTGAGCGGGGCCGAGGCAACAAAGGTGCCACGGCCCTGGTCGGCCCGCAGAATACCATCCGACGTCAGCGCGGCGATTGCCCGGCGCACCGTGTGGCGGTTGACGCCGAACCGGCTTGCAAGCTCGGATTCCGGCGGCAGGCGGCTGCCTTTTTCAAAGGCTCCGCTCACGATTTCCGCCTTCAGCGTTTCCATGATCTGGCGCCACACCGCAATTCCGGCGCTGCGGTCGAGAGTGCTGTTCGTCGTCATGAGCCCGTCATCAAATTTCGGTACCAAAGAGTCAACCGGATTATTTGTCTAGACAAATAGACAAATCAGGTCTAGGACAAGGGTGTTTTCGAACGCCTTCCGAAGAACCGCCCAACCCAAAAGGCGCGCTTCATGACAGACATTACCTCTTCCGCCTCCCCAGACACCCAACCCGGCGCATCCGTGGGCGCCCGCCAGAAGGTGATCGCGACACTGGCCGCAGCCTCCGCCGAGGCCGTCGCGGAAAAATTCAACGTACTTCCGCCGCAAAGCTACGAGCTGGTGCGTCAGCCCGAAACCGGCCTGGTGATGGTGCGCGGCCGCATGGGCGGCACCGGCAGTCCGTTCAACCTGGGCGAGGTCACCGTCACCCGCTGCGTAGTTCGCCTGGAAACCGGTGAAACCGGCAATGCCTACAGCCTTGGCCGCAACAAGCAGAAAGCACTGCAGTCCGCCGTGATCGACGCCCTGTGGCAACGCCCTGCAATGCAGGAGCGCATCGAGACGGACATCATCGCGCCGCTGGCCGAAGCCCAGGCAGGAACGCAGGAAACCGTTCGCAAGGAAACCGAGGCCACCAAGGTCAACTTCTTCACCATGGTGCGGGGAGACAACTGATGACCGCAGCACAACAGACCGCCGCCGCCCCGCTGGCCGCAGGATTTCAGGACCCGGTTCACGATGCGCAGGGCTGCTTTCGCGCGATCATGAATGCCATGGCCCGGCCGGGTACGCGGCAGGCGATTTCCGCCGGCAATCTGAAGCCGCCCGCACCGCTGACGCAGGTGGCCGCCGCCATTGCCCTGACCCTGTTCGACTACGACACGCCGATCTGGCTCGACAAGCCTTTGATGACGTCGGACGCCGTGAAGACCTTTCTGCGCTTCCACACCGGCTGCCCGATCGTCACCGAACCGGTGGAAGCGGCCTTTGCGCTGGTCAGTGCACCGGTGAGCATGATCCCGCTGGCGAGCTTCAACCAGGGATCCGCCGAATATCCGGACCGGTCGACAACGGTGATCCTGACCGGTCAGGACTTCGGGTCCCATCCGGCCGTCTCCTTTAGCGGTCCGGGCATCAAGGACACCGTTGCCTTTGGCACCGGTCCGGTGCCGCCGGTGTTCTGGGACCAGGTGATTGCCAACAACCGCCAGTTTCCACGGGGTATCGATCTGGTTTTTGCCGGTCAGGATGCGCTGTCTGCCCTGCCCCGTTCCACCCGCATCCTCAAAGCGGAGGTCTGAACCATGTATGTAGCCGTAAAGGGTGGTGAAAAGGCCATCCGCAACGCCCACAAGCTCATGGCCAAGCGCCGCCGGGGCGACACCTCCGTCCCCTCACTGACGCTGGAGCAGATCGCCCAGCAGCTGTCCCATGCTGTCGCCCGTGTCATGGGCGAAGGCTCGCTCTACGACGAGATGCTGGCCGCGCTTGCCATCAAGCAGGCGCGCGGAGACCTGATCGAAGCCGCGTTCCTGATGCGTGCCTACCGCACGACCCTGCCACGGTTCGGCTACAGCCAGCCGATTGACACCGCAAAGATGCTGGTGGAACGGCGCGTTTCAGCCACCTACAAGGACCTGCCGGGCGGCCAGGTGCTGGGCCCGACCTTCGACTACAGCCACCGCCTTCTGGATTTCGCGTTGGCCGCCGAAGAGGACGGTCTCGAAAAGCCTGTCGAAACAGCTGCCGCTGAAGAAGGCAGCATGCCGCGCGTCACCGACCTGCTTGGCGATGAAGGCCTGATGGAGCCGGACCCGGTAACCGACGAGGATGCGCCCGTCGGCGACCTGACCCGCGAGCCCCTGTCCTTCCCGGCCGACCGGGACCTGCGCCTGCAGAACCTTGCTCGTGGCGACGAAGGCTTCCTGCTGGCATTGGCCTATTCCACCCAGCGCGGCTACGGCCGCACACACCCTTTCGCCGGCGAAATCCGCTACGGCGAGGTCGAGGTGGAATTCTTCGCCGAGGAACTCGGCTTTGCCGTGACGCTCGGCGCCATCAAGGTAACCGAGTGCCAGATGGTCAACCAGTTCAAGGGTTCGGCCAAGACCGCCCCGACCTTCACCCGGGGTTACGGTCTCGTGTTCGGGCAGGTGGAGAGAAAGGCCATGTCCATGGCCATGGTCGACCGTTCCATGCGGTGGCAGGAACTTGGCGAGGAACAGTCCGCCCCGGCTCAGGATGTCGAATTCGTCCTGTCCCATTCAGACAACATCCAGGCGACCGGTTTCGTCGAACACTTGAAGCTGCCGCATTACGTCGATTTCCAGGCTGAACTCGATCTGGTGCGCCGGATGCGCGGCGAATGGTTCGAAAAACGCCGCCACGAAGAAGAAGAGGGCAGCACCACCCAGGAGGCGGCGGAATGAGCAGCGGACTTAGTCATATGACGTTCATCGTCAGTGATCTGGACAGGATGACGAATGTGCTGACGACAGTGCTCGGGGCCCGGGAAGTCTACTCCAGTGAAGAGGCCACCTTTTCCCTTTCTCCGGAGAAGTTCTTTCTGGTCGGTGACGTCTGGATCGCGATCATGCAGGGCGATGCCCTGAACGAGCGCACCTACAATCACGTGGCTTTTAAGATCGAAGAGGAAGACTTCGACACGAAGCTGGCAGACATCGAGCGCCTTGGCCTGGAAGTCAAACCACCGCGCGCCCGCGTCGAAGGTGAAGGCAGGTCCATCTACTTCTACGACAACGACAATCACCTGTTCGAGCTGCACACCGGAACGCTGGACATGCGCCTCGACCACTATCGCCGGATACTCAGGGAACGGAGTGCTGCGCAATGAACGACACGGCTCAGATTTTCGAACAGGGCGAATACAACTTCGCCTATCTGGATGAGCAGACCAAGCGCATGATCCGCCGGGCAATCCTGAAGGGCATCGCGATACCGGGTTACCAGGTGCCTTTCGCCTCGCGCGAAATGCCGATGCCCTATGGCTGGGGCACCGGCGGGGTGCAGGTCACGGCGGCAATTCTGGGCAAGGACGATTGCCTGAAGATGATCGACCAGGGCTCCGACGACACCACCAACGCGGTTTCCCTGCGCGGTTTCTTCGAAAAGACCGCCGGCGTGCGCACGACCTACGAGACGTCGGAGGCAAGCGTCATCCAGACCCGCCACCGGATTCCGGAAAAGGCCCTGCGCGAAGACCAGATCATCGTCTTCCAGGTGCCCATTCCCGAGCCCCTGCGTTTCCTGGAGCCACGCGAAACCGAGACCCGGAAGATGCATGCGCTCGAGGATTACGGCCTCATGCATGTGAAGCTTTACGAGGACATCGCCAAGAACGGCCATATCGCCACTACCTACGCCTATCCGGTGAAGGTCAACGACCGCTACGTGATGGATCCTTCGCCGACGCCGAAGTTCGACAACCCGAAGATCGAGCAGATGGCGGCGCTTCAGCTTTACGGTGCCGGGCGTGAGAAACGCATCTACGCCATTCCGCCCTACACCAAGGTGAAGAGCCTCGACTTTGAGGACTATCCTTTCGAGGTGCAGAAATTCGACAAGCCCTGCGGCCTGTGCGGCGCGGAGAATGTCTATCTCGACGAGGTGATCCTGGATGACAAGGGCGGGCGCATGTTCGTCTGCTCCGACAGCGACTATTGCGAGGAACGGCGCGCGGACGGCCACCTCGGCCCGATGGCGGCCGATCCGGCGGCACACCAGTTCGGCGCCACCCAGGCAGAGGAGGCCGCCCGATGAACGCCTTTCCCTCCGCGGACCCGCTGCTGCAGGTTCATAACGTCACACGCTACTATGGCGACCGCATCGGCTGCGCCGATGTCTCCTTCGATCTCTGGCCCGGCGAAGTGCTGGCCATCGTCGGCGAAAGCGGCTCCGGCAAGACCACATTGCTCAACTGCCTGTCGACACGGCTCGCGCCGACGGCGGGAGCGATCGAATACCGCATGCGTGACGGCACCATGCGCAACCTCTATCAGCTGACCGAGGCCGAGCGCCGCCTGCTGATGCGCACCGACTGGGGGTTCGTGCACCAGAATGCTGCGGACGGCCTGCGCATGAACGTTTCCGCAGGCGCCAACGTCGGCGAAAGGCTGATGGCGGTTGGCGAGCGCCACTATGGCAACATCCGCTCCACCGCCGACGACTGGTTGGGCCGGGTGGAAATCGACAGCGACCGGATCGACGACGATCCGCGCTCCTTCTCCGGCGGCATGCGCCAGCGCCTGCAGATCGCCCGCAACCTCGTCACGAGACCAAGGCTGGTCTTCATGGACGAGCCAACAGGCGGTCTGGACGTTTCCGTGCAGGCACGTCTTCTCGACCTCTTGCGCCGACTGGTGGCCGATCTCGGACTTTCCGTGGTCATCGTCACCCACGACCTTGCGGTCGCCCGGCTGCTGTCGCACCGGATCATGGTGATGCGCCACGGCAACGTCATCGAAAGCGGCCTGACGGACCAGGTGCTCGACGATCCGCGCGAGCCCTATACCCAGCTGCTTGTTTCTTCCATTCTCCAGGTATGAGGACCGAAATGCCCGTACGCCTCTATCTCAACAACGTCGGCAAGTCCTTCACCATGCACCTGCAGGGCGGAACCGTCATTCCTGTGGTCGAGAAAGTCGAATTCTCGGTGAATTCCGGCGAATGTGTCGTCCTTGGCGGCCCTTCCGGTGCCGGCAAGAGTTCGATCCTCAAGATGATCTACGGCAACTACCGCTGTGACGAGGGTCAGATCCTTGTGACCGTCGGCGATGAAATCGTCAACATTGCCGGCGCCGAGCCGCGCAAGGTCCTGCGCCTGCGTGAAGACACGATCGGCTATGTCAGCCAGTTCCTGCGCACCATCCCGCGTGTTTCGGCCGAAGACGTCGTCGCCGAGCCGCTTATCGCCCAGGGCACCAGCGAGGAGGAGGGCGTCGACAAGGCCCGCTCCCTGCTGTCGCGGCTGAATGTGCCCGAACGCCTGTGGACCCTGCCGCCCGCCACGTTCTCCGGCGGCGAGCAGCAGCGCGTGAACATCGCCAGGGGGGTCATTGCCCATTATCCGATCCTGCTGCTGGATGAGCCAACCGCCTCTCTCGACGCTGCCAACCGGGCCGTGGTCGTCCGTCTGGTGGAAGAAAAGAAAACCCAGGGCGTTGCCATGGTGGGCATTCTGCACGACCAGGACGTCCGGGAACAGATCGCCGACCGCATCATCGACGTGACCGGTTTCAGCGCGGAGGCAGCCGCCTGAGCCACGAGATGAGGAAAGGCTTGCAGACGGGCGGAAACTGTCACAGAAAAGTCACCGCCCGCCTTTAGGTCACTCCCTCAGAAAGTTGAAGGATGTGGCCCTGCCACATCCCGGCCAAACCACATTTCAAAATCGCGATTTTCTTCATGCGCTACGCCCTCTATTTCGCCGCCGATGCCGACGACCGCCTGATGCAGCTCGGAAATTCCTGGCTCGGGCGCGATCCCTTTTCCGGCACGGCCCTTCCGCAACCGGAGCTGCCCGGCATGACATCGGCACGTTTCCAGGAGGTGACGACCGACCCCCGGCGCTATGGATTTCACGGGACTTTGAAAGCCCCGTTTTCGCTTGCAGCCGATCAGACCGAGGCAGCGCTACTGGACGCCTGCGCAGCCTTTGCGGCGGAAATCGCCCCTTACGAGATAGAAGCGCTCGGCGTGAACAGGCTTGGCCGCTTTCTGGCGCTGACCCCTGAGGCAGAAGAGCCGGCCCTGCGCGCCTTCGCCGGCCTGTGCGTGCGTCGCTTCGAGCCGTTCCGCGCACCACTGTCCGAGGCGGATCTTGAGCGCCGCCGCAAGAGCGGACTGTCGGAAAGGCATGACACCTATCTCGTCAGGTGGGGCTATCCCTATATCTTCGATGAATTCCGCTTCCACCTGACCCTTTCCAACAAACTGGAAGACGACAGCGACATGGAGCGGATGGCAAATGCCGCCCAGGACCACTTTGCGGATGTCATCGGCAAGAAGCGGCTGTGCCGCCACGTTGCGCTCTACACCGAAGCCGAACGCGGCGCGCCTTTCCAGGTCCATACCGTCTTTCAGCTGACCGGCAGCGTCGCTCCCGCCGACGCGCTCAGCCAGGCCGAGCGTCTTTCCCAAGAGGAATCTGCATGAGCAAGCATCCCAAAGTCTTCAAGAATGCCAGTCTGGTTCTCGCAGGCGAAGTGTTCGACGGTTCCCTGACGGTCGATGATGCCGGTCTGATTTCCGGCATCGGGTCACCGACCGAGGTCGACGGGCATGATTGCGAAGGCGACTACCTGCTGCCAGGCCTGGTCGAACTGCACACCGACCACCTGGAAACCCACTATGCGCCGCGTCCCAAGGTGCGCTGGAGCCCGGTTTCCGCCGTGCAGGCCCACGACGCCCAGAT